>NZ_CP014145.1:307477-614954 GCF_001542775.1 Microterricola viridarii
ACATTCGCGCAAGCCGGCATCACCATCATCCCGTCTCGCGGGAGTGCACTGGACGGATCCGCGCTCATCATCACGCGCACCGACCTGGGCTATGAAGAGAGGATCATCCGTGGATAACGCGAACACGATCGAGGACCGTGGGCAGCTGCGCGACTTCCTCGGTACGCTCCCGACCGAAAAGGTTGGCGTGCGCTACCCCGATCTCGACCTGCTGGACGACGCAGAGCTCGTGCACGCCATGATCGAGAGCGAGCGGGCCGTCGCCGACGCGGTTGCCGCCCAAGCCACCCAGATCACCGCGGCACTTGCCGGGATCGTCGCTGGCATGGCGCGCGGCGGCCGTCTCATCTACATGGGGGCCGGCACCGCTGGACGGATGGGAATCCTCGACGCGAGCGAGGCCCCGCCCACATTCGGCATCTCCGGTGACGTCATCATCGGCAGGATCGCCGGGGGCGAGACCGCAATCCACACGGCCGTCGAGAACGCAGAGGATGACGCGCATTCCGGCGCCCTCGACGTCGACAGCCTCGATCTCGGACCGAATGACAGCCTGGTCGGCATCTCCGCCTCCGGGCGCACGCCCTACGTCGTCGGTGCGCTGAACCGGGCCCGCGAGCGCGGTGCCTTCACCGTTGCGCACTCCTGCAATCCGAACTCGGCGATCGGTGCCGCGGCTCACGTCGCCATCGAGACCGAGGTCGGCCCCGAGCTCCTCACCGGCTCGACGCGCCTCAAATCGGGTTCCGCGCAGAAGCTTGTGCTCAACACACTGAGCACGGGGGCCATGGTGCGGGCAGGAAAGGTCTACCGTAACCTTATGGTTGACCTTCGTGCGACGAATGAGAAGCTGCGCGCGCGCAGCGAGCGCACCGTCATCCTCGCCACCGGCGCAGAGCCCGCAGTCGCCGCGGCGTCGCTGGAAGCGACCGGCGGCTGGGTCAAGGCCGCGATCCTGTCGATCGAGGCGGGGATCCCCGCGGCCGCAGCGGTTGCGGCACTCGAAGGCAACGGTGGCTTCCTGCGCACCGCGATCGATGAGGCGACGACGAGCTAGTGCGCGCCCTCACGAGGATTCAAGGATCGCTTGAGCGGTTCAGTGCCGCAGAGGCCCGGGTCGCACGAGCGATCCTCGCCGACCCGCGAATCGTCGTGGACAACCCCATCAACCGGGTCGCGGAACTGTGCGGAACCTCGGCGGCGACCGTTGCCCGCTTCTGCCAGAGCCTCGGCTACTCGGGGTACCGCGAGTTCCGGTTCGACCTCGTCGGCACGACAAGCCGCGACCAGGCCGACCTCGACCGCTCCAATGTCTTGACGGGCGACATCGATCCGGCGGATACCGCCGCCGACGTCGCCGCAAAGGTCCTCTTCCAGGAGACCCAGGCGATCGAGCACACCTTGCGTGAGCTTGACCTCCAGGCCGTCGACCTCGTCCGCGACGCACTCGCGTTCGCGCCCGATGTCGTGCTCGCCGGTTTCGGGTCCTCCGGGCTCACCGCGCGCGACCTCACCATGAAGCTGCAGCGCATCGGCCGCCGGAGCACCTACCACCCCGATGTGCACCTCGCGCTCTCCTCGACCGCATTGCTCGGCCCGGGAGGCGTGCTGATCGCGGTGTCGCACTCCGGTGTCACACCAGAGATCCTGGGGTTGTTGCGGGAGGCCAGGCGCACCGGCGCGACGACCGTCGGTATCACCAACGACCCCGGATCGCCGATGGCCGCGCTCTGCGACATCCTGCTCACGACGCAGGCGCGCGAGAACGCGTTCCGTTCCGGGGCGACCGCGAGCCGCACCGCACAGCTTGCCGTGACCGACGTGCTTTTCGTGCGCCTCGCGCAGAGCCTGTTCGACAGCATGACCGACTCTCTCAACCTCACGCGGGACGCGGTAATCCGGCACCGCGAAGACCCGGAGCAGCAACGGCGCGCCGGGGTGCACCGGGCGTAGCCGTCCCCTGGGCGACATTCTCACCTCGTGCTCAGGAGGTAGAGTTTGACTGAGGCCAGTGTGTCTTGACGTCAAGCTATTTTCGTCAGAGCACTGTTGCCACCCCTCAAACCATGCATGAACGCTTAGACGCGGATTGGAATAGCAGCGTGGATCTTTACGAATACCAGGCCAGAGACCTATTTGAGAAGTACGAGGTCCCGGTACTCCCGGGTATCGTCGCGGACACTCCCGAGGAGGTGCGTGCAGCAGCCGAGAAGCTCGGCGGCGTCGTGGTTGTCAAGGCTCAGGTCAAGGTCGGAGGTCGCGGCAAGGCTGGCGGCGTCAAGGTCGCCAAGAACCCGGATGAGGCAGAAGCGGCAGCCCGCGACATCCTCGGCCTCGACATCAAGGGCCACGTCGTCAAGCGCGTCATGGTGGCCGCCGGCGCACGCATCAAGGAGGAGTACTACTTCTCCGTGCTGCTGGACCGGGCCAACCGCAGCTACCTCTCGCTCTCCAGCTTCGAAGGCGGCATGGAGATCGAGCAGCTCGCAGAGGAGCGCCCCGAGGCCCTCGCCCGCATCGAGGTGAACCCCGGAACAGGCATCGACCTGGCCAAGGCCACCGAGATCGCGATCGCGGCCAAGTTCCCGGCCGAGCTCGTCGACAAGGTCGCCGAGGTCTTCGTCAAGCTCTACGCCGTGTACACCGGTGAAGATGCGACCCTGGTCGAGGTCAACCCCCTCGTCCTCACCGAGGAAGGCGACATCGTCGCCCTCGACGGCAAGGTCAGCCTCGACGAGAACGCCGGATTCCGTCACCCGCACCACGAGGAGCTCGAGGACCAGGCCGCGGCCGACCCGCTCGAGGCCAAGGCGAAGGCTGCCGACCTCAACTACGTCAAGCTCGACGGCTCCGTCGGCGTCATCGGCAACGGTGCAGGCCTCGTCATGTCGACCCTCGACGTCGTCGCGTACGCCGGTGAGAACCACGGCGGCGTCAAGCCCGCCAACTTCCTCGACATCGGAGGCGGAGCTTCCGCCGAGGTGATGGCGGCCGGCCTCGACGTGATCCTCGGTGACCCGCAGGTCAAGAGCGTCTTCGTCAACGTCTTCGGCGGCATCACCGCCTGTGACGCGGTCGCCAAGGGCATCGTCGGCGCGCTCGCCGAGCTCGGTTCCGCAGCGAACAAGCCCCTCGTCGTGCGCCTCGACGGCAACAACGTCGAAGAAGGCCGCCGCATCCTGAACGAGGCCAACCACCCGCTGGTGACCCTGGCCGCCACCATGGACGAGGGCGCCGACAAGGCCGCCGAGCTCGCCAACGCAGCGAAGTAAGGAATCCGAGATATGTCAATCTTCGTCAACAAGGACTCCAAGGTCATCGTGCAGGGCATCACCGGCGGTGAGGGCACCAAGCACACCGCCCTCATGCTGAAGGCCGGCACCCAGATCGTCGGCGGCGTGAATGCCCGCAAGGCAGGCACCACCGTTCTGCACACCGACGCAGACGGCAACTCGATCGAGCTGCCCGTCTTCGCCACCGTTGCAGAGGCCATGGAGCAGACCGGCGCCGACGTGTCGATCGCCTTCGTGCCGCCTGCCTTCACCAAGGATGCCGTCGTCGAGGCCATCGAGGCCGAGATCCCGCTGCTGGTCATCATCACCGAGGGCGTGCCCGTGCGCGACTCGGCCGAGTTCTGGGCCCTCGCCCAGGACAAGGGCAACAAGACCCGCATCATCGGCCCGAACTGCCCCGGCATCATCACCCCCGGTGAGGCCCTCGTTGGCATCACCCCGGCGAACATCACCGGCAAGGGTCCGATCGGCCTCGTCTCCAAGTCGGGCACCCTGACCTACCAGATGATGTACGAGCTGCGCGACCTCGGTTTCTCGACCGCGATCGGCATCGGTGGTGACCCCATCATCGGCACCACGCACATCGATGCACTCGCTGCGTTCGAGGCTGACCCCGAGACCAAGGCGATCGTCATGATCGGTGAGATCGGTGGCGACGCCGAGGAGCGCGCGGCCGAGTTCATCAAGGCCAACGTCACGAAGCCCGTTGTCGGCTACGTGGCCGGCTTCACGGCGCCGGAGGGCAAGACCATGGGCCACGCCGGCGCCATCGTCTCCGGCTCGGCCGGAACCGCTCAGGCCAAGAAGGAGGCCCTCGAGGCCGCAGGCGTCAAGGTCGGCAAGACGCCGTCCGAGACGGCCGCCCTGCTGCGCGAGGTGTACGCCGCCCTCTAGGCTGCACCGCTGCACTCGAAGGCCCGTCCCGCTCGCGCGGGGCGGGCCTTCTGCGTGCCCCGCACGGAATATTGGCTCTGTCGCGCGGGGCGGCGCGTGGCTACAGTGGGCACAGCAGGCGGAGGAGGCACGTCATGGCCCGAGGCAGTAGCGCAGATTTGGAGGCGCTCGTCGCCCGGTTGCAGCGTGAGAACGCGGCGCTCCGGGCAGGTGAGGTTCCGGATACCGGCCCCGACGTCATCCCGGTCGAGATCATCGCGACCCCGCATCGGCGCAGCCGCGGCTGGTCGGTGCTTTCTGCCATCCTCATCGTGGTCGGCCTGCTTCTGGCGCCGATCGCGGTGGTGTCAAGCTGGGCGAAAGCGCAGCTGAGCAGCGCCGACCAGTTCGTGGCTACGTTCGCGCCGCTGGCCGAGGACCCCGCCGTGCAGAACTACATCTCCGACCAGCTCGTCACCGCCATCGAGGCGCACGTCGACATTGCCGGAATCACGTCGGAGCTCTTCGACGGGATCAGCCAGCTCGGGCTCCCGCCGCGGGCGGCCGACGCGCTGAAGCTGCTTGAGGCGCCAGCGGTCGCGGGCGTCAAGAACCTCGTCTCGACCACCGTCGACAAACTCGTAGCCTCAGACGCCTTCAAAGACCTGTGGGCGCAGGCCCTCCGCGTCAGCCACAACCAGTTGACGGCCACCCTGGAGGGCCAGTCCAACGCGGCGCTGTCGATCAGCGGCAACGGTGAGCTCGGCATCCAGATCGGGCCGCTCGTGGATGCGGTGAAGCAGCGGCTGGTCGATCAGGGTTTCGGGTTCGCCGCGAGCATCCCCACAGTGCAGCTCACCGTCGTGGTCGCGACGGCCGACGCCTTCACGACCGTGCAGCTCGTCTACGGCCTGGCGATCGCGGTCGGCATCTGGCTGCCCATCATCGCGCTGCTGCTGCTGGCGGCTGGCGTGCTCCTGGCCCGGCGCCGGGTGAACGCGCTGGTGGCCACCTCCGTCGCGTTGGGCGTCGTCATGCTGATCTTGGCCGCCGGCTTCGGAATCGGCCGGCTCTTCTTCGTCGCCGGGGTGTCGCCGAGCGTGCTGCCGGCCGATGCGGCCGGGGCGATCTACGACCAGGTGATCCAGCTCATGCAGTCGACGACCACGGCCATCACCGTGTTGGCGTTCACGATCGCGCTGATCGCCTGGTTCAGCGGGCCGTACTCGCTCGCCGTGAAGCTGCGCGGGCTGATCGGATCCGGCCTCGACTCCGCGCGCGGCGCGGCAGAGCAGCGGGGCATCACGACCGGCCGCTTCGGGCGGTGGATGTACCGCCAGCGGGTGCTGGTGCGCGTGCTGATCGCCGTGGTGGCCAGCGCCGTGCTGCTGCTCTCCCGGCCGCTGCACGCCGGCATCATCGTCTGGACGGCCGTCTTGGCGTTGCTGGCCGTGCTCGTTGCCGAGCTGCTGCAGCGCGACGGATCAGAGCCCGCCGCGCCGTCGGGTGGCGCCGAGGATCCCCTCGCCGAGGATCCCCTCGGACCGGAGGGCCCTGATGCGGCGCGCCCGGTCGCAGAAGACGAGCTTGTGCAAAGCAGTGACAAGCAGCCCTAAGCGAGTAATACTCAGCTTATGGACTACGAACTCCTGCAAACTGTGTTCCGGCTCGGCCTGGTCACCTTCGCCTCGGTCATGATCATCATCGGCCTCGCCTGCCTGGTCGCCCTCGCCAAGGCGCCGTACCGCAATAAGTAGCCGACTGCTTTGCCGGGGCTCCGCGCTTCTGCGGGCCCGGCCGCATGTGCGCGGGTAGGCTCGTGCGAGCATGAACCGCATAACCATCGCCCTGCTCGCCGCCCTCGAAGCGGCCATCGCCGTCGCCATCGGGCTCGGCATCGCCCTCGTGCCGTTGACCATCCTCTGGGCGACCGGCAGCGGCTTGAGCACCGACTGGACCGTGTTCTGGCGCGCCGCCTCCGACGTCTGGCTGCTCGGCCACGGTGTGAACCTCACACTCACCCTGCCCACCGCGTTCGTGAGCGTGCTGGCGCTTCCCGGCGCGGATGCCGCTTTCACGCTCTCGCTCGCGCCCCTCGGTTTCGCCCTGCTCACCATCGTGCTCGGCATCGGCGCCGGCCGCCGGGCGGGCAGCTCCCCACATCCGCTGCAGGCGGCCCTGATCGTCGTCGCAGTGTTCTGGGTATTGGCCAGCCTCGTAGCCCTGAGCGCCGGGCACCCCATCGCCACCCCCGCCGCCGGCAGCGCGCAGCTCCTGCCCGGCCTCATCTACACGGCGGCCGTCATCACCGGCCTCGCGCTCTCCCGCCGGGCCGTGCTGGGCACGGCCGGCCGGCGCCTAGCCGGCTCGGTACGCGACTGGGTGGACGAGCTGCCGCCCACCGCCGTGCGGCTGGTCGCCGAGGGGCTGCGCGGCGGAACCATCGCCGCGGCCGTGGTCGTCGCGGCCGGTGGCCTGCTGTTCTGCTTCTCGCTGCTCAGCAACTTCGCCACCGTCATCGGGCTCTACGAGTCGCTACAGGCCGGGGCGCTTGGCGGCATCGCGCTGACCCTGCTGCAACTGGCTCTGTTGCCGAACGCCGTGATCTGGTCCGCCAGTTGGGTCGTCGGCCCCGGTTTCGCCGTCGGCGTTGGCAGCAGCGTCTCGCCCGGCGCCACCGTGCTCGGGCCCGTGCCCGGCCTGCCGCTGCTCGGCGCGCTGCCCGACGGGGCGACGGGGCCGGGGTTCCTGGTGCTGTTGGTGCCGATCCTGGCCGGCTTCGCCGTCGGCATGCTGCTGCGCCAGCGGATGCCGCAGGCCAAGCCGCGCGCGCGGCTGCTGATCGGCTACGGACTCGCCGTCGGCGTGACCACCGGCGTGATCCTGGGGCTGCTGGCCTGGATCTCCGCCGGCGCGGCCGGACCCGGCCGGCTGCAGGAGCTCGGGCCCAACCCGTGGCTGGTCGCCGCGTTCGCCGCCCTCGAGGTGGCGCTGCCGGCGATGCTCGGTTTGTACGCGGGCTCCGTCGCCAAGCTCCCGATGCGACGCGGCCGCAGCACGGTCTCCGAACCGGCCGCCTGAGTTCGCTGCGATAGGCTCGACACGTGCTGAAGCTCGTCGTGTTGATCTCTGGAACCGGATCGAACCTTCGGGCACTGCTCGAAGCCGCGCAGGACGATGACTTCGGCGCCCGCGTCGTCGCCATCGGCGCCGACCGCGACGCCGACGGCCTTGCCCTCGGCGAGGAATTCGGCATCCCGACCTTCACCGTGCCGTTCACGTCCTTCCCCGACCGGGCCAGCTGGGGCGACGAGCTTCTCGCGCAGGTGCAGCAGTGGCAACCGGACCTGGTGGTGCTCAGCGGCCTGATGCGCCTGGTGCCGCCGCGTTTCGTGGCCGCGCTCACGCCCAACCTGCTGAACACGCACCCCGCCTACCTGCCCGAGTTCCCCGGCGCGCACGGAGTGCGCGACGCGATCGCCGCCGGCGTCGATCAGAGTGGGGCGAGCCTGATCATCGTTGACAACAGCGTCGACGGCGGCCCCATCGTCGCGCAGGAACGCGTCAGCGTGCTGCCCGGTGACACCGAGCATGATCTGCACGAGCGCATCAAACCCGTCGAACGCCGCCTGCTGATCCAGGCTGTGCGCGACATCGCCGACGGCCACGTCAATCTCAAGGAGTTCAGCACGCAATGAGCGGTCCCAGCCACGACCCGTCCCTCTACCGTCCGCGCGACATCGTCGCAGTGCGGCGCGCACTGCTCTCGGTGAGCGACAAGACCGACCTCCTCGAGCTGGCTGCGGCGCTGTCGGCATCCGGTGTCGAGATCGTCTCCACTGGCTCGACCGCGTCGACGATCCGCGACGCCGGCTTTGCCGTGACGGATGTCGCCAGCGTCACCGGCTTCGCCGAGGCGCTCGACGGCCGCGTCAAGACGCTGCACCCCGCCGTGCACGCCGGCCTGCTCGCCGACCTGCGCCTCGAGTCGCACGAGGCCCAGCTGCTCGAGCTCGGCATCGCGCCGTTCGAGCTCGTCGTCGTGAACCTCTACCCCTTCGCCGAGACGGTCGCCTCCGGTGCGCCCGCCGCCGACATCGTCGAGCAGATCGACATCGGCGGCCCCGCCATGGTGCGCGCATCGGCCAAGAACCACGCCAACGTGGCCATCGTGGTCTCGCCGACCCGCTACCCCGAGATCATTGCAGCGCTGCAGGCCGGCGGCACCACGCTGGCCGCGCGCCAGGCACTGGCCGCCGAGGCGTTCCGTCACACCGCCAGCTACGACGTCAATGTCGCCAGCTGGATCGGCACCGTCGTCGCCCCCGACGACGAGGGAACCGGCTTCCCCGGCTGGGTCGGCGCCACCTGGACCCGCCAGCAGTCGCTGCGCTACGGCGAGAACTCGCACCAGGCCGCCGCGCTTTACCGCAACCGCGAGGGCGGCGGCATCGCTCAGGCGGAGCAGCTGCACGGCAAGGAGATGTCGTACAACAACTTCGTCGACGCCGACGCGGCCGTGCGCGCCGCCTACGACTTCGCCGAGCCGGCCGTCGCCATCATCAAGCACGCCAACCCCTGCGGCATCGCCGTGGCCGCAGTCGGGGCTGTCGACCCCATCGCCTCAGCACACGAGCGGGCGCACGCCTGCGACCCCGTGTCGGCATTCGGCGGCGTCATCGCCAGCAACCGCACCGTCACCGCCGAGATGGCCCGCACCGTCAGCGGCATCTTCACGGAAGTGCTCGTCGCCCCCGGCTTCGAGCCTGAGGCGATTGAGATCCTCACCGCCAAGAAGAACATCCGCCTGCTCCAGCTGCCGGCCGACTACCGCCCCACGGCCACCGAGATCCGCCAGATCACCGGTGGACTGCTGATGCAGCAGGCCGACTCCTTCACCGACTTCAGCTCGGCCGGGTGGACGCTCGCCGCCGGCACCGAGGTTGACCCGGCGACCCGCGCCGACCTCGAGTTCGCCTGGCGGGCCTGCCGCGCGGTCAAATCCAACGGCATCCTCCTCGCCTCCGGCGGAGCCTCCGTCGGCGTCGGCATGGGCCAGGTCAACCGCGTCGACTCCTGCCACCTGGCGGTGAACCGGGCCGGCGAGCGCGCCGCCGGTTCGGTCGCGGCATCCGACGCCTTCTTCCCCTTCGCCGACGGCCTGCAGGTGCTGCTCGACGCCGGCGTCACGGCCGTCGTGCAGCCCGGTGGCTCGGTGCGCGATGAGGAGGTCATTGCCGCCGCGAACGCCGCCGGCGTGACCATGTACTTCACCGGGGAACGCCACTTCTTCCACTAGAAGTCACACCCCGAAGACGACCGGATGCCGCAACAGTGGCATCCGGTCGTCTCTGTGTGGGGTCGCTGTCGCGGTAGTCTCGCTGCATGACTTCTTCGGATGCCGCCGCCGCCGACACCCCTGCCCCGCCCACTGTGAACCCCATCCCGCCGGCCCGACCCGTGCGCCGCCCGGAGCGGCCGCGCAGTACCTCGGCCTCCGTGCTTTCGGCCCTCACCGTGGCACTCGGCGCCTACCTCGTGACCGTGCTCGGCTACTTCATCAGCAGTGGCCAGCAGAGCCAGGCGATCAGCCAATTCGGCGGATTCTTCGCACTGCCCGCCTTGATCGCCTTCGTGCTGCTGGCTGTGTTCAACCTGCTCGGTGCCACGCGCGCCTGGCTGCCCGCCCTCGCCGGCGGACTCGGCGCCGGCATCGTCGGGGCTCTGCTCGGCTCGGCTGTCCTGCTCTCGGCCTCCACCGGCAACATCTTCGCCTCCGATGTCGTCGTCTACCTGTTCGGCAGCCTGGTCGGCTTCAACCTGCTGTTCGTGCTCTCCGTCGCCATCCTCTCTGCCCTGCTCGGGCCGCGCGTGTACGACTCTGTCATGGGGTTCCGCACCATTGGGCGTCGCACGGGGGAGCGCCACGTGGCGCTCGTGCGCATCCCGGCGTCCAACCTCGCCGACGGTGAGCTGACACACATCGACCGCATCCCGGTCAACATCGAGCTTGCCGACCAGCAGTGGGACAACTACTGCGCCGCCCTGGACGCGGAGGGCTGGGAGACGATCGAAGTTCCGGCCGCACCCGAGATGGCCGATTCGGTGTTCATCGAGGACGCCGTCGTCATGTTCGGCGAGCTGGCCGTGATCACCAACCCGGGCGCCGAGTCGCGCAGCGGCGAGATCGTCGGCGCCGAGCAGGCCGTGCGCGAGCTCGGTGGGCTGATGATCCAGCGCATCAGCGCCCCCGGCACCCTCGACGGTGGTGACGTGCTGAAGATCGGCATGACCGTCTACGTCGGCCGCTCCCTGCGCACGAACGCGGAGGGCATCCGCCAGCTGCGCGTCATGCTGGCCCCGCACGGCTACACGGTCGTCGCGGTGCCGCTCAGCAAGGCGCTGCACCTGAAGAGCTCCGTCACCGCGCTGCCGGACGGCACCGTGATCGGCTGGGCTCCCGTCGTCGACCACCCCGAGCTCTTCGACCGCTTCCTGGCGATGCCGGAGGAGTCCGGCGCGGCCGTCGTCGTGCTCAGCCCGGACACCGTGCTGATGGCGGCATCCGCCCCGCAGAGCGCCGCCCTCATCGCCGACCTCGGCTACCGGGTCGTCACCGTCGACATCTCGGAGTTCGAGAAGCTGGAGGGCTGCGTCACCTGCCTCAGCGTGCGCGTGCGCTGAGCCGCCCCTGTTCTGACCCCAGCCCGCGCGGACCTTCGGCCCGCGCGGGCTTGTCTGTGTGCCCAGCCCTTGATTCGGCCGACACCCACCCCACCTGGCAGCCCGCAACAATCGGTGCCGAAAAGCCCTTGCGCCCACGCTGGCCCGCCCCATATTCTGTAAGGCTGTGCGCAGCGCCGGTTCGGATGACGCGTGCGCAGCACCGGATGACACAACGACGCGCCAGGAGGATGCAATGACACAGACAGCACACACCACGGTTCAGAGCCGTTATGTGGGTGGCGCTGCCCGTGGCGCGTCCCCCCGCCCCGCCCGCGTCCTTCTCCCGGCGCACTAGGCGACGCCGCACAGGCACCGCCCAGCAGCCCGCCCTCGCGCGAGCTACCGCTCTTCACACGGAGACCACGTCGTCTCCGCCCGTTCGCGCCGCCCGTCCGGCCGGACCGAATCTGCGACCGCGCGACCGCGGCCCTCGCACCACTCACTACTTGGGGAACCACCTTGTCTTCAACCGCTGAACTCCAGCAGCCGCCCACTCCACCCGGCGACGCGCAACGGCTGGGCGCCGTGCGCGCCCTCTGGCGCCTCCGCACTTACGTCGGCCCGGCCATGCCCGCCTTCGTCGGCAGCATGCTGGCCGCGCTCGTCGCGCAGCTCATCGCCCTGACCATCCCGCAGGTGCTGCAGCAGATCGTCGACGGCCCGCTCGCGAACCGCGACGCGAGCGCCGTTGTGCCGCTCGCCCTGCTCATCTTCGTGCTCGGTGCCATCGAGGCGCTGCTCTACGGCCTGCGCCGCTGGCTCGTCGTCGGCCCCGGAACCCGGGTCGAGGCGCGCATGCGCAACACCCTGTACGCCAAGTTGCAAGACCTGCCGGTCAACTTCCACGACAAGTGGCCGAGCGGCCAGCTGCTCTCGCGCGCCGTCAGCGACCTCGGCCTGATCCGCCGCTGGCTCTCCTTCGGCCTCGTGCTGACCGTTGTCAACGTCATCGTGATCATCGTCGGTGTCGGCATCCTGATGTCGATGAACTGGATCCTCGGGCTCATCTTCCTGGTCTGTTCGTTGCCGCTGTGGTGGGCCGGCTACCGCTTTGAGGGGCGCTACTCCGAGAAGTCCAGGCTCAGCCAGGACCAGGCCGGCGACCTCGCCACCGCCGTGGAGGAGTCCGTGCACGGCATCCGCGTGCTCAAGGCCTTCGGACGGGGCAAGCACGCCCTGTCCAACTTCCGCAGCCAGGCCGAGTCGCTGCGCAGCACCGAGATCGCCAAGGCACACCTGGACGCCAACATCTGGGTCTGGATCATGGTCATCCCGGCGGTCGCACTCGCCCTCTGCCTGGTTGCCGGCGTCTGGCTGGCCGCGCAGGGGCAGCTCACCGTCGGCGAGCTCGTCGCCTTCTTCGCGACGGCCACCGTGCTCGCCTGGCCGATCGAGTCGATCGGCTTCATGCTGGCCTTCGCCCTCGACGCGCGCACGGCAACAGACCGCTTCTTCGACATCATCGACAGCGAGAACACGATCACCGACCCGGAGCACCCCCGAAGCCTGGAGCGCCCGCGCGGCGAGCTCGCCTTCACCGACGTGCATTTCCGCTACCAGGACTCCCCGGAGCGATTCGGCGACCTGCTCGACGGCATCGACCTCGTGCTCACGCCGGGCGAGACCATGGCGCTGGTCGGGCTCACCGGCTGTGGCAAGACGACCATGACGGCCCTCACCACGCGCCTCTACGACGTCACCGCAGGCTCGGTCACGCTCGACGGGGTCGACGTGCGGGCGTTCACGCGCGAGGAACTGCGCACGCACGTCGCGATGGCGTTCGAGGATGCCACACTGTTCAGCGCCTCGGTGCGCGAGAACGTGCTGCTCGGCCGTCCGGAGCTGGCCGGCGACGACCCTGCCGTCCGGGCGGAGGCCGACCGCGTGCTCGAGCAGGCGCTCGCCATCGCGCAGGCGGCGTTCGCCTACGAGCTGCCAGAGGGCGTCGAGACCCGTGTCGGCGAGGAGGGGATGAGCCTCTCCGGCGGCCAGCGCCAGCGCCTGGCCCTGGCCCGTGCCGTCGCCGCCCGGCCGGCTGTGCTCGTGCTCGACGACCCGCTGTCCGCGCTCGACGTCACCACGGAGGCCAAGGTCGAGGCCGCGCTGCGCGAGGTCCTCGCCTCGACGACGGCGCTGATCGTCGCGCACCGGCCGTCGACGGTCATGCTCGCCGACCGGGTCGCCCTGCTGGAGGACGGCCGCATCACCGCCGTCGGAACGCACTCCGAGCTGCTGCGCACGAGCGAGCACTACCGCTTCGTGATCACCAGCCTGGAGCAGGACGCGCGGCTGCTCGCCGGCGTCGAAGAGGCCGGGCCTGAGCCTGATCCCGACCAGATCATCGAAGAGAACGCAACGCGAGAGGAGGCGACCCGATGAGCGTCACTGGAGTTCAGGGCGAAGAGCAGAGCGAGTACAGCGCGGCCGAGTCCAAGCAGATCCGTGCCCGCTCGCGGTCCCTGCTGGCTTCGCTGCTCAAACCGCTGCACGCGAAGTTGTGGGTCACGGCCGCCGCCATCGTCGTGTCGTCGGCGGCGCAGGTCGCCGGCCCGGCGATCATCGCCTACGGCATCGACGAGGGCATCCCGGCGCTGATCGACCAGAACTGGTACCCCGCTGCCTTCGCCGGCTTTGCCTACCTGTTCACCGGCCTCATCGGCGCGGTGCTGATCGCCAGCTACATCCGGATGTCGGCCAGGATCAGCCAGGCGGTGCTCATCGACCTGCGCACCCGGGTGTTCCTGCACACGCAGCGGCTGAGCCTGGAGTTCCACGAGTCCTACACCTCTGGCCGGATCATCTCGCGCCAGACCAGCGACCTCGATGCGATCCGCGAACTTCTCGACGAGGGTCTCACGCTGCTCGTGCGTGGGCTCATGTACATGGTGTTCACGGCCGTCATGCTGCTGATCCTGGACGCGCCGTCCGGGCTGGTGCTGCTGGCCTCGCTGATCCCGCTCGGCATCCTCACCCGCTGGTTCCAGCTGCGCTCGCAGACGCAGTTCCGGCGCTCCCGGGTGGCATCCGCCAAGCTCATCGTGCAGTTCGTCGAGACCATGACCGGCATCCGCGCGGTCAAGGCATTCCGCAAGGAGAAGCGCAACGAGAAGGACTTCGGCGTGCTCGTCGAGGACTACCGCACGGTGAACGCCAAGGTGCTCGGCCTGTTCGCGGTATTCAACCCCGGTCTGGCCCTGATCGGCAACACCGCGGTCGCGGTCACGCTCCTCTGGGGTGGGTTCCGCGTGGTCGACGGCAGCCTCGAGGTGGGCGTGCTGCTGGCCGCCGTGCTCTACACCAAGCGATTCTTCGACCCGATGGAGGACATGGCGATGTTCTACAACGGCTACCAGTCGGCCTCCAGCGCGCTGGAGAAGATCTCCGGCGTGCTCGAGGAGCAGCCGAGCGTGCCCGACCCGGTCACGCCCGTCGACCTGTGGAACGCCGACGGAACGGTGCGCTTCGATCGGGTGCGATTCGGCTACACGCCGGGCCGCGACATCCTGCCCGAGTTCACCCTCGAGATCCCGGCCGGTCAGACGATCGCCCTTGTCGGGTCGACCGGCGCGGGCAAGACGACGCTGGCCAAGCTCATCTCGCGCTTCTACGACCCCAGCGATGGCCGGGTCACGCTCGACGGCGTCGACCTGCGCGACCTGCACCCGAAGGACCTGCGTCGGGCCATCGTGATGGTCACCCAGGAGGCCTACCTGTTCTCCGGAACGGTCGCCGACAACATCGCCATCGGCAAGCCTGATGCCACGCTCGATGAGATCAGAGCGGCGGCGCGTGCCGTCGGCGCCCACGACTTCATCGAGTCGCTGCCGAACGGATACGACAGCGACGTGAACAAGCGCGGCGGCCGGGTGAGCGCCGGTCAGCGCCAGCTGATCTCGTTCGCCCGCGCCTTCCTGGCGAACCCGGCGGTGCTGATCCTGGACGAGGCGACCAGCTCGCTCGACATCCCGAGCGAGCGACTGGTGCAGCAGGCGCTGCAGACGCTGCTCGCCGACCGCACCGCGGTGATCATCGCGCACCGGCTCTCGACGGTGTCGATCGCCGACCGGGTGCTGGTGATGGAGCACGGCCGCATCGTGGAGGACGGCACACCGGAGCAGCTGATCGGCGGAACCGGCCGTTTCGCCCAGCTGCACGCCGCCTGGCGGGACTCACTGGTCTAGGCGCCCGCACCCAGGCCGCACACAAATGAGCGGCCCGCCACCTCCGTCGTCGGGTACCAGGAGGTAGCGGGCCGCTGCACCTCACCCAGTGTGACCGGCCCCACCTTGCTGAGCATCGGGGAATCCCCTGAGCTAGTGAGCGTCGCTCAGCTTTTGCGCGGCGGCCGGGCGCGGGCCCACCGCGCACTCAGGGTCTACCCCGATAGCGGCGTGCGCGCGCCCACCGTGACAATCGAACCATGAACGCACGGGTGCTGATCGTCGACGACCATCCCGGGTTCCGTGAGCAGGCCAGGCGCCTGCTCGAGCTCGAGGCGTTCATCGTTGTGGGGGACACGGCCACCGCTGAGGGTGGTGTGCAATTGGCCTCGATTCTGACCCCTGACCTGATTTTGCTTGACGTAATGCTGCCTGATGCGGTGGGATTCGATGTAGTACCGCTCCTGCGTGAGCAGGGTGCTGTGGTGATCGTGCTCATCTCCAGCCACGACCGGAGTGATTACGGCTGCCGCATCGAACTGTGCGGTGCCGATGGGTTCATTCCGAAAGACGAGCTTTCCGGCGAGTCGCTGCGTCAGTTCGTCGCATGAGCGAGGACGTTGCCGGTGGTTGCCGAGACTGTTCCGGGTGTCGAGCGTGCTCCGTTGCGCGTTGCGATCGCCGATGACTCCCTTCTCCTGCGCAGCGGAATTGAGACAGTGCTCCTCGCACACGGCCTCGACGTCGTCGCCTCCTTGGACAGCGCCGCCGGGCTGAGCGAGCTCGTCGAGGACGAGCATCTCGATGCGGTCGTGCTCGACATCCGGATGCCGCCGACGCACACCGACGAGGGCCTGGTCGCCCTCGAGCAGCTGCGCGCGGCCGGCGCCACGGTGGGCGTGCTGATGCTCTCGATGTACGCGACCCCCTCCTACGCGATCCGGGCGATGAGCGTCGGCGGCGGCACCGGCTACCTGCTGAAGGACCGCATCGCCGACCCGTCGTCGTTCGTGCACGCCATCGCGACCGTCGCTGGCGGCGGCTCCGTCGTCGATCCAGAGGTGGTCGCCCACCTGGTCGGCACGCCCAGTTCCAGCGCGCTCAGCACGCTGACCCCGCGCGAGCGCGAGGTGCTGACGCTGATGGCGCAGGGAAAGTCCAACGGCGGCATCGCCTCCGGGCTGTTCCTCAGCCTGAAGACCGTTGAGACGCACATCGGCAGCATCATGGCCAAACTCGGCATCGACGACTCACCGGGTGAGCACCGCAGGGTGCTCGCCGTGCTCAGGCTGCTCGGGCCGTGACGGCCGCGGTGCCGTGGGGGCGGCTGTCGCTCGTCTGGCTGGCCGTCGGCGTGGTGCTCTTCACCGAGATCGTCGGCTCTGCAGCCGCCGCCCGTGTGCCGGTCTGGACCGCGCCGTACACGGTGATGCACACGGCGGTCGGCCTCTGTTACGCGATCTGTGCCTGGATGGCCTGGCGTAGCGCCGACGCGACGATTCCCGGCCGCCTCATGATCGCGGTGGCGTTCCTCTGGCTGCCGCCGACCTTCATCTCCGCCACCGGGCAGATCGGCTGGCTGTGGCCGCTGCTCGAGGGCGTCGAGGTGGTGTGGGCCGTGCTGGTCGGCGCCATCGTGCTGATCTACCCGGCCGGCAAACTGCACGGCCGGATCGACGTGGGGATCGCCGTCGCGGCCGTGACAGCGCTGTCGATCCGTTTCGTCTGCGCGCTGTTTTTCAACCAGCCGGTCGATGGCAGCCGCAACGTGGCCCCGAACCCCTACGCGCTCGTGGTGGGCGATGAGATCTTCATCTTCGCCGACCGGGCGTTCCGGCTCTTCGGCGTCGCGCTCATCCTGCTGATCATCGTGGTGGTGGCCGGGCGCTGGCTGCGCGGCAGCACCCCGGCCCGGCACATCGCCTTCGTCATGCCCGTTGCCCTCGTGCTCTGGTCGGCCGCAATCGCCTACGAGACGCTCGTGTTCTCGGTCGGCGGCAGCGTGCTCGAGGTGCTCGGCTACATCTCGCTCGCCGCCACTGCGACGGTGCCCATCGGTTTCGTCGCCGGCCTGAGCTACCTGCTCAGCCTGCGCGGCCGGGTCTCAGACCTGATGGTGATCACCCGGGACGGCGTCGACCGCACCCTCTGGCAGGCGATCCTGGCCGACACACTCCGTGACCCGTCGCTGCGCGTCTACTGGTGGGAGGAGCCCGAATCCCGCTACGTCGACTCGCACGGCCGGGCGGCGACCCCGAGCGTTGCCGGCATGGGGGAGCACCGCCAGGGGGCGCTGCTGCCGATCAACACCCCGGACGGCCCACTGGCCGTCATCCGGCACGACAGCGCGTTGAGCGAGAACGCGAACCTGCTCGATGCCGTCTCGACGGCGCTCCGGCTGAGCGTGGACAACGGCCGGCTGCGCGACGAGCTTGAGGCGACGCTGCGCGAGGTGCGCGAGTCGCGGCTGCGCATCGTCGACGCGGGCATCGAGGCGCGGCGACAGCTCGAGCGTGACCTGCACGACGGCTCGCAGCAGTCGCTCGTGGCGCTCGCCCTGCGGCTGCGGATGGCGGCAGGCCGGGCCGAGCAGCTCGGGCAGCACGACATGGCCGCCGACCTGGACGCGGCCCTGGAACAGCTCTCGGCCGCGCTGAAGCAGCTGCGCGAGCTGGCCCGCGGAATCCACCCCACCTCTCTCACCGTCGGCGGGCTGGCCACCGCCGTGCCGGAGCTGGTCGCCCACTCGCCCGTGCCGATCGAGATGCGCCTGGTCATCGACCGCCGGCCGCCGGCCGTCGTGGAGGCGACCGTTTACTTCTTCGTCGCCGAGTGCCTCACCAACATCGCCAAGTACGCCGAGGCGCAGGCCGGCCGCGTCGCGGTGACGGCCAGCGCCACCGAGCTGATGATCGAAGTGGCGGATGACGGCAGGGGAGGCGCGTCGCTCGGGCTCGGCAGCGGCCTGCTCGGCCTGATCGACCGGGTCGAGACGCTGGGTGGCCGGGTTGAGCTGCGCAGCGTGCCGGAGCAGGGCACCACCGTCAGCGCGTGGATCCCGCTGGCGGGCGCGCCAGAAGATCACTGACGCCGGCAGAGCTGACGCCGGCAGAGCTGACGCCGGCAGAGCCGACGCCGGTCAGGGCCGCCAGCGTGCAGCCGCGTAGTCGACCCGGTAGCCGTCATCCGTCGTCGTCGAGATCAGCGGGGTGCCCTCCGCGGTGTAGTACGGCAGGGCGCGGGCGGCGAGCCCCCGCGGCGGGTGCCCGCCGGCGCGCAGCACACGCCACCACGGTGACGCGGAGCCGTAGTAGGCCATCACCTGGCCGACGGCGCGCGCTCCACGGGAGCCGAGCATCGCCGCCACGTCGCCGTAGCTGAGCACCTGCCCGGCCGGGATGTCATCGACGACGGCCAACACGGCCTCGGCGAAGCCGCGGTCGGGGGCAGGCATGTGCGCGGTTAGGAGATCTGGAGGGCGCCGATGACGTCGCCGTACTGCGTCTCGCCGATGTCGATGAAGCCGATGCGGTGGAAGAACGCCTCGGGGCCGGTCTCGCCGGGCTCCCACATGACGGTGATCTGGTCGACGCCGCGCTTCTTCGCCTCCTCGGCCAGCGCCTGCGCCGCGAAACGGCCGACGCCCTTGCCCTGCGCCTCGGCGTCGACGTTGATGCGCCAGATGCAGGCGCGGAACTCCTCGCGGTCATTCTCCGGGTCGAAGTTGCCGTGGATGAAACCGACGACCTTGTCGTCCTGCAGCACCACACGCTGCCAGGCGGCACCGGGTGTCAGCACGGCGGTCTCCGCGGAGTAGGAGACGGGCGTGATGAACTGCTCTTGCCCGGGCTTCAGGCTCAAGTTGTTCGCCGCGACGACGTTCGAGGCGGACAGTTCTTCGAGTCGCAATTCAGCCATGGCCTTAGGCTAACCCGCCGAGACCTGATCGGGGTAGTTGAGGGATTCTCTCGATGTCGGGACAGTTGCCGACCTCGGTATCGAGAAGCGCAATGAGACCAGTGACCAGATCGCGATCGACGCCGCACACGCGATCCGAAGCACGGTGTCCGCGTCACGTGCGCCACCACCACCCCGACGAGGCCAGGGTCGAGGAATTCGGCCTGGAGAAGATGGGGAAGAGCCCGAACGGCACCATCCGCACCATCCTCGGCGGCACTGGGGCAGGCAGCACTGAGGCGGGCGGCACTGAGGCGGGCAGCACTGAGGCCAGCCTGCGCTTGCTGGCGGTGCCGCCCCGCGTGCGCCAAGCTCGGAGCATGGCTTGGATCATGACGAACGCCCGCCGTTACCCGCTGCTGACCACCACCGTACTTGTGGGCCTTCTGGGCATCGTGCTCTGGGCGTTCGGTTTGGGGAGCGAGCCCGTCAACCTGGTGCGCTGGCTGTTCAGCGGCTTCGCCCTGTTCGTTGCCGTGCTGCAGGCCATCCAGATGGTCCGCGACATCATGCGTGGGCACTGGGGCCTCGACATCCTGGCCGTCACCGCCATCGTCGCGACCGTGCTGGTCGACGAGTACGTGGCGAGCATCGTGATCGTGCTCATGCTGACCGGTGGAGAGGCGCTCGAGGACTACGCGGCCGGCCGCGCCAAGCGGGAGCTCAACGCGCTGCTGGAGAAGAGCCCGCAGTCTGCGCACCGGGTGCTCCCGGGCGGCGGCATCGAGGAGGTGCCGGTGGCCGAGGTCAAGGTCGGCGACACGCTACTGCTGCGCCCGGCCGAGATCGTGCCCGTCGACGGCGAGCTGCTGGACGTCGGCGGCGTGTTCGACGAGTCGTCGCTGACGGGTGAGAGCGTGCCGGTGGAGCGGGCCGTCGGTGACGCGGTGCTGAGCGGCGCCGTCAACGGGCAGGCCGCCGTGCAGATCACGGCCACCGCCACGGCAGAGAACAGCCAGTACCAGCGCATCGTCGCCCTGGTCGCGGCCGCCGGCGAGAGCAAAGCCCCCGTGGTGCGGCTGGCCGACCGATACGCGGTGCCGTTCACCCTGTTCTCGCTGGCGCTGGCCGGCGTGGCCTGGGCGGTCAGCGGCGACCCGGTGCGGTTCGCAGAAGTGCTCGTGGTCGCCACCCCGTGCCCGCTGCTGATCGCCGCCCCCGTCGCATTCATGGGCGGCATGAGCCGGGCCGCCCGCAACGGCGTGATCGTCAAGGGCGGCGGAGTGCTCGAAACGCTCTCCCGGGCCCGCACCGTCGTCTTCGACAAGACCGGAACGCTCACCCACGGGACCCCGAGCCTGACAGCGGTGCGCCCGGCTCCCGGCTTCGACGCCGACGAGGTGCTTGCGCTCGCGGCATCCGCAGAACAGTACTCCTCG
The DNA here is from genome assembly GCF_001542775.1 of Microterricola viridarii. Taxonomy (GTDB): domain Bacteria; phylum Actinomycetota; class Actinomycetes; order Actinomycetales; family Microbacteriaceae; genus Microterricola; species Microterricola viridarii_A. The sequence continues at coordinate 327,866 of NZ_CP014145.1, forward strand.
CACGTGCTGGCGGCCTCGATCATGCGCGCAGCCGAGGAGCGCGGCCTCACCCTGCGCCCGGCCAAGACCGCCCGCGAGGTGGCCACACACGGCGTCGTCGCCGACATCGACGGCCGGGTCGTCACCATCGGCAAGCTGGCTTTCGTGCGGGATGCCGCCCCGGACGCCCGCGCGACGGAGCTGGTCGGCGGCGAGCTCTCGATCGCGGTCGCCGTCGACGGCCGATTCGCCGGTTCGATCGTGGCCAGCGACAGTGTGCGGGGCAACGCGGCGGCCACCATCGCGGCGCTGCGCGAACTCGGGGTGCGCGAGAGCATGATCTTGACCGGGGATGCCCGGGCAACGGCCAGCCACGTGGCCGAGGAGCTCGGGATCACCCGGGTGCAGGCCGAGTGCCTTCCGCAGGACAAGGTCATCACGGTCAGGGCGGTCACCGAGCGGCCCGTGATCATGGTCGGCGACGGCGTGAACGATGCCCCGGTGCTGGCCGCCGCCGACGTCGGCATCGCCATGGGGGCCAAGGGGGCGACGGCCGCCAGCGAGTCTGCCGACGTGGTGATCATGGTCGACGACATCTCGCGGGCGGCCAGGGCGGTGCAGATCGGCCACGACACCGTGCGCATCGCCCTGCAGAGCATCTGGATCGGCATCGCCTTCAGCGTCGTGCTGATGCTCATCGCCGCCTTCGGCGTGATCCCGGCCACCGTGGGTGCCGTGCTGCAGGAGGTGGTGGACCTCGTGACGATCCTGAACGCCCTGCGGGCGATCGGGCGCCGCCGTGACGCGCACTGGAACGTGCCGTCCGCCCCGTAGCCGGGCGGGAATCCCGGCCGCCGCGCCCGCGGATTGGGCCAAGATCACGAATCGATAACCCCTAGAAAAAAATCTGGATCGAGCTTGCACATTGTTTGTTCGTAAGCTTTACTAACAAACATGACCGCAACGCAGCCCAGTCATGGGCGCATCCTCAGGCCCACCGCAAAGGTGCTGCCGGAGCATGCCCGCGGCCACAATCGCTCGCTCGTCCTGCAGACGTTGTACCGCCAGGGCCCGCAGAGCCGCGCCGACGTATCGCGGGAGACCGGGCTGACTCGGGTCACCATCTCCGACCTCGTCGCCGAGCTGATGCTGGACGGTTTCGTCATCGAGCTCGGCCAGCGTGAGTCTGCCCGCCCCGGCAAGCCGGCGACCATGATCGACATCGACCGCACCGCCTTCCAGATCATCGGCGTCGATCTCTCCGACCAGCACATGCGGGCCGCCCTGCTCGACCTGGACGGCACCGTGCTCGACCGCGAGAACGCCGACCGCGCCGGGCGCACCGGCGACGACGCGCTCGCCGTTGTCGTCGGTCTGATCGAGGCGCTGACGCTGCGTGCCACGGCACCCCTGCTCGGCATCGGCGTCGGCTCGCCCGGCATCGTCGACGCAGAGGGCACCGTGCTCACCGCGCCCAACCTGGCCTGGACCCGGCTCCCGCTGCAGCGACTGCTGCAGGAGAGCTTCGGGGCCCCCGTGCTCGTGGCCAACGACGCCGACGTCGCCGTGCTCGCCGAGCACAGCTTCGGCGGCGCCAGCGGAGACGTCATGCTGGTCAAAGTGGGCGCCGGCGTCGGTGCCGGCCTGCTCCTCGGCGGCCGCCCGTTCTACGGGAGCAATTCCGCCGCCGGTGAGATCGGCCACGTCGTGATCGGCACCGATGGCGGCCCCGCCTGCGCGTGCGGCAAGATCGGCTGCCTCGAGGCCTGGCTGAGCGTGCCCCGCCTGACCGCGCAGCTCGCCACCACCACGGGCACGGAGGCTGAACAGGCCGCCGCGCGCGAACTCATTCTTCGGGAGGCAGGTCGCCGGCTCGGCATTATCCTGGCCCCCGTCGTCGGAGCACTCAACCTCTCAGAGATTGTGTTGAGCGGCCCGACGGAACTACTTGATGGCCCGCTGGCAACAGCAACCGTCGAGACACTCCGGAAGCGAACGATGGCCGAGTTCACTGGTGATCTCGCCCTCCGGATGACCTCGCTGGCGCAGGACGACATCGTCTTGCGCGGCGCGGCTGTCATGGTCCTTTCAGGACAACTCGGGGTCTCATAGAGGCCTCGTCTCGCACCACCACACCCAACCAAGAGTAAAGGAATCCGCAATGAAGAGAAGGTATGCAGCCCTCGCACTGGGCACCGCAGCGGCACTCGTTCTTGCTGGTTGCAGCGCAACCACCGGCAACGAAGGCGGTAACACCGGCGGTACCGCCGAGGGTCAGAACATCACGCTGTGGCTGATGGGTGGCGACACCCCGGACACGCTCCGTGACTACCTCAAGACCGAGTACAAGGACGCCACCGGCGGCACCCTCACGATCGAGGAGCAGGGCTGGGGCGATGCCCTCGCCAAGCTGACCACCTCGCTGCCTGACGCGGCGAACACCCCCGATGTCGTCGAGATCGGAAACACCTGGTCGCCCACGTTCACCAACGTTGGCGCGTTCAGCGACGTCAGCGACCTGGTCGACGAGCTCGGCGGCGACAAGCTGATCCAGTCCTTCGTCGAGGTCGGCAAGGTCGACGGCGCCAACTACGCGCTGCCGTACTACTTCGGCTCGCGCTACAACTTCTACCGCAAGGACATCTGGGCTGCAGCCGGCAAGACCGTCCCCACGACCCTCGCCGAGTTCGACGAGACCGTGAAGGCGCTCCGCACCGACGGCCAGTCCGGCTTCTACATCGGTGGCTCCGACTGGCGCAACGCCATCTCCTGGATCTTCGCCAACGGTGGAGAGCTCGCGGAGAAGGACGGCGACAAGTGGACCTCCACCCTCTCGTCCGAGAACAGCCAGAAGGGCATCGCCCAGTTCGCCGAGCTGTTCAAGGGTGCGTCGCTCGCACCGGCGACCGAGTTCGACAGCACGCCGTGGGTCAACATCAACAACAACGAGGCGACCGGCGCCCCCGAGGCCGCGACGATCATCGCTCCGGGCTGGGCTCACTGGTCCATCGGTGACCTCGCCGCCGACCCCAAGGACGCAACCAAGACGGTCGCGACCTGGAACGACGACGTGTTCGGCACCTTCGTGCTCCCGGGTGTCGACGGCGGCGCAGCCCCCGTCTTCGCCGGTGGCTCGAACATCGCCATCTCGGCCGCCAGCAAGAACCAGGAAGGCTCGCGCGAGCTGCTGAAGATCGTCTTCTCCCCGGAGTACCAGCAGCTCCTCGGCGAGAACGGCCTCGGCCCGGCCAACCTGGACTACGCATCGGCTCTCGGTGACGACCAGTTCGCCGCTGCACTGATCGAGTCCGCTGCCTCCTCCAAGCTGACCCCCGCCGCTCCCGGCTGGGCAGCTGTCGAGGGTGCCGCACTGCTCGAGGAGTTCTTCGGCAAGGTCTCCGCCGGCGGCGACATCAAGGCGCTCTCCGCTGAGTACGACGAGAAGATCACCGCGCTGCTCAACTAGCAGCATCCGTAACACCAGCAACACCAGCAACACCAGTTACACCAGCAACACCAGGGGCCGCGGGAGGACATTCCGCGGCCCCTGCCCCTGAAACCATCGCTTTCGCTCGCACCAGAAAGGAGGATGAGACAATGAGCTCTACCGTTGCCACCGCGCCGGAGCAGGCCACGAAGCAGGACAGCCGAGTCGCCAGACCCCGGCGCCGCGTCCCCGCACCCTACTTCCTCCTCATCCCATCCGTCGTCATCCTCCTGATCGGCATGGGCTATCCGCTCATCTGGCAGACCATCACCTCCTTCCAGGAGTTCGGCCTGTCGCAGCAGTTCGGCCAGCCCGCGCCCTTCGTCGGCTTCGCGAACTACATCGAACTCGCCGGCAACCCTGTCATGTGGGGCGTGGTCGGCCGTTCGCTGCTGTTCATGGCAGTGACCGCGATCATCACGCTCGCCGTTGGACTGCTGCTCGCAGTGCTGATGACGGCCGTCGGCAAGGTCGTGCGCCTCACCCTGCAGATCTCGCTCCTGCTCGCCTGGGCGATGCCAGTCGTCGCCGCCATGACCGTGTGGATCTGGCTCTTCGACCGCCGCCGCGGCGTCGTCAACTACCTGCTCGACATGATCCCCGGCGTCGAGATGAACCGCTTCGCCTGGCTCGAGAACCCCTTCACCTTCTTCATGGTCGCGAGCATCATCGTGATCTGGATGTCGGTGCCGTTCGTCGCATTCTCCGTCTACGCGGGCCTCACCCAGGTCTCCGACGAGGTGCTCGAGGCCGCCCAGCTCGACGGTGCCAGCGGCTGGCAGCGCCTCCGGTTCATCATCATGCCGATGATCCGCCCGGTCATCGCCATCGTGCTCCTGCTGCAGCTCATCTGGGACCTGCGCGTCTTCACCCAGATCACGATGCTGCAGGACGCCGGCTCCCGAGCCTCTGAGTTCGACCTGCTCGGCACCTACATCTACAAGCTCGGCGCCGGATCGCAGGACTTCGGCATGGCCTCGGCCGTCTCGATCTTCGTGCTCCTGCTCACGTTCGCGATCAGCTGGTACTACGTGCGCAGCCTTCTCAAGGAGGACGAACAGTCATGACCACCGCAACCACCCCCAACCACACGCAGCTCCTGACCTCTGGTCGGTCCGGCCGCGCCGCGAAGCTGCGCACCCGTCAGCCGCTGCGTCTGAGCCGCGTGCTCTACTCGGTGCTCGCCATCGTCATCGCCCTCGGCTGGGTCTTCCCGGTCTACTGGATGATCAACTCCTCGCTGCTGCCCAACCGCACGCTGCAGTCCTTCATCCCGACCTTCGTGCCCATCAACGGTTCGCTGAACAACTACTCCAACGCACTGGAGAACGGCTCGTTCTTCTCGGCGCTCGGCATCAGCCTCTCGGTCACCCTCATCGCCGTGTTCTTCTGCCTGCTCTTCGCTTTCCTCGCTGCGGTGGCCATCAGCCGCTTCCGGTTCAAGGGTCGCAAGAGCTTCGTCCTCGCCGTCCTTATCGTGCAGATGCTGCCGGCCGAAGGCCTGTTCATCGCCCAGTACAAGATGGTGGCCAGCGTCGGGCTGCTGAACTCCATCATCGGCGTGAGTGTCATCTACACCGCCGCCGTCGTGCCGTTCACGATCTGGATGCTGCGCGGCTTCGTCGCCGGCATCCCGGCCGACCTCGAAGAGGCAGCCATGGTCGACGGCCTGAGCCGCACCCAGGCGTTCATGCGCATCACCTTCCCGCTGCTGGCCCCCGGGCTCGTCGCATCCGGTGTCTTCGCCTTCCTCCAGGCCTGGAACGAGTTCACGGTGGCCCTCGTGCTGTTGCCGGCCGAGGCGATGCAGACGCTGCCGCTGTGGCTGCGCGGATTCATCCAGGCCAGCGCCACGCGTGAGACGGACTGGGGCCAAGTCATGGCCGCCTCGACGCTCGTCGCGGTGCCCGTCATCGTCTTCTTCCTCATCGTCCAGGGTCGCATGACCAGCGGGCTCGTCGCGGGGGCGGTCAAGGGATGACGCTGCTGGAGAGCGATCCGAGCACGCAGGAAGCACTGCGAGGCCGGATCGCCAGAACACTGCTGCCCGGATTCGTGGGCCCGACGCTGCCGGACTGGCTGGAGGAGCGCCTGCGCGGCGGGCTGGGCGGGGTCTGCCTGTTCGGAACCAACATCGAGTCGATGCCGCAACTGCGCGCGCTGACCGCCGCCATCCGCGCGGCCAACCCGCTCGCCGTCATCGCCATCGACGAAGAGGGCGGCGACGTCACCCGGCTGTACTACGCCGTCGGCTCGCCCTACCCGGGCGCAGCGGTGCTCGGCCGCGCCGACGACCTCGCACACACGGAGAACGTGGGCAGGCTGGTCGGCTGGGAGCTGCGCCGGACCGGCTGCACCCTCAACTTCGCCCCCTCCATCGACATCAACTCCAACCCGAACAACCCCGTCATCGGTGTGCGCAGCTTCGGCGCGGACGCCGCCACCGTCGCCGCGCACGGCGCCGCATGGATCCGCGGGCACCAGCAGACCGGTGTGGCCGTCAGCGCCAAGCACTTCCCCGGCCACGGCGACACCGCCGTGGACTCGCACCTCGCACTGCCGGTGATCGACCGCAGTGCCGCCGAACTGCGTGAGCGCGAGCTCGTGCCGTTCCGCGCCGCGGTCGCCGCCGGGGCCCGCACCATCATGAGCTCGCACATCCTGCTGCCGCAGCTGGACGCCGAGCTGCCCGCCACGTTCTCGCGCACAATCCTGCAGGGCCTGCTCCGCGAGGAGCTCGGCTTCGACGGCGTCATCGTCACCGACGCCCTCGACATGAAGGGCGCCAGCGGCGAGCACGGTATCGCCGAGGCGGCCGTGCTGGCCCTCGCGGCCGGTTGCGACCTGCTCTGCATCGGCACCGAGAACACCGACGCACAGCTGGCCGAGATCGAGGAGACCGTGCTGGCCGCCCTGGCCGCCGGGCTCATCGAGCCCGAGCGCATCGCCGAGGCCGCTGGCCGCGTCATCCGCCTGGCCGAGGAATCGCTCGCACTCGAGGCCAGTGTGCCGGTGCCGGATGCCGTCGATCCGGCCGTTGACCCGACGCTCGCCGCGGCGCGCGTCGCCGCGACCTTCCACGTCTCGGACGACGCGGCGCGCTGGCTCGCCGCCGGCGGCTCCGCACCGAGCATTGTTCGGATCGACACCGAGGCGAACATCGCCGTCGGTGTCGCCCCGTGGGGCCCGTTCGCCGCCCTGAACGACGAGGCGGGCAGCGACCCGCTCTGGGTCGGGCCGAACGTACACATCGTCGCGGAGGGCGCCCCTGCGCTCCCGCAGCTTGCCCACCGCGTCATCGTCGTCGGCAAGGACAACCACCGGCACGACTTCGCTCGCGCCGCGATCGACGGCATCCGTGCCAGCGGTTCCGACGTGCTCGTGGTCGACATGGGCTGGCCGTCCGACGAACTCGACTACGCCGATATCGCGACCTTCGGCGCCTCGCGCCTGCTCGGCCACGCCCTGCTCGAACTGCTCGGCGCGCCGGCGGGGGAGCGCGCAGCGTGAGAATCGGCGTTGACATCGGCGGCACCAAGACGGCTGCCATCGCCGTGGCCGACGACGGCAGCTTCGGCGAACCGCTGCGTCGGGCCACCGGCTTCGGGGCCCGTGAAGTGCTGGACAGCGCCGAGGCCAGCGTGCGTGCCCTCGCGGCCCGGGCCGGCCTCGACGTCTCGGCGTTCACCTCGATCGGCGTCGGCATCCCCGGTGCCGTCGACAACGCGAACGGCATCGTTTCGCACGCCGTGAACCTGGGCGTCTCCGAGCTGGCGCTCGGCCGCGAGCTGGGCGAGCGCATCGGCGTGCCCGTGCGGGTCGAGAACGACGTGAAGGCGGCCGCGCTCGGTGCGCACCGCTTGACCACGGACACCCTGGCGACGGCCAGCCTGGAGGCGGATCGCCCGGCGTTGGACCGGCCAACCGCTGACGGCGTGGGTGCCGCATCCGGCAACCCGGTCGGCGGCAGCATGGCGTACCTCAACCTCGGTACCGGTTTGGCTGCCGGCATCGTGCAACAGGGGGTGCTGCTGCGCGGCGCCACCGGAACCGCCGGAGAGATCGGGCACCTGCCGATCGACCCTGCCGGGGTGCTCTGCGGCTGTGGCCAGGTGGGCTGCTTGGAGACCGTCGCATCCGGTTCGGCCATTACCCGAATGTGGCCGAGCCGGGCCGAGTACCCGGCGTTGGAGCTGTTCGAGCTGGCCGCGGCCGGCGACGCCCGCGCGCTCGCTGTGCAGCGCACATTCTTCGAGGGAGTGGCGGCCGGGGTGCGCACCCTCGTGCTCACCGTCGACGTCGACCGGGTCGTGATCGGCGGCGGATTGAGCGCCCTCGGCGACCCGCTGCTTCGCGGCGTTCGCGGTGTACTGGCAGACTGGTCTTCGAGCTCACCGTTCCTTGCCTCCCTGGCCCTGTCCGAACGCGTGCGGCTCATCCCCATCGGATTTCCTGCCGCAGCCTTCGGCGCGGCATTAGTAGGAGTGAAATAGTGGCTGAAATCGTCATTGTCCAGAACGCGGATGCCGCCGGCGAACTGGTCGCCGACGCGATCCTGCGCCTGGTCGCCCGCACCCCGGACGCCGTGCTCGGGCTGGCAACGGGTTCGACCCCGCTGTCGAGCTACCAGGCGTTGGCGGCCAAGGTCGCCGCGCAGCGCGTGGACCTCGGATCGGTGCGTGGATTCGCGCTCGACGAGTACGTCGGCATCCCGGTCGAGCACCCGGAGAGCTACCGCTCGGTGATCAACCGCGAGGTGGTGCAGCCGCTCGGCATGAACCCGGAGCTCGTGCACGTGCCGAACGGTGCGTTGGACGGCATCCAGACCGCGGGCGACGAGTACGAGGCGGCGATTCTCGCGGCCGGAGGCATCGACCTGCAGATCCTCGGCATCGGCCGCACCGGCCACGTCGGCTTCAACGAGCCCGGCTCGTCGCTGTCGTCGCTGACGCGCACGAAGACGCTCACCGAGCAGACCCGCATCGACAACGCGCGCTTCTTCGACTCCATCGACGAGGTGCCCGTGCACTGCATCACGCAGGGCCTCGGCACGATCCTGCGGGCACGCCACCTGGTGCTGCTGGCCTTCGGCGAGGCCAAGGCCGACGCCATCGCCGCCGCTGTCGAGGGCCCCGTGACGGCCAGCCAGCCCGGATCGGTGATACAGCTGCACCCGCACGCCACGGTCATCGTCGATGAGGCCGCCGCCTCCAAGCTCGCGAACATCGACTATTACCGCCACGTGTGGAACACCCGCTTCGACTGGGAAGAGCTCTAAAGGCTCACCCCGGCACACAGAAGCCCCGCATCTCGCTGAGATGCGGGGCTTCTGTGTTTGGTCTAATGCGCCGTTTGGTCGAATGCGCCGGTTGAGTCGCGTGCGCCGGCTAGATGCGGCGGCGGCCGTTGACCACGCCGCTGACCGTGGCCAGCAGGGCGAAGCCACCGGCGACGATGGGCTGGCCCATGCCCCACCAGGCGAGGGCGACGGAGCCCATGACGATGATCTCGAACAGGGCGCGGCCGAATGCATCGACCTGGAACACGGCCTTGGGTGAGAGGAACAACGCCCAGAGCAGCACGGCGAGAAGCGGTGCGCCGATTCCGAACGCGATGCCGGGCCACGGCATCGGCCACTGGGTGAAGCCCCAGATCGCCAGCGAGACGACGGCGACGATCTCCAACAGGAAGCGGACGATGTCGTTCGGGGTCACGCGGGCTGTCGCGAGTGCGGTCGGGTTCGAAGTTTCGGGCGTATCGGTCACCCCACAAGCCTAACCGGAGTGGCTAGCGGAAGATGATCGTGCGGGCGCCGTCCAGCAGCACCCGATCCTCCGCGAACCACTTCACGGCCTGGGTGAGCGTGCGGCTCTCCTCGTCCTGGCCGATGGCGACCAGTTCGGCCGGGCTGCGGGAGTGGTCGACGCGCACCACATTCTGTTCGATGATCGGCCCCTCGTCGAGGTCGCTGGTGACGAAGTGCGCCGTCGCGCCGATCAGCTTGACGCCGCGGGCGTGCGCCTGCTTGTAGGGGTTCGCGCCCTTGAAGCCGGGCAGGAAGCTGTGGTGGATGTTGATGGCGCGGCCCTCGAGGGCGGCGCACAGCTCGGGGGAGAGGATCTGCATGTACCGGGCCAGCACGACCAGCTCGATCTCGTGCTCGGCGACCGCGCGGAGCACGCGCTGTTCGAAGGCGGCCTTGCTGGCGGCATCCGTCACCGGGTGCGCCTCGAACGGCACTCCGTAGAAGCCGGCCAGGTCGCGCAGGCTGCCGTGGTTGGAGAGCACGAGAGGGATGTGCACCGGCAGCAGGCCGGCCCGCTGACGGAACAGCATGTCGTTCACGCAGTGCGCCGCTGTCGAGGCCAGCACGAGGGTGCGGAGCGGCCGACCGACGACGTCCAGGCGCCAGTTCATGGCGTAGTGCGCGACGACGGGGGCCAGGGCCGCCTCGAGCACCCCGCGCGCCGCCAGGGTCTCGATCTGCAGCCGCATGAAGAAGCGGCCGGTGTCGTTGCTGGCGAACTGCTGGCTCTCGGTGATGTTGCCGCCGGCCTGCACCACGGCGCCACTGATCGCGTGCACGATGCCCGGACCGTCGACGCAGATGAGCGTCAGCACCCAGTGATGTTGGGCAGGCGGGGCGTGAGGGCGGCGTCGAACTCCATCCCTCCAGCCTAGCCAGTCCGAGCCGTGGCGCGTGTGGCGCGTGCCGTAGGCTGGATGCGGTCGCGCGAACGCGCACGGCCCTGGGCGCGCACAACAGCGCGTAGTCGACCCGCCCCTCTCCTGCAGCTCCTGCTCCGGCTGAGTGCCTCCTTCTCCCGAGGTTGAGGCGGGGAACGCCATTCATGGGTAATCACGAATGACTGAAACATCTCCCTCCCGCACGACCCCGCCCGCATTCCCCTGGGTGGGGCTGCTCACCCTGGCCGTCGCCGTGTTCCTCTCGATCACGATCGAGATGCTGCCGATGGGCCTGCTTCCCGACATGAGCGCCGAGCTCGGTGCCAGCGAGCCGGAGGTCGGCCTGCTGGTGAGCGTCTTCGCCTTCACCGTCGTCCTCTCCAGCGCCCCGCTGATGGCCCTGACCCGCCGACTGCCGCGGCAACCGCTGCTCGTCGGGGTACTGGTGATCCTCGCGCTGTCCGCCGTGCTGACGGCCATCGCCCCCAGCTACGAGTTCATCGTGGCCACCCGGGTGCTCGGCGGCGCCGCGCACGGGCTGTTCTGGTCCATCGTCGGCGCCTACGCCGGTCACCTGGTGCCCAAGGAGCAACTGGCACGCGCCGTGGCCATCACCACGGCGGGCGGCTCGCTCGCCTTCGTGCTCGGCGTCCCGCTCGGCACGGCGCTCGGGCACGCCTTCGGCTGGCGCGTGGCGTTCGCCGGAATCGCCGGCCTCACCCTCCTCGGCGCCCTCCTGGTCTGGCGGCTGCTGCCCGGCGTGCAGCACCGGCACGCTCCGGCCGACGGCGCCGAGCAGGTCTCGGTGCGCCGCGACCCGACCCTCGTCGGCGTGATCGTGGTCTGCGTCGTCACCGGCGTCGTCATGATCGGCCAGTACGCGGTCTACACCTACATCGCGCCATACCTGATCGAGGTGCTCGGGGCGGATGCCGCGGCCGTCGGCCCGCTGCTGTTCGGCTACGGCATCGCCGGCGCGCTCGGCCTCCTGCTCGCCGGCACGGTGCTCGGCCGGCACCCGACCCGCGGCCTGCTCATCGCCTTCGCCGGCGTCGGCGTCGGGGTCGCCGCGCTCGCCCTGTTCAGCGAGACGCCAGCGCTCGCCATCGCCGCGTTCCTGTTCTGGGGCGTGGCCTTCGGCGCGCTGCCGCCGATGCTCAACACGCGCCTGTTGCACACGGCATCCGCCCGCATCAGGGACGCCGCAGCGGCGTTCTACACGACGGCGTTCAACCTCGGCATCGGCGGCGGCGCGCTGCTCGGGGCGGCGCTCTACGCCACCCTCGGGCTGCAGGCACTGCCCTGGGTGTTCGTCGGCATCCTGGCGCTCTCCTTCGTGCTCGTGCTGGTCACCTCGAGGCGCCCGCACGTGCACCCGCACTAGCTGGACTGCATCAGACCAGCTGCGCCCCGTTGGCCCAGACAGCCGCCACGGTGAAGTCGTCGTTCAGGATGAGCGCGTCGGCGGCGAACCCGGCCGCGAGCGTGCCGAGGTCGTCGCCGCGCCCGATGGCGCGGGCGGGGACGGCCGTGACCGCCTCGATAGCGGTCTCGATGCCGATGCCGACCTCGGTGACCGCGCGGCGCACCGCGTCGTCGAGGGTGAGCGTCGAGCCGGCGATGGAGCCGCCGTCGACGAGCCGGGCGACGCCATCCGTGACGGTCACCGCGAGGGCGCCGAGGAGGTAGTCGCCGTCGGCCGATCCGGTCGCCGCCATGGCATCGGTGATGAGCGCGATGCGACCGGGGGCGGCGTTGAACGCCATCCGCACGACTTCGGGGTGCACGTGCGTGCCGTCGTTGATGACCTCGAGCGTGACGCCGCCGGCGTGCATGGCGGCGGCGACGGGGCCGGGGGCGCGGTGGTGGATGCCGCGCATGCCGTTGAAGGCATGAGTCAGGATGCTGGCCCCGGCGTTGAAGGCCGCGAGGGCCTGGTCGTAGTCGGCGGCGGTGTGGCCGACGGCGACGGCGACCCCCGCGTCGACCAGGCGGGCGATCGCCTCCTGAGCGCCCGGCAGCTCGGGGGCGAGGGTGATCTGGCGGAGGGTGCCCGAGGCGGCATCCAGCATCGCATCCAGCTCGGCGGGGGCCGCCGAGCGCAGCAGCGCCTCGTTGTGCGCGCCCTTGTAGGTGGTGTCGAGGAACGGGCCCTCCAGGTGTGAGCCGAGCACCAGCGGGTCGATCGAGGCCAACTCCGCGACGGTGCGCAGGCTGCCGAGCAGTGCCGGGCCGGTGTTGGTGACGAAGGAGATGACCGAGCGGGTGGTGCCGTGCGCGCGGTGCACGGCGAGCGCGGCGCGGATGCCGTCGATGCCGTCGTCGAAGGCGGCGCCGCCCGCGCCGTGGCAGTGGATGTCGACGAAGCCGGGGGTGAGCCAGCGGCCGCCTGCGTCGGTGACCGCGGTCTCTGCGGAGGCCAGCTCGCGCCAGCCGTCCCCGCTGCCCACGGTGAGCACGCGTTCGCCGGAGAACGCCACCCAGGCGTCCGCGGTGATCTGCCCGCCGGTGACGAGGCGGGCGGAGTGGATGACGATCGTTGCGGGGCTGAGGGGATTCGGGTTCACGGCATTAGTGCTCACTGAGCGATGATCACGTCATATCCGTGTTCGGTCAAGGCGGCGCGCTGTTCTGCGGTGATTCCGGCGTCGGTGATGACGGTGCCGAACAGCCGGGCGTCGCCCATGGCGGCGAAGGCCTTCTTGCCAATCTTGCTGGAATCCGTCACAAGCACGGCGCGGGCGGCCCTGGAGGCCATGAGCCGGTTGACGCTGGCCTCGCGCTCGTCCTGCGTGGTCGCGCCGAGCACCGGGTCGAGGCCGTTCGCGCCGATGAAGGCGATGTCCAGCGTCACGCTGTTCAGTACCGCCGCGGCGTAGTCGCCGACCAACTCGTAGGAGCGCGCGTGCACGACGCCGCCGGTCATCACCGTTTTGATCTGCGGACGCATCGCCAGCTGGGAGGCGATGTTGATGGCATTGGTGACGACGGTCAGATTGGCCTGCGGGCCCGCCTCGGCCAGATCGGGCCGGATGCCGAGCGCGGAGGCGATCACCGTCGATGTCGTGCCGCCGGAGAGGCCGACGACGGCGCCGCGCGGCGTCATGGCGCTGGCCGCCCTGGCGATCGCCGACTTCTCCTCCGCGTGCTGCTGCAGCTTGTAGCGCAGCGGGAGGTCGTAGGCGACGGTCTGCCCGATCGCCCCTCCCCGGGTGCGGGTGAGGAGGTTCTGCGCAGCCAGTGTGTCCAGGTCGCGGCGCGCGGTGGCGGGCGAGACGTCGAGTCGGCTGACGATGTCGTCCACCTCGACCTGCCCGTCGGCGGCGAGCAGGTCCAGGACGGCGTTGAGTCGTTCGGCGCGGTTCATGCCAAGACCTCCATCGGGGTGCGCAGGGCGAACAGTTCCAGCAGCCTGGCCGCCTCGGCGGTGACCGCCGCCCGGCCAGTGGCGATGTAGGTGCGGGAGTCGACCACGGCGGGGTTGGCGTGCAGGTAACCGCGCAGCGCCTCCGTGAAGTGCACGTTCAGGTGTGTGGACACGTTGATCTTGGTCATGCCGGCCAGGATGGCAGCCTGGATCTGCGCGTCGGATGCCCCGGAGGAGCCGTGCAGCACGAGCGGCACGTCGAGCGCCGCGCGCAGCTCGGCGATCAGCGCGGTGTCGAGGCTGGCGGAGCGCTCCGTCATCGCGTGCGAGGATCCGACGGCCACGGCGAGGGCGTCCACGCCGGTGGCGGCGACGAACGCCGCCGCCTCGGCCGGGTCCGTGCGCACGCCGGGGGCGTGGGCGCCGTCCTTGCCGCCGACCTTGCCGAGCTCTGCCTCCACGTAGACGCCGGCGGCGTGCGCGCGCTCGACGACCCGCGCGGTGATGGCGACGTTCTCGGCGTAGGCCAGGTGCGCCCCGTCGTACATGACGGAGCCGAAACCGAGGTCGATGGCCCGGTAGGCGAGCTGCTCGTCCTCCGCGTGGTCGAGGTGCACGGCGACCGGGGCGGTGGAAGCACCGGCGATGGCGAGCGTGGCCAGGGCGATCGGCTCCAGCGCGCCATGGTAGCCGGCGCAGTTCTCGGAGATCTGCAGGATGACGGGCAGCCCGGCGGCCTCGGCGGCGGCAACCAGCGCCTCGGCTGTCTCGAGGTGGATCACGTTGAACGCGCCGATGCCGGTGCCGGCGGCCGCGGCATCCGTCATCAGGGTGCGGGTCGGGGTCAGCGTCATGAGGGGGTCTCCGTGTGGCGTTCGATGCGGATGGTGGTCGACAACTCGTCATGCAGGGGGGAGATCTCGCCGGCCAGCGGCATGAGCACCGCGGCGGCCGACCACGCCGTCGCCCGGCGCAGGATCGCCTCGGCGGGCGGGGTGGCACCCGGCGACTCCGCGAAGCAGCTCGCGACGGCGGCGACGGCGGCGTCGCCGGCCCCGGTCGGGTTGCCGGCCAGCGGCTCGGGCAGCCGGGCGCTCAGGTGGCCGGACGGGTCATCGGCGCTGACCGCGATCATGCCGGCGCTGCCGAGCGAGAGCAGCACGAGCCGGGCGCCGCGCGCGATCAGGGAGCGCGCGCCGCGAATCGGGTCGGCGATGTCAGTGGCCGCGACGAGCTCGTCGCGGTTCGGCTTGAGCACCGTGGCGCCCGCATCGGCGGCCGCGAGCAGGGCGGGGCCGGAGGTGTCGATAATGCTCGGGATGCCGGCCGCCGCGGCCCGGCGCACCAGCCCGGAGTAGAAGTCGGTGTCGGCACCGGGCGGCAGGCTGCCGGAGCCGACCAGACAGCTGGCGCCGGGAAGCGCATCGTCGACGGCGGCCAGGAGATCGGCCCACTCGGCGGCGCTGTGGTCCTCGCCGTACTCGTTGAAGATACTGGTCTCGTCCGCGCCCGCGTCGTAGAGGGCGAGGGAGCGTCGGGTGCTCGCAGCGACGGGAACCAGGGTGTGCGGGACGCCGCTCGCGCTCAGTTCGAGTTCGAGTTCTGCCCCGGTCGTTCCGCCCGCGGTGGCGATGGCGAGAACGGCGAGGCCCTGCTGGTCGGCGACGCGCGCCACGTTGAGACTCTTGCCGCCCGCACGGGCCATGCCGCTCGGCACCCGGTGGGTGGCGCCGGGCTCGATCCTGTCCACCCACCAGGTGAGGTCGAGGGCGGCGTTGGGGGTCACAGTGATGATCATGCCGTGTGCTCCGTCTGGACCAGGTCGCGGGCGCGCAGGGCCGCCCCAATGAGTCCGGCATTCTCGCCGATCTGGGCGGCGACGATACGCGGCCGGCGGTGGAAGGTGAGCATGCCGTCGAGGGCCGCCTCCAGCGGCTCGAACAGGGCGGGTCCGGCCTGTGCGAGCCCGCCGCCGAGCACGACGACCTCGGGCGCGATGATCGTGATGACCTGGGCGATGCCCAGTGCCAGGGCGTGCACGGCCTCGTCCCAGACCGCCTGCGCGAGCGGGTCGCCGGCCTGGGCGCGCTGCAAGACGGCACGGGCGCCTTCCGCAGGCGTGCCGCTGCGCTCGGCGTAGCGGCGCGCGATCGCGCCGGCCGAGGCGATCGCCTCCAGGTGGCCGCGGCCGCCGCACGAGCAGTCGGGGCCGTCCGCCACGATGGAATGGCCGATCTCGCCGGCGTAGCCGCCGGCGATGTGCGGCCGGCCGTCGACGAAGAAGGCTCCGGCAAGACCGGTGCCGATCACGAGGACGGCGGCGTCCTGCGTGCCGCGGGCCGCCCCGAGGCGGAACTCGGCCTCGCCGGCTCCGCGCACGTCATGGCCGAAGGCGACGGGCAGGCCGAGGAGCTCCACGCCGAGGTCGCGGAACGGTGCGTCCCGCCAGCCCAGGTTGGCGGCGAACACGCCGATGCCGTTTTCATCGTCGACGAGCCCCGGCACGATGATGCCCGCCGCGCGCGGGGCGACGGCGGGGAACTCGCGGGCATACCGGGCGGTGATCTCGGCCGCGAGGGCGAGGACCGCGCTCGGGGTCTCTGCACCGGCAAGCGGTGTCGGTGTGCGGGTCAGACCGAGCATGGTGCCGTCCCCGGCGAACAGTGCGGACTTCGTGTCGGTGCCGCCGACGTCGAAGGCGACGACGGCGGCACCGGGGCCGAGCGGGTGTGGGGGCATGGGAGCGGGAATCACTCGCTCAGGATGACAGAACGCGTGAGGTTGCGGGGTGCGTCGGCGTTCAGACCCTTGGCGCGGGCGCGCTCCAGCGAGACGCGCTGGGCGCGGATCAGGTCGGCCAGCGGGTCGAGCGAGCTCGTCTCGAAGCGTGCGCCGGTGCGCGCGACATCCGCCGCCAGCCCCACCGGGGCCTCGCCGAACATCCAGGTGACGCGGCCGGGGGCGGCGATCGCGATCGGGCCGTGGCGGTACTCCATCGCCGGGTAGGACTCTGTCCAGGACTGTGAGGCCTCGCGCATCTTGAGGCCGGCCTCGTGGGCGAGCCCAACCGTCCAGCCGCGGCCGAGGAAGGTGTACTGCTCGGCGGTGAGCAGCTCCTCGTCGAGCGGAGCGTCAACGGCGGTCTGGGCGTCGGCGATGGCGGTGTCCAGGTTCTCGCCGAGCGACGCGCGCAGGAACGTGAGGGCCGTGGTGGCGAAACGGGTCTGCACGACGGACTGCTCGTCTGCGAAGGGCAGCTTGACCAGATCGTCGACGTCGTCGACGAAGGGGGAGTTCACGTCGCCGACGATGCCGATGATGCGCTTGGCTCCGCGCTGGGCGCGTACCAACTCGAGCACCTCTGAGGTGGTGCCGGAGCGTGTCAGCGCGATGATCGCGTCGTAGTCGCGGTCGACGAAGGCCTCGGATGCCGCATACGCGTCGGTCACACCCTGGCCGCTGCGCTCGCGCAGCTCGGCATAGGCCTGTGCCATGAACCAGGACGTTCCGCAGCCGACGATGGCCACCTTCTGCCCGGCGGCAGGCATGAGCTCCTGCTCCGCGGTGAGCGCGGCGGCACGCGCCCACACCTCGGGCTGCGAGGCGAGCTCGAGCGCCATGTGCTCCGGCGCTGAGACGGTGTGCTGGGGGTCGGTCATGAGTTCTCCTGGGGTGTTGGGGGCCGGGGCAGCCCGTTCGAGGGCGAACTCACGGTGACTGCAGAACTGATTGATACTGACTGTAACTCTCGCATACTAATCATATGAATGCGCATAAGGCGACGATTGCTCGCAAAAGGTTGATTTGTAAAGGACCTATATAAAAAGCAGGTAACGATTCGGACGCGGTGTTGACGGGCGGGCCATCGCCCGACATGCTTTCGATCACCCAGTGAATGATCGTGATTGTTTGCTGGCCCAAATGGTCATGAAACATCACACCAGCATGCTGGGTAATTGTTTCCGGCGAAACGCACTGTCGCGTGAGGCTCCTTCGCCGGCAGCGCATCCCAATACGAGTGAGGAAGCACTAATGAAGAAGACTCTGCGCGTCGGAGCCATGGTCGCCACGGCGGCACTGGCAACCATGACGCTCGCATCCTGCGGATTCGGCGGCGGCGCGGGCGAGGGCGGCGGTGACGCCAGCGGTTCGGCTGTCACCCTGAATCTGCTCGTTCCCAGCTACTCCGACAACACCCAGGGACTCTGGGAGGACGTCATCGCCGGTTTCGAGGACGCCAACCCCGACATCAAGGTCAAGCTCGAGGTGCAGTCGTGGGACAACCTCGACTCGGTCATCACCACCAAGGTGTCTGGCAACCAGGCGCCCGATATCTACAACGGCGGCCCCTTCGCCGGCTTCGCCGCCGATGACCTGCTCTACACGACCGAAGAGGTCGTCTCGCCGGAGACCTTCTCCGACTTCCAGGACACGTTCATCGACAACGCCTCGGTCGACGGAACCGCATACGGACTCCCGCTGATCGCTTCCGCCCGCGCGCTGTTCGTCAACAACGACCTGCTGGAGCAGGCCGGCGCGAAGATCCCCGCCACGTGGGACGAGCTGCTCGAATCGGCCAAGAAGGTGTCAGCACTCGGCAACGGCATCGCCGGCTACGGCATGCCGCTCGGCTCCGAGGAGGCGCAGGCGGAGGCCGCCGTGTGGCTCTGGGGTGGTGGCGGCACCTTCGGTGACGCGAAGACCATCACGGTCGACACCCCCGAGAACCTGGTGGGCGCCGCATTCATTCAGAAGATGGTCACCGAGGGCGCCACCCAGGCCGACGCCGGGTCGACCGACCGCAGCCCGCTGATGGACATCTTCGTCCAGGGCAAGATCGGCATGCAGGTCGGCCTTCCGCCGACAGTCGGGCAGATCGCCAAGGGTAACCCGGACCTCAACTACACGATCGCCCCGATCCCCACCCAGGACGGCAGCGCCCTCACCGTCGGCGTCGCCGACCACCTGATGGCGTTCAAGAACGACGGCACGAAGCAGGAGGCGATCACGAAGTTCTTCGACTACTACTTCTCGCCCGAGGTCTACGTGCCGTGGGTGCAGACGGAGGGCTTCCTGCCCACCACGAAGTCCGGTGCCGAGCAGCTCAACGGCGAGGAGTCGCTGAAGCCGTTCCTCGACGCGCTGCCCGCCGCGGAGTTCTACCCGAGCACCAACGCCAAGTGGTCCGCCACCGACGCAGCGTTCAAGGCGCTCTTCGGCCAGCTGGCACAGGGCAAGGATGCCGCGGGCGTACTCGCCGAGATCCAGGCGCAGTCCGACGCCGGATAAGCAAGAGAACCGACACCGTGGGATCGATGAAAGCAGCGAGATGAGCAAGACAACGAAGCAGAAGACATCGATCCCTGCGGGGGCGGCCACCGGCCGCCCCCGCAGCGGGACGGGCGGGAAAGACCTGCTCGACGCGCTGCCGTGGATCGCCCCCGTGCTGGCCCTCATCGTCGGCGTGGTGTTCTTCCCCGCCGGCGTCATGTTCTACAACTCGACCCGCGACATCAGCCAGAGCGGGATCGACAAGGGGCCCGTCGGCTTCGACAACTACCTCGAGGTCTTCAACTTCGCCTATTTCTGGCCGATCTTCGGCAGAACGATCGTCTGGGTCCTCGCCGTCGTCGTGTTGACCGTGCTGCTCTCGCTCGCGCTCGCACAACTGCTGAACAAGGCGTTCCCCGGCCGTCAGCTGGTGCGGCTCGCCGTGATCGTGCCCTGGGCGGCATCCGTGGTCATGACGACGATGGTCATCTACTACGGCCTCGAGCCGTACTTTGGAATCATCAACAAGTTCCTGGTGGACGTCGGCCTCATCGACACCCCGGAGGGCTTCGGCTGGACGAGGAACGCGGACACGGCATTCGCCTGGTCCATCGTGATCGCCGTCTTCGTCTCGCTGCCGTTCACCACCTACACGATCCTGGCCGGCCTGCAGGGCGTGCCGGGC
Organism: Microterricola viridarii; assembly: GCF_001542775.1. Taxonomy (GTDB): domain Bacteria; phylum Actinomycetota; class Actinomycetes; order Actinomycetales; family Microbacteriaceae; genus Microterricola; species Microterricola viridarii_A. The sequence goes on from NZ_CP014145.1 coordinate 347,342, forward strand.
GACGCCATCGAAGCCGCCAAGATGGACGGGGCCAGCCCGTCCCGCACCTATTTCAGCATCGTGCTGCCGCAGCTGCGTGGGGCGATCAGCGTCGCCGTGCTGATCAACATCATCAACGTGTTCAACTCACTGCCCATCCTCAAGGTGATGACGGGCTCGATACCCGGCTACGACGCCGACACGATCATGACGATGATCTTCAAGTACATCCAGAACCAGCACAAGCTCGACGTTGCCAGTGCGCTGAGCGTCGTCGCGTTTGTGATCGTGATCGTGATCGTGGCGATCTACGTCAAGGTCGTCAAGCCCATGAAGGAGGTCTGATCGTGAGCACCGCGACCCTGCCGGAGCAGAGTACCCACGCCTCGGCCGTCCCCAGGCCGCCCGTCAAGCGCAAGCGGCGCTATACCGAGGACCAGGTCTCGGCCGGCAAGGTCGCCTGGCGGATGGCCGCCGGCCTGGCCGTGCTGCTGATCTTCATCCTGCCGTACGTCATCATGTTCTTCGGCTCGGTCAAGTCCAAGTCCGAGATCCGCTCCGTCGACCCTACCTACCTGCCGACGGAGTGGCACTGGGAGAACTACATCACGATGTGGTCGACGCCAGAGACACCTCTGGTGCAGAACCTTGTGTCGACGATCGTCATCTCGGTCTTCGCGACGCTGCTGGTGCTGCTCGTGGCGCTGCCCGCCGCCTACTACACGGCCAGGTTCAAGTTCCCGGGCCGCATGGTGTTCCTCTTCCTCGTGATCGTCACCCAGATGCTGCAGCCGGCTGTGCTGACCTCCGGGCTGTTCCGCCAATTCGTCACGCTCGGGCTGGCGGACACCTGGCTCGCGATGATCCTCGTCAACGCGGCCTTCAACCTGTCGTTCGCGGTGTGGATCATGCACAGCTTCTTCGCCGGCATCCCCAAGGAGGTCGACGAGGCCGCCCAGATCGACGGGGCGTCCCGACTCACCGTGCTGTTTCGGATCAACCTGCCGCTGGTGTGGCCCGGCATCGTCACCGCCATCGTGTTCACCTTCGTCGCGTGCTGGAACGAGTTCGCGGCGTCGCTGGTGATCCTCTCCACGGCCGGCAACCAGCCGCTCTCCGTCGCGCTGACGAAGTTCGTCGGTCAGTACGAGACCAGCTGGCAGTACGTCTTCGGCGTCTCGATCGTGGCGATCATTCCCGTCGTTGTGCTGTTCATGCTGATCGAGAAGCGCCTTGTCGGTGGACTGACCGCAGGCAGCGTCAAGTAGCCGTCGCGCCTCCGCGGGAGGTGAAAGTGGGCGAGGGAGGCCCGATTCTTCGGAACCGGCCTCCCTCGCTCGCTTGTGCCTCCGGTGTGGGCGTGGTCAGCGGGCCAGGTGTGCCCCGCGCGCCATCGCGGCGAGGATCTGTGCCTCCACGGTGGGCCAGTCGAACAGGATCTGCTTGTAATCGAAGCGGAGAACCGTGTAACCGCGCAGCACGAGGCGGCGATCCGCGGCGATGTCCCTCCCGCGCTGATCGGCCTGATGGTAGGCGAAGCCATCGATCTGGAGGACGAGCCGTTCACCGATCAGCCCGTCGAGCCGGTGGCCATCAACCAGCACCTGCTGTTGCACCCGGATGCCGAGCCGCTCCAGGCGTACCCGCGGGATCGTCTCGATGCCTGAGTAGGAGAGGCTGGTGCTCGCCGTTCGCACACGGTTCGCGGCGGCACTCCGGAGGTGCAGGCCCGCCAGGTACTCGGGGCTGAACGCGTCGCGGTTCTGCGCCGACTCCCACACCGCGAGCGCATTTTCGAAGGGTTGGCAGTCGGCGATATGCACGAGCGCATTCTCCAGGGGCTCGACGAGGCCGTACCGCGGGCTCGGCAGGGGGCCTCTGCCCCAGTGGGCCCGGTGCGGGCCCGCATCGAAGTGGCCGGCATTGGGCGGAACTGAGAGGTGTAGCAGGCCGTCGTCCAGATGCCAGAGCCCGAAGTGTGCCGCGGCGCTCAAACAGCTGAGTCGCGCCCCGAGTGTGGCCGCCACGAGGAGGTTCTCGGGGGCCGCGGGGGTCGCGAGCCATCGACGGCGGATGCGGCGGACTCGGCGTTCGGCGATCGCGGCGCGCATGGCATAGCTGGTGTAACCGGCGCGTTCCACGTCGTAGAGGTGGGCGGTCCCGGAGTGGGTGTTGAGCCAGTCGGCGAGGTGCATGCGTTCAGTGTCGCCCGCAGCTCCCGTTCGCGGAATGTCCGCGGGGCCCGCTGTGCACAACTCGCGTGCGGGGCGCCCTGTGGACAGCTCCCGTTCGCACGGGCGGGAGGTGATGGTGAGCAGGGGAGGCCACTCCGCGCGCGAGCGGCCTCCCCTGCTCACTCTTGCCTCCCGCGGCTAGCGCCGGCTCAGTTCGGGGGAGCGGTGGTAGCGGACGCCGAGGGCGTCGAGCCGCTCCACGAACGCGGCGAGGCGGGGCGAGAACTCCGCGAAGCTGCGCGTGGCGGCATCCGGGGCAGCGCCAGGGACGCCTGCCGGGGCGGGCGACCAGGCGATCTCGGCGATCGGAGCCAGCCGGGGGAACACCATGAACTCGACGTCGTCGATGCCGTCGAGCGTCTCCGTCCAGACCGGGGCCTCCACGCCGAGGATGGCGGCCTCGTCGAGGCCGGTCACGATGGCGGTCGGCTCCCAGGAGTACGCCTCCTCGACCGAGGTGGGCCCGTCGGCCCAGAGCTGGCCGAGCCGGTCGGTGTCTGGGTAGTGCATGTCGAGGTAGCTGACGTCGGACGGCGACATGATGACCTGGCCGCCCTGCTCGACGAAGCTCAACGTGTGCGGTGCGGCATCGGCCCGCGGGGTGACGAAGTCCCAGTACTGCCCGATGGTTCCGGGCGCCAGCTCGCGCGACTGCCCCATCTCGTGCCACCCGATCACGGTCTTGCCCGAGGCCGCCCCGATCTCGCTGGCTCGGGACACGAACGCAGAGAACTCCGCACTGCTGAGCTGCAGCGACTCGTCGCCGCCGAGGTGGATGTACGGGCCGGGCGTGATCTCGGCGAGCTCGCGCACGACGTCCTCGACGAAGCGCCAGGTGGCGTCCGCTGTGGTGTCGACGGTGCTGAATCCCACCTCGACGCCGCGGTAGGGCTCGGTGGCGACGCCACCGATGTTGAGCTCCGGGTAGCTGGCCAGCGCGGCATTGGTGTGCCCGGGCAGGTCGATCTCCGGCACGAGCGTGATGAAGCGGCTGGCCGCGTAGTCGACGATCTCGGTGTAGTCGGCCTTCGTGTAGAAACCGCCGCCACCCAGCACCGACGTCGAGGCACCGATCTCGGTCAGTCGAGGCCAGCTGTCGATCTGCAGCCGCCAGCCTTGGTCGTCGGTCAGGTGCAGGTGCAGCACGTTGAGCTTCAGCAGGGCGATGTCGTCGATGTAGCGCTTGACCGCGGCCACGCTGAAGACGTTGCGGGCGACGTCGAGCATGGCGCCCCGGTAGGCGAAGCGGGGCGCGTCCTCGATCTGGACGGCCGGCGTGGTCCATTCCACGTCGTCGGACACGCGGGTGGAGCCGTCGAGGGCGGCCTCGATCCGGGCCGGGAAGAGCTGGCGCAGCGTCTGCACGCCGGAGAAGAGCCCCTCGGCGCTCGCCGCGGTCACGGTGATGCCGTCGGCGTCGGCGTGCAGCGAGTAGCCGGGCGCCGCGGAGTCGTCGATGACGAGGCGGATGCCGGGGGCCGCGGCATCCGCGCCCAGCGGATTCACGGCCAGCTCGAAGCCGGTGCGCGGGCGCAGCAGCTCGCCGAGGTACTCGCCGACGGCCGCAGCAGCGGAGAGCTGCTCGGCGGAGTCGCCGGTCGCGGAGATGGAGCTCTGCGCCCCCAGGGTGAAACCGTCGCCGGGGAGTTCGGTCACCGAGGCGGGTGCTGGCACGATCGCGATGTTGGGCATGCGTTCCTTCTCTGCTGTGCCGGCAAGCCGGGAATCAGTTGCCCGAGTATGTCAAGTTTCCTTACTACTGCGCAAGTGCTCGCGGCCTACCCGTCCGGGGTTCCGGGCGGCCCGGGGGAGCCGCTAGGCTGGACGCGTCGCAACTGGCGTTCGGATGGGTCACCATCGGGGAGCGACTGATCACGGTTAGTGGCCGCACGCCTGGGCCACGACGACTCGCTTTATCCTGTTAAAAACCGGGTAACGCGTGAAACACGTCCACCGTTTGATCAGTACCCCTTCATTAGGAGTTGCCAGTGTCTGTTCCCTCCACGTTCAACCAGCCGCTTGAGGTTGTCGACCCCGAGATCGCCGCCGTCCTCGAGCAGGAGCTCGGTCGTCAGCGCGACTACCTTGAGATGATCGCGAGCGAGAACTTCGTTCCCGTCTCCGTCCTGCAGTCGCAGGGCTCCGTGCTCACCAACAAGTACGCGGAGGGCTACCCGGGCCGCCGCTACTACGGCGGCTGCGAGTACGTCGACATCGCCGAGTCGCTCGCCATCTCGCGCGCCAAGAGCCTGTTCAACGCCGAGTACGCCAACGTCCAGCCGCACTCCGGAGCCACCGCCAACGCGGCCGTGCTGAGCGCCATCGCCACCCCCGGCGACACCATCCTCGGCCTCGAGCTGGCCCACGGCGGCCACCTCACGCACGGCATGAAGCTCAACTTCTCCGGCAAGCTCTACAACGCCGTCTCCTACGGTGTCGACCCGGAAACCTTCCTCGTCGACATGAACGTCGTGCGCGACAAGGCCCTCGAGCACCGCCCGCAGGTCATCATCGCCGGCTGGTCGGCCTACCCGCGCCAGCTCGACTTCGCCGCGTTCCGCGCCATCGCCGACGAGGTCGGCGCCAAGCTCTGGGTCGACATGGCGCACTTCGCCGGACTCGTCGCCGCTGGCCTGCACCCGTCGCCGATCCCCTTCGCGGATGTCGTCTCCACCACCGTGCACAAGACGCTCGCCGGCCCGCGCTCCGGCCTGATCCTCTCCCGCGACATGGAGCTGGCCAAGAAGCTCAACTCCAACGTCTTCCCCGGCCAGCAGGGCGGCCCGCTCATGCACGTGATCGCCGCCAAGGCGACCGCGTTCCTGCTCGCGGCCCAGCCCGAGTTCGCCGACCGCCAGGCACGCACCCTGAGCGGCGCCCGCCTGCTCGCCGAGCGCCTCGTCGCCGACGACTCGCGCGCCGCCGGCATTGACGTGCTCACCGGCGGCACCGACGTGCACCTGGTGCTCGCCGACCTGCGCAACTCCGAGATCGACGGCCAGCAGGCCGAGGACGCCCTCCACGCCGTTGGCATCACGGTCAACCGCAACTCGGTGCCGTTCGACCCGCGCCCGCCGATGGTCACCTCCGGCCTCCGCATCGGCACCCCGGCGCTGGCCACGCGTGGCTTCGGCGACGTGGAGTTCACCGAGGTCGCCGACGTGATCGCCGAGACGCTCAAGCCGGGTGCCGACATCGCCGGCCTGCGCGCCCGCGTCAAGGTGCTCACCGACGCGTTCCCGCTGTACCCGGGACTGCAGCAGTAATGACGGCCATCACGCTGGACGGGGTTGCCACGGCATCCGCCGTCAAGGCCGAACTGGCCGACCGCATCGCGGCGCTCCGGGCCCAGGGCATCGTGCCCGGGCTCGGCACGCTGCTCGTCGGTGATGACCCGGGCTCGCGCAGCTACGTCGCGGGCAAGCACCGCGACTGCGCAGAGGTCGGAATCGAATCGATCCGCGTCGACCTGCCCGCGACGGCGAGCAATGCCGACGTGCTGGCGGCCATCGAGGAGCTCAACGCGAACCCGGCCGTCACCGGCTACATCGTGCAGCTGCCGCTGCCGAAGGGGCTCGACGAGCACGCCGCCCTCGAGGCGATCGACCCGGCCAAGGACGCCGACGGCCTGCACCCGACGAACCTCGGGCGCCTGGTGCTCGGCATCGAGGGCGAGCTGGACTCGCCCCTGCCCTGCACGCCGGCTGGCATCGTCGAGATGCTGCAGCGCTACAACGTTCCGATCAGCGGCAAGCATGTCGTCGTGGTCGGCCGCGGTCTCACCGTCGGTCGCCCGCTCGGCCTGCTGTTCACACGCAAGGGGCTGGATGCGACCGTCACGCTGACGCATTCCCGCACGGTCGACCTGGCCGCCGAGGTGCGCCGGGCCGACATCGTGGTGGCGGCCGTCGGCGTTGCGCACCTGATCAAGCCGGAGTGGATCAAGCCGGGCGCCGCCGTGCTGGACGTGGGCATCACCCGCGTGCAGGACGAGGAGACCGGCAAGGGCAAGCTGACCGGCGACGTCGATCCCGGCGTTGCCGAGGTTGCCGGCTATCTCTCGCCGAACCCCGGCGGGGTGGGCCCGATGACCCGCGCCATGCTGCTCCGCAACGTGGTGCAGGCCGCCGAGAGGCTTGTGCGCGCTTAGCAACGCACCGGATGCCGCGTGCGCCGGCCCCTGAAGGGGCGGCTGCACGCGGCATCCGTCGTTAAAGGCTCGGCTAGAAACCGCCGGAGCGGCCTTGGTCGATCTGCTGCTGGATCTCGGCCTGCGCGCGGGCCGCCTCGGCATCCACGCCGTCGACGGACACCTGCTGGAACGGCCGCCGTCCCACGACGAGTGCCAGGATCAGGATCCCCGCCAGGACCACGCCGCCGCCGGCCACCAGTGCCGCCACGAGTCCAGTCATCGCCCACCCTCCCGTTGGTTCCGGACAGCGTAGCCCCGGGAGCGCCGATAATGGAAGCATGACCTCACCCAGCGTGCTCTTCGTCTGTGTCCACAATGCCGGCCGCTCACAGATGGCGGCCGGGCTGTTGCGGGAGCTCTCCGGCGGACGGGTCGAGGTGCTCTCGGCCGGCTCGCTGCCGGCCGACCAGATCAACCCGATTGCGGTGCAGGCGATGGCCGAGCTCGGCATCGACATCGCGGGGCAGGCGCCGAAGGTGCTCACCGTCGATGCCGTGCGCGAGTCTGACGTCGTCATCACCATGGGCTGCGGCGACGTCTGCCCGATCTTCCCCGGCAAGCGTTACGAGGACTGGGAACTGGACGATCCGGCCGGCCAGGGCATCGAGGCCGTGCGGCCGATCCGCGACGAGATCAAGGCGCGCGTCGAGGCGTTGCTGGGCGAGCTGCTGCCCGCCTAGTCGACCGGCACCAACCCGTTGGTCGAGTAGCGAGGAACGAGCGTATCGAGACCTCGCACGGGGCTCGGTTTCTGGCGCTGGCGCGCGCTCGATACGGCCCTGGCGGGCCTCCTCGACCAGCGGGGGATGGCTGGCGGGGGCTGCTGCCCGCCTAGTCGACCGGCGTGGGATGGCTGGAGGGGCTGCTGCCCGCCTAGTCGACCGGCGTGGGATGGCTGGAGGGGCTGCTGCCCGCCTAGTCGACCGGCGTGGGATGGCTGGAGGGGCTGCTGCCCGCCTAGTCGACCGGCGTGGTGTGCAGTTCGACGTGGCGCAGGTAGTTCACGGCGTTGTTGCGGATGCCGGCGCGCTCGGCATCCGTCAGCGCGCGCCGCACCTTCGCCGGCACCCCGGCGACAAGCGATCCCGGCGGCACGACCGTGCCCTCGAGCACCACGGCCCCGGCCGCCACGAGCGAGCCGGCACCGATGACCGCGCCGTTCAGCACCGTCGCCGACATGCCGATCAGACTGCCGTCCTCGACGGTGCAGCCGTGCAGCACGGCCCCGTGCCCGACCGACACGTCGCGGCCGATGGTGAGCGGGTAGCCGGCGTCCACATGGCAGGAGACGTTGTCCTGCAGGTTGGAGCCAACGCCGAGGGTGATCGGCTCCTGCTCGGCCCGCAGCACGGCGTTGTACCAGACGCTCGAATCCTCGGCGAGGGTGATCTGCCCGACGAGCACGGCGCCGGCGGCCACGAAGGCCGATTCGGCGATTTCGGGGGCCGGAAGGCCATGGAGCGGAAGCACGCGCGCGAACGGATCGATGTTCATGTCGCCAGCATAATGTGCGCCGGTCGCCCTAGGATCGGGGCATGGTGAACACCGAACATCCCGCCGTTGACCGTGTGCGCGAGGCACTGGCCGCGCACGGCGTGACCCCAGAGATCCGCTGGTTCGACGAGGCGACCCCGACCGCGCAGGCCGCAGCCGACGCCATCGGCATCGAGCTCGGCCAGATCGCGAACTCGCTCGTCTTCACGCTCGACGGCGAGCCGCTGCTCGTGCTGACCTCCGGCGCGCACCGGGTCGACACGGCCTGGCTGGGGCAGCAGCTCGGCGGCACGATCGCGCGGGCCAGCAAGGAGACGGTGAAGGATGCCACCGGCCAGGTGATCGGCGGGGTCGCCCCGCTCGGCCACCCCGCACCGGTGCGAACCCTCGTCGACGTCGCCCTCGCCGAGTACGACGAGGTGTGGGCGGCCGCCGGGCACGCCCACACCGTGTTCCCCACCAGCTACGCCGAGCTGCTGCGGGTCACCGGCGGCACCCCGATCGCCGTCGAGCCCCCCGCCTAAAATTCCGTTGAGAGCGGTCAAATGGCCGCTTTTTGTCGCTAAAAGCGGCCATTTGACCGCTCTCAACGGAATTGGGGCTAGAAGATGCGGGCGCCGATCTCGGCTGGCGCGGCGAGCAGGCCCTCGATCTCGTCGTCGAGCTTGACCAGCGTGATCGACGCACCGGCCATGTCGAGCGAGGTGCAGTACTCGCCGACATAGCTGCGGGCCACCGTGATGCCCTGTGCGGCCAGCTTCTCGTGGGCGATGCCGTACACCAGATAGAGCTCGCTGATCGGGGTGCCGCCGAGGCCGTTGACCATCAGCGCGACGCGGTCGCCGCTGACATAGGGCAGGTCGGCCACGACCGGCTCCAGCAGGATGTCGACGAGCTCGTTCGCGGGCACGATCTTCGCGCGCCGGCGGCCGGGCTCGCCGTGGATGCCGACGCCGATCTCGATCTCGTCATCGCCCAGCTCGAACAGCGGGGCGCCCTTCGCTGGGGGAGTGCACGCGGTCAGCGCCAGTCCCATCGAGCGGGTCACCGACACCACCTTCTCGCCGATGCGCATCAGCTCGTCCAGATCGGCCCCGGCCTCCGCGGCCGCCCCGACCGCCTTGATGACGAAGAAGTTGCCGGCGACGCCGCGCCGGCCGACCGTCCAGGTGGAGTCCTTGACCGCGACATCGTCGTCGATGAACAGGGTCTTGACGTTCACGCCGTCGGCCAGACTCAGCTCCTGTGCCATGTCGAAGGCCATCCGGTCGCCGGTGTAGTTGTTGACGAGCAGCAGCACGCCCTTGGGGGAGTTCAGCAGCTTCGTGGTCTCGTACACGTAGTCCATCGGCGGAGCGGCGAACACGTCGCCCGGGCAGGCGGCGTCGAGCATGCCGGGGCCCACCGCCATGACGTGCGCCGGCTCGTGCCCGGAGCCGGAGCCCTGCACGATCGACACCTTGTCGGCGCGCGGCGCATCGGCGCGCATGATCAGGTTGTACTCCGGCACGTATTTGAGGGTGTCGGGATTGGCCAGTGCGAGCCCCTTGAGCATCTCCGGCACGAACTGCTGGGGGTCGTTGACGAATTTCTTCATGGGATTTCCTCCACGGATCGGTGGTTCAGATGGCGTAGTCAGAGTTGGGGGAGTCGGAGCCAGGGGATTCTGAAGCGGAGCTGGCGTCGTCCTTGGCGCCCCAGCTCGAGGCGAGGGCTTCCGCGATCACGGCGACTGCGACGGCCCCGGCATCCGGCGAGCCGATGCTGCGCTCTCCGGTGTATGCCGCACGCCCGCGCTTGGCGATCATCGGTGTCGTCGCGTCGGCGGCGGCGCGGGCGGATGCCGCGGCCGACGCCATGACGGCCGCGCCGCCGTCGCCGTTGGCGACGCCTTGCTCGATCGCATCGGTCAGGGGAGCAAGCGCGTCGAGCAGGGTCTTGTCGCCGAGGGACGCCCCGCCGCGCGCCATGATCCCCTCAATCGCCGAGCGCAGCATGGTGACGGCGTCCGCGCCGCCGAGCTCATCGCCGCGGCCCTTCGCGACGGCGGCCGAACGCAGGAAAGCGGTGCCCCAGATCGGCCCGGACGTGCCGCCGATCCGGCCGGTGATCGTGATGCCGACCTTCTGCAGAAACGTGCCGATGTCTGTGCGGTCGTAGCTGTCCCAGTCCTTCAGCACGATCTCGAATCCGCGCGCCAGCGAGAAGCCGAAGTCGCCGTCGCCGACGACGGAGTCGAGGTCGCCGAAGTACTTCTCGTTGTCGACGGCCGTCTGCGCAATGGTGCGCACGATGAACTCGGTGTCGTTGAGGCTCGTCATGTCTCATCCTGTCCTGTGGGCGGCCGCGGGCTCTCGAGCAGCCGGGTGACGGTCGCGAGCGTGATGTGTGGCCCGGGCGCCAGCCCGAGCGGGTCGGCGAGCACGCGGGCCGGCTCGTGGGCATCGCCGAGCGAGCTGACGACGAGGGATGCGCCCGTGAAGTCCTCGTCGGCCGTGTAGCCGCTGACGGTGACGAGGGTGCGGATGCCCGCCGCGAGGGCGGCCTGTGCCCCGTTGCCGCTGTCCTCGACCACGACGGCCTGGTCGGCGTCGATGCCGAGCTCGTGCAGGGCGAGCAGGTAGATGTCGGGGGCGGGCTTCTTGTGCGCCACGATGTCGCCGGCGAACACGCGGAAGTGGACGGCATCCGCCCCGACAGCGTGCTCGAGCACGGCACGCACCGCCGGCTCGGCCGAGGTGGATGCGACGGCCAACTGCCAGCCGGCCGCCGCAGCCTCGGCCACGAGGCGGGCGATGCCGGGGCGGGCGGGCAACGCCCCACTGTCGATGAGCTCGGTGTAGATGGCCGTCTTGCGTTTGTGCCAGGCGGCGAGCAGTTCGCGCTGGCCGTCCGGGTCAGCCGGGAGGCCGTTGGCGGCGACGAACTCCGGCGTGAGCAGGCTCGCCATGCGCTCCTTGCCGCCGCCGATCAGCACCTTGACGGCGTAGTCGTCGTCGCTCCAGCGAACCGGAATGTCGAACTCGGCGAACGTGGCGTTGAACGCCGGCAGGTGGCCGTTGCGCTCCGTGTCGGCCAGCACCCCGTCGCAGTCGAAGATCAGCGCCGGCATGTCACCACGCCTTGCCCGCGCTGCCGAACGTGCCGGCGAGGCCGGTCGTGAGAGCGACGATGTGCGCGCGCACGTCGGCGAACAGCGACGGCGGGTCCCACTTGTTCGCGGCCTCCGCGGTCTTCAGGAAGTTCAGGCTGGAGGTCATGAACTCGATCTTCAGTGCCGTGGAGATGTTGACCTTGGCACAGCCGCGGGCGATGAGGTCGGCGAACTGGGCGTCCGTCATGCCGCTGCCGCCGTGCAGGGCGATGGGCGTCCCGCTGGCCTCGACGAGATCGCTGACCCGCTGGAAGTCGAGGTCGGGGGTGGCCGAGTAGACGCCGTGGGCATTGCCGATCGACGGCGCGAACACGTCGACGCCCGTCGCGCGGATGAAGCCGAGTGCGGTCTCCAGACTCTGCCTGCGCGTCTCGGTGTCCACGCCGATGCCGTCTTCGACGCCCTTGATCGCCTCGATCTCGCCCTCGACGTGGGCACCGTAGCGGCGGGCTTCTGCGACGACCTCGATCGTCTGCCGCTGGTTCTCCTCCACGGGCAGGGTCGAGGCGTCGAAGAGCACCGAGTTCCACCCGATCTCGAGGCACTCGCTGATGACGGCGCGCTCCGGACAGTGGTCGAGGTGCAGTGTCACCGGCACGTCGATGTCTTTCGTCATGGCGGTCCACATCGCGAACAGAACCTCGGCGCCGATCGATTTCACCGTCTTGACGGAGGTCTGCACGATGACGGGGGAGCGGGCCTCGACGGCCCCGGCCAGCACTGCCTCCAGCGTGAGGTCATTGACGATGTTGATGGCGGGCACGCCGTATCTCTCCTGGAATGCCGTGTCGACAATCTCACGCAGCGATACGACAGCCATGGTCATCCTCCTCGTCGCCTGCTGCCACGGTAGGCGGGCGGATGACGGCAGGACAGGCGAGGTTTCCCTACCGCGGGGTAGGGGAACCCTCCACACGCGCTGCCCGCGCGGCGAGGGCGGTGCGGTTGGCGGCACCCGTCTTGCGCAGGATCGCACCGACATGCTTCTCGACGGTCTTCACCGAGATGCGCAGAGCGGTCGCGATCACCTTGTCCGGCAGGCCGCGCTCGACCAGCGCGCGCACTTCGCGCTCTCTGGCGGTGAGGTGTGCGCTGTCTGCCGTGCCGGGGGCGGCCGCCAGTCGGCTGAGAAACGCCGAGGACAGCAGCGACTCACCACGCGCTGCCGCGACGACGGCGCGGGTGAGCTCGATGGGGTCCGCGGCATACTCGACGAACCCGGTCGCGCCGATGCGGGCGGCGCCCCGCATCCGCTCATCGCTGGCATTTCGCACGATCAGCACGACGGATGCCCGCGGGTCGAAGGCGCGCAGGTAGGAGGTGAGCTGCGCGCCGTCGATGTGCGGGAGGTCGAGGTTCGCCAGCACGACGTGTGGCCGCAACAGCTCGTAGGCCTCCAGGGCGGCGCCCGCCTCGGCGATCTCACCGACGACCTCGATGTCGGGCTCCACATGGCCGAGCACGCGCACGAGCCCCGCACGCACGACAGCGTTCTCATGCACGACGAGCACCCGCCAGCGGGAGCGGGAATCGAGCGCGCCCGCCGCCGTCGACGGCAGCTCGGCGCGCACCCTGGTGCCCCAGTGCGGTGTCGACTCGATGTGCAGGGTGCCGCCGAGGCGTGCGGCGCGGGAGGCGAGGCTCTGCAGGCCGAGCCCGCGAGACGCGGGATGCCGCGCATCGCCGATCGCCTCGATGTCAAAGCCCTGGCCGTCATCCTCGACCAGCGCGCTCACGCTCTGGCTACCGTAGACGAGCCCGACCCGCACCTGGTGGGCCTGCGCGTGCTCGACCACGTTGGTGAGCGACTCCTGCACGATGCGGAAGAGCTGCCTGGCCGTCTCGGCCGGAAGCGGCTCCGGATCGCCGACCACCACGAGGTGCGTCTCGACTTGCACGGTGGATTCGACCCAGGCCAGTTCCAGGGCGATCGCGTCGGTGAGGGAGCGGCCGTCGAGCAGGGCGGGGCCGAGCCCGACCGCCGTGCGCCTGGTCTCGTCCAGCGCGGAGCGGGCCGCCGACCGCGCCTGTCCGATCGCGTGCCTGGGGCCGGCATCCGTGCTCGCCTTCTCGGCCGCGTCCAGGTGCAGCAGCACCGAGACGAGCCCGCGTCCGATCGTGTCGTGCAGGTCGCGCACGACGCGCTCCCGCTCATCGAGCACAGCCGATTCGCGCTCCCTGTCGGCCGTCAGCGCGTGCAGCCGCGCATTCGTGATGGCGATGGCCGCGTGCGTCGCGAACAGCTCGACGAGGCGCGCGTCGGCATCCGTGAACCGGCGTCCGGCCTCCCGGCTGAAAACGACGGCGCTGCCGATGATGCGGCCGTCCCAGCGAATGGGAACACCGATGACCCCGTGCAGCGATGCCCGCTCGGCGTCGTGGATGTGCCCGCCGCGCACCTCGGAGTACTCGTCGAACAGCACCGAGTCGCGGGCACGGACGATCGCGCCCGTCACGCCCTCGTTCAGCGGGAATGTCTGGCCGGAGAGGCAGCCGACGCCGACGTCGACCTCTTTGCGGTATGTGCCGGCCGCCTCGTCGACGGTGCAGATGGAGCCGCTGTCACAGCCCAGCAGCTCCATCGTGTGGCGCAGGATCCGCTCCAGCAGCGGCCCGAGCTCGAACTGCCCGGCGAGATCGGCGGCGAGGGCGGCGAGAGCTTGGTAGCGCGCGGCCTCACCTGAAGGATTGTCTGAGGGGTTGACAGAGGATTCGGGCGTGGCGGATGCCGGCGAATTCTCCATGAGCAACACTCTCCGTCGATGTGTGCGTGGTACCCACTCACATCATGCGCCGTGGCGCGCCGGAGCGCTAGGTGCAGCCGCCCAGAACCTAGACGAGCAGCTGGTGCTTCGCGAGCTCCTTGTAGAGCGGGGTCGAGGCGACGAGCTCCGAGTGCGTGCCGGTGCCGACGACCTCGCCGTGGTCGAGCACCACGATCTGGTCGCTGTCCACCACGGTGGAGAGCCGGTGCGCGATGACGATGAGGGTGCGCCCCTCGGCGACGGCATCGATCGCGGCGCGCATCATCTGCTCGTTCACGCCGTCCAGGCTCGAGGTCGACTCGTCCAGCAGCAGGATCGGGGGAGCCGCGAGCAGCGCCCGGGCGATCGCGAGGCGCTGGCGTTCGCCGCCGGAGAGCATGACGCCGTCCTCGCCGACCGGGGCGCTCAGGCCGAGCGGGTTGCGCTCAAGCACCTCGCCGAGGTTCACGGCGCGCAGAACCCGCTCGCACTCCTCGTCGGTGGCATCCGGGGTCGCCAGCATCAGGTTCTCGCGCAGGGTGCCGGCCAGCACCGGGGCGTCCTGCTCGACGTAGCCGATCTGGGCGCGCAGCTCGGTGCGCGGCAGCGTGCGGATGTCGAGGCCGGCGAGTCGCACGACACCGACACTCGGGTCGTAGAAGCGCTCGATCAGGGCGAGGATGGTGCTCTTGCCCGCGCCGGACGGCCCGACCAGGGCGGTGCGCTGGCCGCGCGGCGCGCTGAACGAGACGCCGCGGAGCACCGGCTGTCGGTCGGTGACGTTGCCCTCTGGCAGGTGCTCGTCGGCGCTCTCGTTGTCCGGGTCGGCCTCGTCGGAGCGGGTGCGCGCGTAGGCGAAGTGCACATCCTCGAAGGCGATGGCGGTGTCATCCATCGACAGCAGCGCCGACAACTCGTTCGGGGTGACGTCGGCGAGCGGGGCGATCTCGCGGTCGTAGTCGGTCTCGCTCGGCAGCTCGATGATCTCCTGGATGCGGCCGAGCGCGCCGAGGGCCGAGTTCACCGAGGTGATCGCGCCGAAGGCGGTGCCGAGCGGCATGATCAGCATGAACAGGAAGAGGATGAACGCGACCAGGCTGGCCACGGTGATGGCGCCGCTGGCGACGCGGAAACCTCCGACGCCGAGCACGACCAGCAGAGACACCTGCATGGCGATGCCGGCGACAGGAACGACGAGGGCCGAGATGCTGGCGACGCGGATGCCGGCGCTCCAGGCCCCCTTGGCCTCCTCGCCGACGGCGGCGATCTCGCGGTCTGTGGCGTTGGAGGCGCGCACGGTGCGCACGGCGCTGATGGCACGCTCGACGGCGGCGGCCAGGTCGCCCACCTTGGTCTGCGCCTGCAGGCTGGCGGTGCGGATGCGGGCGGCGAGCAGCACGACGGTCACCACAGAGACGGTGATGACGAGCAGGGTGAGGCCGAGCAGCACCGGGTCGATGATCAGCATGGCGATCAGCGCGCCGATGAAGGTGAGCGAGCCACCGATGGCATCGACGAGGCCCTGGGTGAGCACGGCCCGCAGCAGTGTGGTGTCGCTGCCGACGCGGGAGACCAAGTCACCGGTGCGGCGGGTGTCGAACTCGGCGATCGGCAGGTGCAGCATGCGGGCGACGAGCTGGCGGCGGCTGGAGAGCACGACGCCCTCGCCGGTGCGCTGCAGCAGGTAGTGCTGGTAGCCGCTGATCAGTGCGGCGACGACGACCAGGGCGACGAGCACCCAGACCAGGTTGCCGAGCGGCTCGTTGGCCTGCACGACGGTGATGAGCTGGCTGACCAGCAGCGGCTGGGCCAGGCTGGCGGCGGCGCCGAGGATGCTCAGCACGATGACGACGCTGAGCACCGCCTTGTGCTCGAGCAGATAGGGCACGAGCTGGCTGAACTTCGCGCGCGGGCCGGTTTGCGGTGTGCGTCTGTTTCGACCCAGTGTGCGTGCGTTGCTCATTGCTCCCTTTCGCGCTGGCGGATGCCGCATACAACCCTAAGTCAGTTGCCTGCGGCATCCGCCCAGAAAAGGGGGACAAACGACTAGGCGTCGATGTCGTTGTCCTTCGTCTCCTTCGAGACGATCAGGGCGATGAGGGTGAGCACGGCCATCGCGGCCAGGTAGATGCCGACCCAGAACGGGCTGCCGTCGCCGGCGCTCCAGAGGGCGACGGCGATGAACGGGGCGACGGCCGCACCGAGGATCGACGACACGTTGTAGCTGATGCCGGAGCCGGTGTAGCGCACGTTCGTCGGGAACAGCTCGGGCAGCAGCGCGCCCATCGGGCCGAAGGTGAGGCCCATCAGCGAGAAGCCGATGATCAGCCAGGCCATGACGCCGACGAAGCCGGCACCGAGCAGCGGCACCCAGAGCAGGCCGAACACGATGATGCCGAGCGTCACCCAGATCAGCGTCTTGCGCCGCCCCCATCGGTCGGCCAGCACGCCCGAGACCAGAGTGAAGACACCGAAGAAGAGCACGCCGCCGATGAGCATGAGCACGAACGTCGTGTAGGAGTAGCCGAGGCCCGGCAGCACGGCGGCGTCGGTGGGCGACTGCGGAGCGCGGCCGTAGCTGAGCGAGAACGTCGTCATCAGGTAGAACAGCACGTAGGTGGCGAGCATGAAGAAGGTGCCGAGGATCAGCTTGCGCCAGTGCATCTTGAAGACGGTGACGAGCGGAGTCTTCGTGAGCTTGCCGGTGGCGGATGCCGTCGAGAACGCGGTGCTCTCGACGAGTCGCAGGCGCACCCACAGGCCGACAATGACCATGACCACCGAGAACAGGAACGGGATGCGCCAGCCCCACTCGAGGAACGCCTGTGAGGGCATCGAGGGGTCATCGGAGGGGAGCACTGCGGCGATGATCAGGAACAGGCCGTTCGCGATGATGAAGCCGATCGGGGCGCCCAGCTGCGGGAAGGTGCCGTACCAGGCGCGCTTGCCCTTCGGGGCGTTCTCGGTGGCGACGAGCGCGGCACCGGACCATTCGCCGCCGAGCGCGAAGCCCTGCGCGATGCGGAGGACGACGAGCAGCAACGGGGCAAGCCAGCCGACCATGGCGTAGGTGGGCAGCACGCCGATCAGGAATGTCGCGATGCCCATGGTGAGCAGTGCGCCGACCAGGGTGGCCTTGCGGCCGTGCCTGTCGCCGAGGTGGCCGAACAGGATCGCGCCGAGCGGACGGGCGACCATGGCGGCGCCGAAGACCGCGAAGGACTGCAGCAGGGCCGTGGTGGGGTCACCGGTGGGGAAGAAGAGGTGGGGGAAGACGAGGACGGCTGCGGTCGCGTAGACGTAGAAGTCGTAGAACTCGATCGTCGTGCCGATGAGGCTGGCCAGGATGACCCGGCTGCGTGGATTTGCGGGTGCGGCCGTGGCGACCGCGGGTGATGCTGACATGCGAGGAAAAGCTCCGATGCGACGCACTCGGGGTGCGCGAGAAAGATGGACCGCGCTAAGCGTGCGTCGATCTGGCGTCGCGGACTGCGGAGGGTGAGAAGTCGTGCTGCTTGTGGCAACCGTTCAAGCGTATGCGAAGTCGAACACTGCTCACGAATCGCCGGCGGGCGCCGGTGCCGCCAGATCCCCATCGAAAGACTGATGCGGCAAGGCCTTGGCTGGATAGGCTGGGGGTATGGAAACCCTGTTCAGCATCTTGCACGTCGTCACCGCCGTGTTCATCGTCGGCCCGATGGCCATCCTCCCCATGTCCGCCATGCGCGCGGTCCGAGCCGGCAACGGCTCCCAGGTCGCGACGCTGGCCAAGTCCACCAACCTGTTCAGCCTGCTCTCGCTGCTCGTCGTCGTCTTCGGCTTCGGCGTCATGGGAATGGCCGACCCGAAGTACAACCTCTCGATCACCACCCCGTGGGTGCTGTGGTCGATCATCCTCTACCTCGTGGCCCTCGCCATCAGCCTCTTCGTCGTGGTGCCGACCATGCGCAAGGCCGCCGAGGCGCTCGGCGCCGTCGACGCCTCCAACCCGGCCGCCGCCGCGACGACCACGAGCTACCCGGCCATCGCAGCCGGCAGCGGTGTGGCTTCGCTGCTGCTCGTCGCCGTGGTCGTGCTGATGGTCTGGAAGCCGTAACAACCGGTTTCGACAGGCTCAACCAGCGGGGGATCCCGCCGGTTGGGCCTGTTCTCGTTAAGCGCGCAGCGCCCGCAGGTTGGCGAAAACCCGCTGGTTGGCGAAAACCCGCTGGTTGGCAAAAAACCCGCTGGTTGAGCCTGTCGAAACCCCTCGAGGGTTGGACAGGCCCGGCCAGCGGATTTCTCGTTAAGAGCGCAGCGCCCGCAGGGTGAGCGCGGTGGCGATGGCCGCGGTCGCGGCTTCCTCGCCCTTGTCTTCCTTCGAGCCGGGCAGGCCGGCACGGTCGATGCCCTGCTGCTCGTCGTCCAGGGTGAGCACGCCGAAGCCGACGGGCTTGCCCGTGTCGAGGGCGACCCGGGTGAGGCCGTCGGTGGCCGCAGCCGAGACGTACTCGAAGTGCGGGGTGCCGCCGCGGATGATGACACCGAGCGCGACGACGGCATCCGCCCCCGCCTCCAGGGCCGCCTTGCAGACGACGGGCAGCTCGAAGCTGCCAGGCACCCGCACGATCTCGTAGTCGGCGCCAGACGCCTCAAGCACCCGCACCGCCCCGGCGATCAGGCCGTCGGTGATGATCTCGTGCCAGTGCCCGGCGACGACCACGACGCGCAGCCCCTGCGCGTCGAGGTTCGGGGTGAGTGCCGCCGTGGGGGATCCTGCTCCGCTCATGATGCGTGCCCTTCCAGTGTGTTGAGGAGTTGGTCTGTGCTGCCGTCGGCCAGCTGGTCGTTGTCGATGGAGTGGCCCATCCGGTTGCGCTTGGTGTCGAGGTAGCCCTCGTTGTATGCGCCGACGCCGACGACCAGCGGCACCCGCTCGCCCACCTGCACGCCGTGCAGCTCAAGCTGGCGCACCTTCTCGGGGTTGTTGGTGAGCAGGCGCACGGAGTGCACCCCCATGTCCTCGAGGATGGCCGCGGCCGCGCCGTAGTCGCGGGAGTCGGCCGGCAGGCCGAGTGCGAGGTTGGCGTCGAGCGTGTCGAGCCCGTCCTCCTGCAGCCGGTAGGCGCGCAGCTTGTTGATCAGGCCGATGCCGCGGCCCTCGTGCCCGCGCAGGTAGATGACGATGCCGCCGTCGCGCTGCACGGTCTCCAACGCCGAGTCCAGCTGCGGGCCGCACTCGCACTTGAGCGAGCCGAAGGCCTCGCCCGTCAGGCACTCGGAGTGCACACGCACGAGCGGGGAGTCGCTCAGGTCGCCGGCCACGATGGCGACGTGGTCGGCTCCGCTCACCCGGTCGCGGTAGGCGCGCACCCGGAACGGTCCGTGCCGGGTCGGCACGGTGGTCTCGACCTCGAAGGCGACCCGGGGGTTCTCGACGACGGATGCCGGGGCGCCGGTCGCCACCTCGTGCTGCGTACGCAGCCAGTCGGCGATCGCGGCGACGGTGGTGACGGGCAGACCGTCGCGCTCGCCGAGGGCGAGCAGCCCGGGCAGGCGCATCATCTCGCCGTCATCCGCCACAAGCTCACCGATCACGCCCACCGGGGAGAGACCGGCCAGCTTCATCAGGTCGACGGCGGCCTCGGTGTGGCCGGCGCGCTCACGCACGCCGCCCGCGACTGCCCGCAGCGGCAGCACGTGCCCGGGGCGGATCAGGCTGGTCGAGAGGGACTCGGGGTCGGCGAGCACGCGCAGTGTGCGGGCACGGTCTGCGGCGCTGATGCCCGTCGTCACCCGCTCGGCGGCGTCGACGGTGATCGTGTAGGCGGTGTTGCGGGCGTCCTGACTGTCGACGACCATCAGCGGCAGGCCGAGGCGGTCGGCGTACTCGGCCGGCATCGGAGCACAGAGGAACCCGCTGGTGTTGCGCACCATCCAGGCGATCCACTCCTGGCTGGCCAGCTCGGCCGCGAGGATGGCGTCGCCCTCGTTCTCGCGCCCCTCGTCGTCGGCGACGATGACGGGCCGGCCCGCGCGCAGTGCCTCGAGAACCTCGGGCATGGTGGACAGACTCATGAGTTGCTCCTCACTGGGGTAGCGGCATTCTGCATGGCGAACATTCGTGCAACATGACGAGCCAGGATGTCGGTTTCGATGTTGACCCGGTCGCCGACAACGCGCTGGCCGAGGGTCGTCGCGGTGAGCGTCTCGGGAATCAGCGACACCTCGAACCACTGCTCGGCCTCGTCGGCCGGGCTCACGTTGCTCACCGTGAGCGAGACGCCATCGACGGCGATGGAGCCCTTGTCGACGACGAGGGGGGCGTGCTCGGCGCCCAGGCTGAAGCGCAGCACGCGCCAGGCGCTGCCGGGGGTGACGGCGAGCACTGTCGCGGTGCCATCGATGTGGCCCTGCACGATGTGCCCGCCGAGCCGGCTGTTGACGGCGGCGGCCCGCTCGAGGTTGACGGCCGTGCCCTGCACCGCACCGGCGAGGGTGCTCATGGCGAGCGTCTGGGCCATCACGTCGACGGTGAACGACTCCGTGTCGCGGTCGACGACCGTCAGGCAGACGCCGCTCACTGCGATGGAGTCGCCGTGTCCGGCGTCGCTTGTGACGAGCGGCCCGCGCACCGTGATCCTGGCGGCATCGCTTGTGCGCTCGATCCGCTCGATGCGGCCGAGCTCCTCGATGATTCCTGTAAACACCTCAGTGTCCTTTCACGGGTCGGGCAACGACGAGAAGGTCGTCACCAAGTTGTTCGACGCTGGCCAGCTCAAGGCGCAGCGCCTCGTCGATGGAGGCGATGCCGAGTTCGCCGAGCGCGAGTTTCGGGCCGCCGAGCAGCAGCGGGGCGAGATAGACGAGCAGCTCATCGACCAGACCGGCGGCGATGAACGCACTGGCCAGGGTCGGGCCGCCCTCGACGAAGAGCGAGCGGATGCCGCGGCCGTGCAGCTCGGCCAGCTGGGCGGGCAGGTCGCGGCCGTCGGCGAAGAGAGGCGCGTGCGGGTGGCGGCGGAGCGCGGCATCCGCCGGCGTCTGGCGGCTGCCGAACACGACGGGGATGGGCTGACTGGGCAGCAGGCCGCCGGCGGCGTCGCGGGCGGTGAGAGAGGGGTCGTCGGCGAGCACGGTTCCGGTTCCGACGGCGATCGCGTCGGCGGCCGCGCGGCGGCGGTGCACGTCGAGACGGGCAGCGGGCCCGGTGATCCACTGGCTGCTGCCGTCGGCCGCGGCGGCGCGGCCGTCGAGACTGGACGCCCACTTGACGGTGACCAGCGGGCGGCCGAGGCGGGCAGCGGGCAGCCAGTCGCCGAGAACTGCCTCGCCCTCGGAGCGCAGCAGCCCGCCCTCGACGTCGATGCCGGCGGCGCGGAGTCGGGCGGCTCCGCCAGAGGACGCCTCGCCCGGGTCGTCGACGGAGTAGACGACGCGGCCGATGCCGGCCTCGATCAGCGCCTCGGCGCAGGGGCCGGTGCGGCCGTGGTGGTTGCAGGGTTCCAAGGTGACCACGGCGGTCGCACCGCGGGCTGCCCCGGGGGCGAGCTGAGAGAGGGCGTCAACCTCGGCGTGCGGGGTGCCTGCACCGCGGTGCCAGCCCTCGGCCAGAACGGTGCCGTCGGCGGCAAGCAGCACGCACCCGACCTGCGGGTTCGCCCCGCGGGCAGGGCCGTTGGCGGCGAGCACGAAGGCGCGGCGCAGAGCGTCCTCGATGTGTGCACTCGGTCCCATGGCAGTCCTTGTTGTCAGGTACTCCGGGGGTCGCGAGCGTGCTCGAGGTTCGCCGATCGCCGAGCGAACAGGGATTCCCTGAACACCACAAACAATCGACGCGTGCATCCTCCCATCCGGACTTTAACCGTCGGTGCCGGAATTTCACCGGCTCAACCGTCTCTTCCTTGCGGAGGACACGGCTCGCGGACTTTCACCGCCGGTTCGGATTCTCACCGACCCCGGAGCACGTTTCTTGCTTCTGAGTCTAGGCCAACGCACCCGGCCGGGATCTATTCCCGTCACCTCCGGCACCGTGCGGGGGAGGGTCGTCTTTCTGTTCCCCGTTGGCTCGAGGGAGCGTCAGCGACCGAAGCCGGCAGCGCGGCGGATGCCGGGCGGCTGTGCCGGGTCGGCTCCGGGGCTTCGGGGGCTGCGCTGCTCCTTCGTCGCGGCGCGGCCCCTCGAGCCAGCGGGGGAGAGGCGTCTGGTGCACCTCCCGTTAGCTCGGGGGGAGGGCCGTCTTCCTGTTCCTCGTTGGCTCGAGGGAGCGTCAGCGACCGAAGCCGACAGCGCGGCGGATGCCGGGCGGCTGTGCCGGGTCGGCTCCGGGGCTTCGGGGGCTGCGCTGCTCCTTCATCGCGGCGCGGCCCCCTCGAGCCAGCGGGGGAGAGGCGTCTGGGCACCTCCCCGTTGGCTCGAGGGAGCGCCGTCTTTCTGTTCCCCGTTGGCTCGAGGGAGCGCCAGCGACCGAAGCCGACGGCGCGGCGGATGCCGGGCAGCTGTGCCGGGTTGGCTCCGGGGCTTCGGGGGCTGCGCTGCTCCTTCGTCGCGGCGCGGCCCCCTCGAGCCAGCGGGGGAGAGGAGGAGCCTGGGCACCTGCCTCCCCGTTGGCTCGAGGGAGCGCCAGCGACCGAAGCCGACGGCGCCCTTACTCGAGCAGGGCGCGGGCCGTCGACTCGTCGGTGATGAGGTCGGTCACGAGCTCGGCGCGGAGCGCGCCGCGCAGGCTCGGCAGCTTGGAGAGGCCGGCCACGACGCAGACGCGGCGGGGCGTCGCCCGCAGCACGTCGAAGCTCGGCCCGGTGCTGCGCTCATTCAGGGCGATGCCGTTGGTCGACCCGTCGGCGCGGTAGAACACCGTCGCCACGTCGCCGATGGCGCCGTCGCGGCTGAGCGACTGGAAGTCCTCCGGCTCGAGGTACCCGCCGGCGTAAACGTGGCTCGGCACCTCGGCGAAGGGCGAGCCGATGCCGAAGAGGGCGACGTCCATGTTCGCCTGCATCTGCAGCACGCGCTCGGTCGAGCGCTCCCGCCACATCGCGTTCTTCGTGGCCGGGTCGTCGAAGAAGGCCGGAACGGGGAACTGCTGCACGTGCGCGCCATAGGCGTCACCGAAGCGGCGCAGGATCTCGGAGGCGTAGAGGATGCCGGTGGTGCGCATGTTGCCGGCGCCGTTCAGCTGCACGATCTGGGAGTTGTGGGTCTGCTTGGGGATGAGGTGCCGGCTGAGCGCGCCCATCGTCGAACCCCAGGCGATGCCGAGCGACATGTTGGAGTCGAAGAATTGGCCGAGAATTCGTGCAGCCGAGAGCGCCACGCGCTCCAGTCGGTCGACGTCGCTGGCATTCTCCGGCACGGGCACGACGTGCGCGCGTACCCCGTGCTGTTCCAGGATGGCCTCCTCGATCCGGCCCGGCATGTCACGCGGCGAGCGGATCTGGATGTCGACGAGCCCGCTGGCCCTGGCGTGGCTGAGCAGCCGGGAGACCGAGGAACGCGAGGTGTGCAGTTCGTGGGCGATGGCATCCATCGTGAGGTCCTGCATGTAGTAGAGGTGTGCGGCGCGCAGGGCGTCGCCTGTCCTGCCACCCTCGGATGTCGTGTCGAGCTCGCTCATGACCGGTTCCTGCTCTCCCTGCACAAGTGCTGCACATATGTGCATGGGCTTTGAAAGATTGTGCGTATGTGTTCAAGATGTATTCATACACACGCGGTGGCGAAGATGCAAACAGCGGTGTTCCCTGAACCTGAGGAACGACGACGAGCAGACGCTGGTCGGGAAGCGAGAGAACGAGATGTCGGCAAACGAGAACAACGGCACCCGCGAAACCGTCGCAGCGCTGCAGCAGAAGACCCACAGCAGCGTGCTCATCATCGGTGCGGGCATCAACGGCATCGCCACGTTCCGCGACCTCGCCCTGCAGGGCATCGACGTCACTCTGGTCGAGCGCGGCGACTTCGTCTCCGGAGCATCCAGCGCCTCCTCGCACATGATTCACGGCGGCGTGCGCTACCTCGAGAACGGCGAGTTCCGTTTGGTCAAGGAGTCTGTCGAGGAGCGCAACAGCCTCATCAAGATCGCCCCGCACTACGTCAAGCCGCTGAAGACCACGGTGCCGATCTTCTCCACCTTCTCCGGCATCCTCTCCGCGCCGCTGCGCTTCCTGACGCACCGTTCCGGCAAGCCCACCGAGCGTGGCGCGCTGCTGATCAAGGTCGGCATGACGCTGTACGACTCCTTCTCGCGCGACGGCGGCAGCGTGCCCCGCCACGAGTTCCGCGGCCGCACGGAGTCGCTGCGCCAGCTGCCGGCGCTGAACCCCGCGCTCAAGTACACGGCCACCTACTACGACGCCTCGATGCACGACCCGGAGCGCCTCGCCCTCGACGTGCTGCACGACGGCCTCGCCGCCGGCCCGCACGCCCGTGCCGTCAACTACGTGGAGGCTGTCGGCCTCGACGCGGGTGGCGTCAAGCTGCGCGACACCGTCACCGGCGAGGAGTTCGGCATGAGCGCCGACGTCATCGTCAACACCACCGGCCCCTGGACCGACCTCACCAACAATGCGCTCGGCCGCCCCAGCACGTTCATGGGCGGCACCAAGGGTTCGCACATCGTGCTCGACAACCCGGAGCTGCTGGCGGCCACCGACGGCCGCGAGATCTTCTTCGAGCACGAGGACGGCCGCATCGTGCTGATCTACCCGCTCAAGGGCCGGGTCCTGGTCGGAACCACCGACCTCGAGCACGACATGACCAAGCCGATCCGCTGCACCGAGGACGAGGTCGACTACTTCTTCGAACTCATCGCGCACGTTTTCCCAAGCATCCCCGTCGACCGCGACGACATCGTGTTCCGCTTCTCCGGAGTGCGCCCGCTGCCCCGCCACGACGACGAGGCACCCGGCTTCGTCTCCCGCGACTACCGCATCGAGAAGAGCGAGATCAACGAGCTGCCCGGCAGCACTCTGCTCAGCCTGGTCGGCGGCAAGTGGACCACGTTCCGCGCCCTCGCCGAGCACCTGAGCAACGACATCCTGGGCCTCATCGGCAAGCCGCGCACCCAGAGCACCGAGGGCCTGGCCATCGGCGGCGGCAAGGGCTTCCCGCAGACGGATGACGCACGCCAGGTGTGGCTCGCCACCTACGGCGAGGAGCTCGGCCGTGAGCGTGCCGCCCAGCTGCTCGCCCGCTACGGCACCCGCGCAGAGCCGCTGATCGCCGAACTGACCGCCGATGGGTCGACCCCGGACGCCCCGCTCGTCGGAGCCGAGGACTACTCGCGCCGCGAGATCGCCTACATCGTGGCGACAGAGCAGCCCGTGCACCTGCAGGACGTCGTGCTGCGCCGCACCAGCCTGGCCTTCGTCGGCGCGCTGAGCACCGGCCTCCTCGAGGAGCTCGCCGGGATCATGGCCGGCGTGCTCGGCTGGAGCGAGACCCGCACGAGCGTCGAGATCGCCTCGACCCGCGCGGAGCTGGCCGAGGTGCACGGTGTGCAGCTCGAGTCCACGCAGCTGGCCAACGCCTAGCGGCTCAGAACGGGGAGATGACGCCGGGGACACCGGCGTCTGAACGTTCCGAGAATGCACGGATGTGCACGCGAAACGACTCTTTTGCCCTGTGAGTGCCGGATACGGTTCTAAGCGGATTCCTCGAATCCGCCACAGTTCGCCCGGATCTCACCGGCGTGGATGACGAAAGAAATATCGGAAGGTCAACGTGGACAACCTCGGAATTGTGTTCCTCTCTGAGCTGGTGGGAACCGCCATGCTCGTGCTGCTCGGTGGAGGCGTCGTCGCAAACGTCATCCTCGCCAAGACCAAGGGCTTCGGCGGCGGCACCCTGATGATCAACATCGGCTGGGGCCTCGCGGTCTTCGCCGGTGTCATCGTCTCGTATGCGTCAGGTGCACACCTGAACCCCGCCGTCACGCTCGGCCTCGTCGCCAGCGGAGCCCAGGACTTCGGCAACGCAGCCATGGGCACGACCGTCGCGGTGTCCGTCGTCTCGGTGCTGGCCTACATCTCCGCCCAGCTCGTCGGTGCCATCATCGGCGCCGTCGTGATGTGGCTCGGCTACAAGCAGCACTTCGATGCTGAGCCGGATGCCGCCACCAAGCTCGGCGTCTTCTCCACGGGCCCGGCCATCCGCTCCTACGGCTGGAACCTCGTCACCGAGATCATCGGCACCTTCGTGCTCGTGTTCGTCGTCATCGGCTTCGGCCGCAACGGTGACGGCGGCGGCCTGGCCGCCCTCGGCGCCCTGCCCGTCGCCCTGCTCGTGATCGGTATCGGCGCCTCCCTCGGTGGCCCCACCGGCTACGCCATCAACCCGGCCCGTGACCTGGGCCCGCGCATCGCGCACTTCTTCCTGCCGATCAAGGGCAAGGGCGGCTCCGACTGGAGTTACTCCTGGGTGCCCGTGGTCGGCCCGATCATCGGTGGTGTGCTCGCCGGTGTCGCTTCGACCGCGCTGCTGCCGATCCTCGGCTAGTCAGCGGCATCCGAACCCCTCACACCTCACCCGATTACAAAGGAGTTATCAGCATGGCTGACTACGTACTCGCGATTGACCAGGGCACCACGAGCTCGCGCGCCATCATCTTCGACAAGGCCGGGTCGATCATCTCGACCGGCCAGCTCGAGCACGAGCAGATCATGACCCAGGCCGGCTGGGTCGAACACGACGCGCTGGAGATCTGGGGCAACGTGCGCGAGGTGATTGGCCAGGCCCTCGGCAAGGCGAACCTCACCCGGCACGATGTTGCCTCGATCGGCATCACCAACCAGCGCGAGACCGCGGTGGTCTGGAACCGGAACACCGGCGTGCCCGTCTACAACGCCATCGTCTGGCAGGACACCCGCACGCAGGACATCGTCGACCGCCTGGCCGCTGATGGCGGCGTCGAGCGCTTCAAGCAGAAGGTCGGCCTGCCGCTGGCCACCTACTTCTCCGGCACCAAGATCGTCTGGATCCTGGAGAACGTGCCCGGCGCCCGTGAGGCTGCGGATGCCGGCGAGCTCATGTTCGGCACCACCGACAGCTGGGTGCTCTGGAACCTGACCGGCGGCGTCAACGGCGGCGTGCACGCCACCGATGTCACCAACGCCAGCCGCACCTTGTTCATGGACCTGGAGACGCTGGCCTGGGACGAGGAGATCCTCTCGGTCTTCGGCGTTCCCGCCTCGATGCTGCCCGAGATCCGCTCCTCCTCCGAGGTCTACGGCTACGCCAGCGAGAACTCGCTGCTGCGCGAGACGCCGATCGCCGGCATCCTGGGCGACCAGCAGGCCGCCACCTTCGGCCAGGCCGCGTTCGAAGCGGGCGAGGCCAAGAACACCTACGGCACCGGCAACTTCCTCATCTTCAACACCGGTGAGGAGATCGTTCACTCCCAGAACGGCCTGCTGACGACCGTCGGCTACAAGCTGGGCGACGACCCCGTGCACTACGCGCTGGAGGGCTCCATCGCCGTCACCGGCTCGCTGGTGCAGTGGATGCGCGACAACCTCGGCATCATCGAGTCGGCAGCCGACATCGAGGCGCTGGCGAACACGGTCGACGACAACGGCGGGGCCTACTTCGTGCCCGCGTTCTCCGGTCTCTTCGCGCCGCACTGGCGCGCGGATGCCCGCGGTGCGCTGGTCGGCCTCACCCGCTATGTGAACAAGGGCCACATCGCCCGCGCGGCGCTCGAGGCGATCGCGTTCCAGACCCGCGAGGTCATCGACGCTGTCAACGCCGACTCCGGCGTTCCGCTGACCGAGCTGAAGGTCGACGGCGGCGCGACGGCGAACAACACGCTGCTGCAGTTCCAGGCCGACATCCTGAACGTGCCCGTCGTGCGCCCGGTCGTGGCCGAGACGACGGCGCTCGGCGCCGCGTACGCGGCCGGCCTGGCCGTCGGCTTCTGGAGCGGTCTGGACGACCTCGCCAAGAACTGGCAGGAGGACGAGCGCTGGGAGCCGAACATGGAGTCGGGCGAGCGCGAGCGCCTCTACCGCAACTGGAAGAAGGCCGTCACGAAGACCCTCGACTGGGTCGACGAAGACGTCAAGTAACACCCGACCCGCTGGGTGAGCCCCAGCCGCTGGTTGAGCTTGTCGAAACCCCGAAGCCCCCGCACTCCTCGAGTGCGGGGGCTTCTGCGTGCCCTGCGGTGGTGGCTTCGGTCGCTGGCGCTCCCTCGAGCCAACGGAAAAACACGCTGGCTGGAGGGTGCCGCGCCGCGAGGGACGAGCAGCGCAGCGCCCGAAGCCAAATGGCTAGCGCGTGACCAGGGCGGCCGTGAGCTCGTCGAGCCCGGCGACCTCGAGCACGCCGAGGGCGGTCGCCTCTGCGGCGTCCGCAGCGTCGGGCTGCACGGCCCCGCCACGGTTCAGCCAGACCCCGGTGAGGCCGGCCGCGGCGGCGCCGATGGCGTCGGTGCGCAGCCGGTCGCCGACGTACACGGTCTCGGCCGGAGAAGAGCCGAAGGCCGCGCAGGCCGCCTCGAAGATGCGCGCATCGGGCTTGGCGAAACCGAGCGCTCCGGAGGTCACGATGCGCTCCGGGTGGGCGTCCAGACCCATCCGTTCGGTGAGCCCGACGTGGTCGAGCTTGCGCCGCTGGAACACGGGGTCACCGTTGGTGATGATGCCGAAACGCACCCCGGGCAGCGCCGCCTCGAGCGCGTCCAGGCAGGCCAGGGTGTCGTCGTGCAGTGTCCACGCCGCGATGTAGTGCTCGAAGTAGTCGTCGAACCAGACGCCGGAGGCGGTGTCTTCCAGCTGCACACCGTGCGCCGCGGCGAAGTCGCGGGCGCGCGCCCGGCGCTGGCCCTCGAAATCGAGCGTGCCCTCGAGATAGGAGTGGTAGTGCTTCTCCTCCAGCGCATGCCAGAGCGTGACCGCGTCCGGGGCGTGCACCCCCTCGAAGCCGCCGATGTGCTCGATGTGCGCGACGATCCCCCTGGCCACCGCAGAGCGGTGCGCGAACAGGGTGTCGTCGAGGTCGAACAGGATGACGGCGGGCGAGGCGCTCATGACTGGGCCACCCCGGCGGGCCAGTCCTCGTGAATCGAGCGCACCCCGGCATCCAGAGCGCCGAACCAGCTCTCCGGGTGGGCCCCGTCGCGGTCGGGCAGGCTGGAGGGCGCCGTGTGGGTGAAGCGGAACCCGGCCTTGCGGGCGACCCTGGCCGAGGCGACGTTACCGGCGATGCACTCCCAACCGACGCGCTCCAGGCCGGGGATGGCCTCGTTCAGCGCCCAGTCGGCCACGCGCGAGACGGCCTCCGGCATGTAGCCGAAGCCGCGGTGCTCCGCACCGATCCAGAAGCCCAGGTCGTGCTTCTCCATGCGGAACGACACGACGCCGAGCAGCGGGCCGTCCGCCTCGTGGCGCAGCGCCCAGGTGGCCTCCGCACCGCTGGCCCACCATGCCGGCGCGAGCTCGTTCACGAAGCTTGCCGCGTGCTCTCGCAGGTATGGCCACGGCACGGTCAGGTAGCGCTCGAACAGCGGGTCCTGGCAGTACGCGGTGATCGCGTCGATGTCGCTCTCGACGAGCGGGTTCAACACGAGCCGTTCGGTGCGCAGCTCAACGGGCAGCATGGGATTCCCCTAACGTGCTCGGCGCAGGAAGCCGATGCGGTCGTACACGGTCTCGACGGTGGCGTCGGCGATCTCAGAGGCGCGGTCGGCGTTGCCGGCGAGCAGGCGGTCGAGTTCGGCCGGGTCGTCGAGCAGCGCGGTGGTGCGTTCGCGGATCGGGGTGAACTCGGCGACGACGAGCTCGACGAGCTCCTTCTTGAAGTCGCCGTAGCCGCGGCCGGCGAAGGCATCCTCGATCTCGGTGAGCGAGCGGCCGGAGAAGACCTGGAACATCGTCATCAGGTTGGAGACGCCCGGCTTCTCGGCCCGGTCGAAGCGCACGACGCCGTCGTCGTCGGTGACGGCGCGCATGATCTTCTTCTTGATCGCGCCCGGCTCGTCCATCAACCAGAGGATGCCGGCGGGGGACTCGCCCGACTTCGACATCTTCGAGCCCGGGTTCTGCAGGTCGTAGATGCGAGCCGTCTCCTTCTGGATGACGGGTTCCGGCACCGTGAACGTGTCGCCGAAGCGCGCGTTGAAGCGGGTGGCCAGGTCGCGGGTGAGCTCGACGTGCTGCTTCTGGTCGTCACCGACGGGCACGACATCCGTCTGGTAGAGCAGGATGTCGGCCGCCATCAGCACCGGGTAGGTGAACAGGCCGACGGAGGTGGCGTCGGCGCCCTGCTTCTTGGATTTGTCCTTGAACTGGGTCATCCGGCCGGCCTCGCCGAAGCCGGTGATGGTGTTGAGCACCCAGGCCAGCTCGGCGTGTGCCGGGACGTGCGACTGCACGTACAGCGTCGAGCTCGACGGGTCGATGCCGGCGGCGATGTACTGGGCGGCGGTGCGGCGGGTCTTCTCGCGCAGTTCGGCCGGATCCTGCGGCACCGTGATGGCGTGCATGTCGACGACCGAGAACAGGGCGTCGTGGCTGGACTGGAGTTCCTTCCACTGCAGCAGCGCGCCGATGTAGTTGCCGGCGTGCAGCGAATCGGCGGAGGGTTGCATTCCTGAGTACAGGCGGGGCAGAGAGGTCATGTCATTCTTTCAAACGGTGGTCGGATGCCGGGCATCCGACAAAAAATGGGGGCTAGATCGCGTAGTCGACGACGACGGGGGCGTGGTCGGACCATCGCTTGTCGTAGGACGGGGCGCGGTCGATCGTGTAGTTGACGACGGTGGCGGCCAGGGCGGGGGAGGCCAGGTGGTAGTCGATGCGCCAGCCGGTGTCGTTGTCGAAGGCCTGGCCGCGGTTGGACCACCAGCTGTAGGGCCCCTCGACCTCGCCGGCCCACTTGCGGCCGACGTCGACCCAGCCGAGGCCTGCGCCGTTGTTGTAGTCCGGGTCGCCCTCGGCGCCGATGAAGCGGTCGAAGTAGGCGCGCTCCTCAGGCAGGAAGCCGGCCTTCTTCACGTTGCCCTTCCAGTTCTTGATGTCGAGGGTGCGGTGGCCGACGTTGAGGTCGCCCAGCACGAGCGCGTACTTCGAGTGCGCCTCGAGCTGGGGCAAGCGCTCCTGCATGGCGTCGAGGAACTTGTACTTCTCGACCTGCTTGGGGGTGCCGACCTCGCCGGAGTGCACGTAGGTGCTCACCACGGTGACGATCTTGTCTCCGACGCGGTAATCGGCCTCGAGCCAACGGCCGGCACTGTCGAAGTCGACCGCGCCGAGCTCGACGCGGTGGATCTCGGCACCGCGGTGGCGGTCAGAGCTGCGGCGGCTGGCCAGCGCGACCCCGGCACGGCCTTTGGCCGTTGCGGCGTCGTGCAGGATGTCCCATTCGTCGCCGAGCAGTTCGGTGAGGTGGCTGGTCTCTGCCCGCACCTCCTGCAGCGCGAGGATGTCCACCTCGCGTTCGGCGAGCCACGGGCCCATTCCGTTGCGGAAGGCGGCGCGCACGCCGTTCACGTTGACAGAGGCAATACGCAGTGGCGACGACGCGGATGACATGAACTTAGTCTAGATTGTCGGGCCGACAGGGCGAGCCGACGGCCGCGTGTCGCCCTCGCCGCGGCTAGTGCTCCCTCGGGGCCGGACCTGAGTCGTGGCCGTTGCCGTTGCCCGAGCCGTGGCCATTGCCGTGGCCGTTGCCGTTGCCCGAACCGTTGTGCCCACTTGGATGCGCGGCGTCCGCTGACGCGCTGTCTGCCTGCTGCGCGGTCAGAGCGTCGTGCCGCTGCGTCGCCTGCCGCAGCCGCAGCGCCGTCGCCGGGCGCCGGTACCACGGGGCCGACTCGTGCTCCGCTCTGGCCTGCCGCAGCTCGACCTCCGCAGCCAGGCGCAACGCCTGCAGCTCCCGCTCGCGTCGTTCCATCTCCAGCTGCTCGCTCGTCACCTTGCGCAGCGACTCACCGCGGTCGCCCGCCGCGACGGCGATCCAGGCGGCGGCGACGAGCGTGACGATGCTGGTCAGCCTGAACCACAGCAGCAGACCGACGAACACGGCGAAGGTGGCCAGCAGCGGGTTCTTCGTGACGCCGCCGATGAGCGTGCTGCCCAGCACCTGCATCACGGTGAGGGCGACACTGCCGAGCAGCGAACCGCCCCAGAGCCTGCGCCACTCGACCGCGGCACCGGAGAGGAAGCGGAACATGGCCGCGAGCACGCCGGCGTTGATGATCAGCACGAGCAGGAGACCGACTGAGCTGCCCGCGAGGTTGTACCAGAACGAATCGACGGGCAGGCCGAACACCTTGAACAACCAGGAGAGCGCCGCCGTGCTGACCACGGTCAGTGTCGACGCGAGCAGCAGCGTCGCTCCGAAGGCGAGGGCCGCCACGAAGTCCCGCGCCTTCAACAGCACGTAGGAGCGGGTGTCCTTGGCCAGGCCGAACACCGTGCGCACGCTGATCCGCGAGTACGTCACCCAGCCGATGGCCGTCCAGATCAAGCCGGCGGCCGCGATCACGCCGGTCGAGCTGAGCAGGAACGTCGAGTCCGACGCCAGCCCGGTGAGCTCACTGGAGCTGATCGCGCCGGCCTGCCCCTCCTGGCCGATGAGCCCCGGGATGTAGGTGTTGATCAGGTTCTCGAGCGCGTGCAGCGTGGACGGGTGCGAAACCAGCCAGAGCCCGGCGACCGAGAACACGACATACACGGCGGCGAAGGCGGCGAACAGCGCCTGATAGCTCATCCCTGCCGCCAAGAGGAAGCCATTGCGGGCCAGGAAATGCCGCCACACCCGCACGGGGAAGAGCGCGAGCGTCTTCTGCGTCAGCGCGTTGACCCGCTGCACCGGTTCACCGAAGCGTTCACGGATCGGCTCGCCGAAGGCGTCGAAGGCTTCGCGCACCCGCTTTTCGGTGCCGCGATCCGGTGTCTGACTCACAGTCACACATTAGCGCCGCAACGGGAAGAGCCCCCGCCACAGCTTGGATTCAAGCAGTCGGCGGGGGCTCTTCGCGTTGCGGGAAGTATTACGGCTTGCCGCGCATGATGGCCTGCTTGACCTCGGCGATGGCCTGGGTCACCTGGATGCCGCGCGGGCACGCCTCGGAGCAGTTGAAGGTCGTGCGGCAGCGCCAGACGCCTTCCTTGTCGTTCAGGATGTCGAGGCGCACCTTGGCGTCCTCGTCACGAGAGTCGAAGATGAAGCGGTGTGCGTTGACGATGGCGGCCGGGCCGAAGTACTGGCCGTCCGTCCAGAACACCGGGCAGCTCGACGTGCAGGCTGCACAGAGGATGCACTTGGTGGTGTCATCGAAACGCTCGCGCTGGGCGACGGTCTGGATGCGCTCCTTGCCGCCCTCCGGCGCCTTGCTGGCGATGAGGAAGGGTTGCACCTCGCGGAACGACGCGAAGAACGGCTCCATGTCGACGATGAGGTCCTTCTCCAGCGGCAGGCCCTTGATGGCCTCGACGTAGATCGGCTTCGAGATGTCGAGGTCCTTGATCAGCGTCTTGCAGGCCAGTCGGTTGCGGCCGTTGATGCGCATGGCATCGGAACCGCAGATGCCGTGCGCGCAGGAGCGGCGGAACGTCAGCGAACCGTCCTGCTCCCACTTGATCTTGTGCAGGGCGTCCAGCACGCGGTCGGTGGCGTACATCTCGACGTCGAAGTCCTGCCAGCGCGGCTCTTCATCGACCTCAGGGTCGAAGCGGCGGATCAGGAACGTGACCGTGAACGGGGTGACCGACGGGTCGGCGTTCCCCGGGCGGTCGGCGGCAATCGTCGCGGTGCTCACGATTAGTACTTCCTTTCCATGGGCTGGTAGCGCGTGATGGTGACGGGCTTCCAATCCAGACGGATGTGGTCGGCGGCATCCGCAGAGTGGGCGTCACCGGAGAGGTACGCCATGGTGTGCTTCATGTAGGTCTCGTCGTCGCGGTTCGGGTAGTCGTCGCGCATGTGGCCGCCACGGCTCTCCTTGCGGTTGCGAGCGGAGTAGACGACGACCTCGGCCAGGTCGAGCAGGAAGCCCAGCTCGACGGCCTCGAGCAGATCGGTGTTGAAACGGCGGCCCTTGTCCTGCACGGCGACGTTCTTGTAGCGCTCGCGCAGGCCGTGGATGGTCTGGGTGACCTCGGCCAGCGACTCGTCGGTGCGGAACACCTGAGCCTTGGCATCCATCATGTCCTGCAGCTCCTTGCGGAGCACAGAGACGCGCTCGGTTCCGGTCGAGTTGCGGATGCCGTCGATCAGACCGCGCACGGCGGCTGCCGGGTCGGCGGGCAGCGGGGTGAACTCGGCGGTCTTGACGTACTCGACGGCGTTGTTGCCCGCACGCTTGCCGAAGACGTTGATGTCGAGCAGCGAGTTGGTGCCGAGGCGGTTGGAACCGTGCACAGAGACGCAGGCGCACTCGCCGGCGGCGTAGAGGCCGGGAACGACGGTGGTGTTGTCGCGCAGCACCTCGGCGTTGACGTTGGTGGGGATGCCGCCCATGGCGTAGTGCGCGGTCGGCATCACGGGAACGGGCTCGGTCACCGGGTCGACACCGAGGTAGGTGCGGGCGAACTCGGTGATGTCCGGGAGCTTGGTCTCGAGCACCTCTGCACCGAGGTGGGTGCAGTCGAGGTAGACGTAGTCCTTGTTGGGGCCGGCGCCGCGGCCCTCTGCCACCTCCTGGACCATGCAGCGGGCGACGATGTCACGCGGGGCGAGGTCCTTGATGGTGGGGGCGTAACGCTCCATGAAGCGCTCACCTGAAGCGTTGCGGAGGATGGCGCCCTCACCGCGGGCGCCCTCTGTCAGCAGGATGCCGAGGCCGGCCAGACCGGTCGGGTGGAACTGGAAGAACTCCATGTCCTCCAGCGGGAGGCCCTTGCGCCAGATGATGCCCACGCCGTCACCGGTCAGGGTGTGCGCGTTGGAGGTCGTCTTGTAGATCTTGCCGAAGCCGCCGGTGGCGAAGATGATCGCCTTCGCCTGGAAGACGTGCAGCTCGCCGGTGGAGAGGTCGTATGCGACGACACCGGACGGCTGGTCGACGCCGTCGACGTTCGTCATGACCAGGTCGAGCACGTAGTACTCGTTGAAGAAGTTGATGCCGTGCTTGACGCAGTTCTGGTAC
This sequence comes from Microterricola viridarii, assembly GCF_001542775.1. GTDB lineage: Bacteria > Actinomycetota > Actinomycetes > Actinomycetales > Microbacteriaceae > Microterricola > Microterricola viridarii_A. The sequence continues at coordinate 382,209 of NZ_CP014145.1, forward strand.
AGCGTCTGCAGGATCATGTGGCCGGTGCGGTCGGCGGCGTAGCACGCACGGCGGACCGGGGCCTTGCCGTGGTCGCGGGTGTGACCGCCGAAGCGGCGCTGGTCGATCTTGCCCTCGGGCGTGCGGTTGAACGGCAGGCCCATGTTCTCGAGGTCGAGGACGGCGTCGATGGCCTCCTTGGCCAGGATCTCGGCCGCATCCTGGTCGACGAGGTAGTCGCCGCCCTTGATGGTGTCGAACGTGTGCCACTCCCAGTTGTCTTCCTCGACGTTGGCGAGTGCCGCCGCCATGCCGCCCTGCGCCGCACCGGTGTGCGAACGCGTCGGGTACAGCTTGGAGATCACGGCCGTCTTGGCGTGCGGGCCCGCCTCGATGGCGGCACGCATGCCGGCGCCGCCGGCACCCACGATGACGACATCGAACTGGTGGTAGTGCACGCCGTCGACGATGGTGTGGTCGGCGGCGGTGGACGTTGAGGACTGAGTCACAGTGGCATCCGTACTTTTGGTGATGAGGTGTTAGCGCGCAGCACAGAGTGCTGGCAGAAGATCGGCCGGCTGCCCAGCGGGGCAGGGGTCGAAGGTGAAGACGACGAGGGTGCCGAGCACGATGAGCACGACGACGGCGGCCAGAACGGCCGTCTTGAGCACGCCGCGCGTCATCCGCAGCGTCGCGTAGTCGTTGATCAGCGTGCGCATGCCGTTGCCGCCGTGGATCAGTGCGAGCCAGAGCATCGCGACATCCCACCACTGCCAGAACGGGTCGGCCAGCTTGCCGCCGACGAAACCGAAGTCGATGGCGGAGATGCCGTCGCCCAGCATGAGGTTGAAGAACAGGTGGCCGAAGATCAGCACGATCAGCACGACGCCGGAGGCGCGCATGTAGATCCAGCCCCACTTCTCCCAGTTCACACCGCGGCTCTTCGCCGGGCGCGAGGGGGAGCGGGGGGCTTCAATAGTTGTTGCAGTCATCAGTGCTCCCCTTTCCTAGTGGCTGAAGACGTTGATCAGGTGGCGCGGGGTGAAGCCGAGCATGGTGATCACCCAGAGCGCGATGACGATGTAGAACATCAGCTTCTGGTACTTCACGCCGCCGGACCAGAAGTCGATCAGGATGATCCGGATGCCGTTGTAGGCGTGGAACACGATCGCGCCGACGAGGGCGACCTCGCCGAGGCCCATCAACGGCGTCTGGTACGTGCCGATGACGACGTTGTACGCCTCGGGGCTGACGCGGATGAGCGCGGTATCAAGAATGTGGACAAGCAGGAAGAAGAAGATCGCGACACCGGTGATGCGGTGCAGGACCCACGACCACATTCCCTCGCGACCGCGGTACAAGGTACCCGCCGGGCGTGGTGAAGTGGTGGTCTTCTTGGATGCTGTCAGGGTTCCTGCCGTTTGCTGTGGCATGAACAACCCTCCCTGGCTGAAATGTGGCCAGTCGCTGGCCCGGAGTGCTCGATGAGCATGTGAAGCCATACTATTCCTCACTCTCAGCGATTTTCTGGTTAGGTATGCCTAACCCGACGCGGCGTGGCGGTGCCGCTGGCCTAGGCTGGCAGGCGTGACTTCGTCTTCTGCGCTCGATCGTTTCTATAGCGTCATCCCCGCCGGTGGCATTGGTTCGCGGCTGTGGCCGCTCTCCCGCGCGGATGCGCCCAAGTTCCTGCACGACCTGACCGGGTCCGGCCAGACGTTGCTCCGCGACACCTGGAACCGGCTCGTGCCGCTCTCCGGTGAGCAGCGCATCATGGTCGTCACCGGGCGCGCTCATCGCAAGGCGGTGGAGGAACAGCTGCCAGAGCTCGCCGACCACAACGTGGTGTTGGAGAGCGAGCCGCGCGACTCCGCGGCCGCCATCGGCCTGGCCGCGGCCATCTTGGAGCGCCGCGAGCCCGGCGTGATCATCGGTTCTTTCGCCGCCGACCACGTCATCCACCGCGATGACGTGTTCCGGTTGGCCGTGGCCGAGGCCGTCGAGGTTGCGGATGCCGGCTACATCGCCACCATCGGCATCCGCCCCACCGAGGCCGCCATCGGCTTCGGCTACATCCACAGCGGGGAGCGGCTCGAGGTGCCGGGTGCGCCGAGCGCGCTGGCCGTCGAGTCGTTCGTCGAGAAGCCGGACCAAGCCACGGCGAAGCGCTACCTGGCCAGCGGACATTACCTCTGGAATGCCGGGATGTTCATCGCCAGGGCCGACCGGATCCTCGAGGAGATCGGCCGTTCAGAGCCCGAGCTGCTCGCCGGGTTGCTCGAGCTCGCCGCCGCCTGGGACGACCCTGCCACCCGCGGACCGGCCGTGGACCGCATCTGGCCGGGCCTGAAGAAGATCGCCATCGACTACGCCGTGGCCGAGCCTGCCGCCGCGGCCGGTCGGCTCGCCGTGATCCCCGGCCGTTTCGACTGGGACGACGTGGGCGACTTCGCCTCGATCGCCAAGCTGCACTCCGGCGGGCGCAAGCGCGACCTCGCCATCCTCGGTGAGAACGCCCGCGTGCTCGCCGACTCTTCCAGCGGCATCGTCATCTCGGAGGGCGGCCGCACGATCGCTCTCATCGGCGTGGAGGACATCGTCGTCGTGGACACCCCGGACGCGCTGCTCGTGACCACGAGCGCCAACGCCCAGAAGGTGAAGGCCGTCGTCGACGCGCTGAAGCTTTCCGGGCGCACTGACGTGCTCTAGCACCCACGTGCTGTAGACAGAGCACACGTGTTGTAGAACCCTTCCACCCCCTGCACCAGGAGTCGATCGTGAACACACCCACCCGCAGCACCCGTCGCGCCTTCACCCCCGTCGTGCTGCTGGTCGGCGCCGTGCTCGCCCTCGCCGGCTGCGCGTCCGCGCCGGACGCCGGCGGCGAGAATGCGGGCTCGGAGTACTGCGCCCGCATGGTCACGAACTCCGGTGGGCTGCAGGATCGCTCGTTCAACCAGTCCAGCTGGGAGGGCCTGCAGCAGGCCAGCTCCCGCTACGGCATCGACGTGCGCGCGCTGGTGTCGACATCCGAGACCGATCTGCGCCCCAACGTCGACCAGGCCGTCGAGTCCGGATGCCAGCTCGTGCTCACCGTGGGCTGGGAGCTCGCCGACGCGACCGTCGAGGCGGCGGCAGCCAACCCCGATGTGAACTTCGCCATCGTGGACGAGCAGGTCGACGGGGCGAATATCAAGCCGATCGTGTTCGACACCGCCCAGGCGGCGTTCCTCGCCGGCTACCTGGCCGCGGGAGTGACCGAGACCGGAATCGTCGCCACCTTCGGCGGTGGCAACCAGCCGCCCGTCACCCTCTTCATGGATGGCTTCGTCGACGGCGTCGACCACTACAACACGGTGCACGGCACCAGCGTGCGGGCCCTCGGCTGGGACAAAGCGAAGCAGGACGGCAACTTCACCGGTGACTTCGAGGATGTCGGCAAGGGCAAGACGCTGACCCAGGGATTCATCGACCAGGGGGCGGATGTGATCCTGCCCGTCGCCGGCCAGGTCGGCGAGGGGGCCGCTGCCGCCGCGAGCGAGGCGACCGGTGTCTCGGTGATCTGGGTCGACAACGACGGCTTCGAGACGCTTCCGGCCGCGTTCCGCCCCTTCGTGCTCACCAGCGTGTTGAAGAACACGCAAGACGCGGTGGTGGCGATCGTCGGGGACGACATGGACGGCAACTTCGACAACGCCCCGTTCATCGGCACGCTGCAGAACGGCGGCGTCGACATCGCCCCGTTCCACGAGCGGGCCTCGCTCGTCTCGCCTGAGCTCTCGGCCGAGCTGGACGGCGTCCGCAAGGACATCATCGGCGGCGCCATCCTCGTCACATCGCCAAGCACACCCCAGTAGCGCGGCGCAATCCGTCTGCTCATATGAGCAGAAGATCGCGAATTCATAACCATTGACTCATCGAGCAACTTTGCTGTTGTTGGTAGCGAAATATTCGGTAATCTGACTTGCACTAGAGGCTCCGGACTCCGTCGGGGCAGCACCTTGGAGGTCATCTTGACTATCGCAACCCGTAAGGCTGGCCTCGCCGGCCTGGCCGTCTTTGGCGTAGCCGCCCTGCTTGCGGGTTGTGCTTCCGCACCCGAGTCCGGCGGATCCACCGATGGATCGAACGCACCCGTTGCCAGCGACTTCCTGCCCTGCATGGTTTCTGACTCCGGCGGATTCGACGACAAGTCCTTCAACGAGCTCGGCCTGGCCGGTCTGACCGACGCCGCCAAGAAGCTCGGCGTCAAGGAGATCCACGTCCAGTCGAACTCCGACTCCGACTACGCACCGAACATCACCAGCCTGATCGACCAGGGCTGCAACCTGATCGTGACCGTCGGCTTCAACCTGGCCGCCGCGACCAAGGATGCCGCCACGGCGAACCCCGACGTGAACTTCGCGATCATCGACGACAACTCGATCACGCTCCCGAACGTCAAGCCGATCGTCTTCGACACGGCCCAGGCCGCATTCATGGGCGGCTACGCCGCGGCGAGCTACAGCAAGACCGGCATCGTCGGAACCTTCGGTGGCATGGCGATCCCGCCCGTCACCATCTTCATGGACGGCTACGCCGACGGCGTTGACTACTACAACACTCAGAAGGGCAAGGACGTCAAGGTTCTTGGCTGGGATGTCGCGGCACAGAACGGCACCTTCACCGGTGGCTTCGCTGCCGGCACCGAGGCCAAGCAGGCTGCACAGGGCCTGATCGACCAGAACGCCGACGTCATCCTCCCGGTCGGAGGCCCGATCTTCCTGAGCGCGGCCGAGGCCATCCGCGACGCCAGCAAGCCGATCGCCCTGATCGGTGTTGACGCCGACGTCTTCGTCACGAACCCGGAGAACGCCGACCTGTTCCTGACCTCGATCATGAAGGGCATGCAGCCCGGTGTCGAGGCGGTCACCACCGACGCGGCCGAGGGCAAGTTCGACAACACCCCGTTCATCGGAACCCTGAAGAACGACGGCGTCTCACTGGCTCCGTTCCACGACTTCGAGTCGAAGGTTGACCCCGCCCTGCAGGGCGAGCTCGACGCCATCAAGGCAGGAATCATCGACGGTTCGATCAAGGTCGAGTCGCCGTCCTCGCCCAAGTAACGTTGTGCACCAGGCATCGGGGAGGCCAGCTCAGTTTGCTGGTCTCCCCGATGCTGTTAACAGCTTGACCTGCACTGCCCCGAACAGCCTTGACCCACCCTGAACAGCCTTGACCCACTCTGAGCCGTGCTGAACTGTTCCCCTGGACATCGCGATGCTGCGATTGTGGGAAGGAAGATTGACTGACCATGAAGCTTGAACTTCGCGGCATTACGAAGCGATTCGGTTCGCTCGTTGCCAACGACCACATCGACCTCACCGTTGAGCCGGGTGAGATCCATTGCCTTCTCGGTGAGAACGGCGCAGGCAAGTCGACACTGATGAACGTGCTCTACGGCCTGTACCAGGCCGAAGAGGGCGAGATCCTGCTCGACGACCAGGTGCAACACTTCCAGGGCCCCGGCGATGCCATGGCCGCCGGCATCGGCATGGTGCACCAGCACTTCATGCTGATCCCGGTGTTCACCGTTGCCGAGAACGTCATGCTCGGGCACGAGGAGACCACGTTCGGCGGCCGCCTCAACATGGCGGCAACCCGCAAGCGGGTGCGCGAGCTCTCCGACCGGTTCGGCTTCGACCTCGACCCCGATGCGCTGATCGAAGACCTCCCGGTCGGCGTGCAGCAGCGTGTCGAGATCATCAAGGCCCTGTCACACAACGCCAAGGTCCTCGTCTTCGACGAGCCGACGGCCGTGCTGACCCCTCAGGAGACCGATGAGCTCATGCTCATCATGAAGCAGCTGAAGGCCGCGGGCACCGCGATCGTCTTCATCACGCACAAGCTGCGCGAAGTGCGCGAAGTCGCCGACCGCATCACCGTGATCCGGCTCGGCAAAGTCGTCGGTGAGGCTTCGCCCACCGCGTCCAACGAAGAGCTCGCCTCCCTGATGGTGGGGCGTGCCGTCGACCTGGTCATCGACAAGGCCCCCGCCAATCCCGGGGCGCCGTCCCTCGTGGTCACCGACCTGTCGGTCATCGACATCCACGGCCAGCTCGTGGTGAACAAGGTCAACTTCGACGTGAAGGCCGGCGAGATCCTCGCCATCGCCGGCGTGCAGGGCAACGGCCAGACCGAGCTCACCGAGGCGATCATGGGCCTGCAGGACAGAGTCACCGGTGACATCGTCCTGAACGGAAAGAACCTGACCAAACTGAGCGTCAACAAGGTGCTGGGCTCCGGGGTCGGCTTCGTTCCCGAAGACCGCAACGAAGACGGCCTGGTCGGCGAGTTCACGATCGCCGAGAACCTCATGCTCGATCGCTCAGACGGCGCCCCGTTCGTCAAGACCGGCAATCTGCAGTTGCGCTACCTGAACGACTTCGCCCAGACGAAGCTCGGCGAGTTCGACATCCGGGCACAGGGAATCACCACCACCGTCAGCAAGCTCTCGGGCGGCAACCAGCAGAAGGTCGTGCTGGCGCGCGAGCTCAGCCGCGACCTGCAGCTCTTCGTGGCGGCCCAGCCCACCCGTGGCCTGGACGTCGGCTCCATCGAGTTCGTCCACAGCCAGATCGTCGCGGCCCGCGATGCCGGGGTGCCGGTCATCGTGGTGTCGACAGAACTCGACGAGGTCACGGCGTTGGCCGACCGGATCGCCGTGATGTACCGCGGCGGGATCGTCGGAATCGTCCCTGGAGACACGTCCAGAGACACCCTTGGTTTGATGATGGCGGGCGAAGCACCGCCCGTGGCAGGAGCAGCAGCATGAGCGACGCATCGATTCCGGCCGGCACGCCGGCCGGCACGCCGGCTTCCACGCCGAACGTGCCCCAGAACCCGCAGCCACCGGCGGCCCCGCCCGGTGTCGAACCACCCTCGCGCGGCCGGGTGGCCATGAACGAGATCCTCGGCGGGTCCGTCATGATCTCGCTCCTGTCGATCGTGCTGGCCATGATCGTCGGGGCGCTGCTCATCGCGTTGACCGATCCAGTCGTCCAGTCGTCGGCCGGGTATTTCTTCGCGCGGCCCGGCGACCTCTTCAACGCGGTATGGCAGTCGGTCTCCGGCGCCTACTCCTCGCTGTTCCAGGGATCGATCTACAACTTCCGGCGGCCTGACTTCGCCGACGGCATCAAGCCGTTGACGCAGACCCTCACCTTCGCGACGCCGCTGATCATCGCCGGTCTCGGCATCGGCCTCGGCTTCCGCGCCGGCATGTTCAACATCGGTGGCCGCGGCCAGATGCTGATCGCGATCGGTATCGCCGGCTGGATCGGATTCTCCTTCGACCTGCCGTACGGCGTGCACATGATCGTCGCCGTCATCGGCGGCATGATCGGTGGTGCGCTCTGGGGCGGCCTCGTTGGTCTGCTGAAGGCGCGAACGGGAGCGCACGAGGTCATCACGACCATCATGCTCAACTACGTCGCGTTCTATCTGATCTCCTACCTGCTGCGCACCCCCGGCGCGCTGCAGGCACCGGGGTCGAACAACCCGAAGTCGCCGGCGATGAAGGACACCGCGATCTTCCCGAAGCTGCTCGGGGATCAGTACACGCTGAACCTCGGCTTCATCTTCGCGATCATCGCCACCATCATCGTCTGGTGGATCCTCGCCCGCTCCAGCCTCGGCTTCAAGTTCCGTGCCGTCGGTGAGAACCCGAGCGCCGCCCGGGTGGCGGGAATCAACGTCAAGGCCATCTTCGTCTGGGCGATGGTGATCTCGGGTGCGCTCGTCGGTCTGGCTGGCGTCTCGCAGATCCTCGGCAACGTGACCACCGGCTTCAGCTCCGGTATCGACGCCGGCATCGGCTTCGATGCCATCACCGTCGCCCTGCTCGGCCGTTCACGGCCGTGGGGCATCTTCGGCGCCGGGCTCCTCTTCGGAGCACTGAAAGCCGGAGGCTTCTCGATGCAGGCGGCAGAGGGCATCCCGATCGACATCGTTCTCGTCGTGCAGTCGCTCATCGTTCTGTTCATCGCAGCGCCGCCGCTGGTTCGCGCGGTCTTCCGACTGCCCACACCCGGGGTCTACAAAACGATCGCGCCGAAGCTGAAGGTTGAGCGAATCTGATGACTGTCATCGACCACTCCGCATCGCCGAGCGATGCCAAGATCGTGCTTGAGAAGGCCGTCATCAAGAGCTGGAAGACGCCGGTCACGTTCGCCGTCGTCACCGTGCTCTCGTTCCTGCTGTTCGTCGTCTTCGCCCGGCCCGGAGTCAGCCAGTTCCGGCTCACCGCCGAGGGCAACGTCATCCAGCTCGCGGCGATCGACCTGCCCACGACGGCGACCTGCATCGTCATCACCATCCTGATGGCGGCGATCACCGTGCTGGCGTTCCTGCTGGTGCGCAACGGGCGCAAGGTGTCGCTCTGGTTCGTGGCCCTGTTCGGCTTCCTCTTCCTGGTCGCATTCCTGACCTGGGCGGGGGCCGGCGAGTCCATCCCCGTCTACGGTCTGCTGCTCGGCACCGTCGCTCTCAGCGCCCCGCTGATCTTCGGCGCGATGGGTGGCGTCATCTCCGAGCGCTCCGGCGTCGTCAACATCGCCATCGAAGGCCAGATGCTCGCCGGTGCGTTCGTCTCGGCGATGATCGCATCCATCACCCGCTCGCCGTTCCTCGGCCTGCTTGGCGCGATGGTCGCCGGCATGCTGGTCTCGTTCGTGCTGGCCGCGTTCGCGATCAAGTACCTCGTCGACCAGATCATCGTCGGTGTGGTGTTGAACGTGCTCGTCACGGGCCTCACCAGCTTCTTCTACTCCACCGTGTTGACCGCGAACCCGCAGCTGCTCAACTCGCCGCCGCGTTTCGACCGGCTCCCGATCCCGATCCTCAGCGAGATTCCGATCATCGGACCGCTGCTGTTCCAGCAGACCATCATCATCTACATCATGTACGTCACGGTCGCCGCCGTCTGGTTCGGCCTGTACCGCACCCGGTGGGGTCTGCGCGTGCGGGCCGTCGGCGAGCACCCGCAGGCGGCAGACACCGTCGGCATCAAGGTGGGGGTCACCCGGTTCTGGAACGTGTCGCTCGCCGGCGCGGTTGCCGGTCTGGGTGGCGCGTACTTCACGCTCGGCTCTGTCGGTGCCTTCAACAAGGAGATGACGGCCGGAGCCGGCTTCATCGCCCTGGCGGCCGTGATCTTCGGTCAGTGGGACCCGATCAAGGCCACCCTCGCCGCGCTGCTGTTCGGCTTCGCGACGAACCTGCAGAACGTGCTGGGCATCATCGGTTCGCCGGTGCCCAGCGAGTTCATGCTGATGCTCCCGTACATCGTGACGATTCTCGCGGTTGCCGGGTTCGTCGGAAAGTCCAAGGCCCCGGCCGCCGACGGAAAGCCGTACATCAAATGACCGGGTCAACGACGCAGGGCACCGCTCCGGATGCTGCCGAGATCGACTGGGAGACTCTCCGAGCCGCAGCGCTCGACGCGATGGGCAAGGCCTACGTGCCGTACTCGAAATTCCCGGTCGGTGTGGCCGCCCTGGTCACCGACGGCCGCATGATCAGCGGTTGCAACGTCGAGAACGCCTCCTACGGGCTGACGCTCTGCGCGGAGTGCGCGCTCGTGTCGTCGCTGCACATGACCGGGGGAGGGCAGCTCGTGGCGTTCACCTGTGTGGACGGCCACGGCAACGCGCTGATGCCCTGCGGGCGCTGCCGCCAGCTCCTGTTCGAGCACTCGGCACCCGGGATGCTGCTGCAGACCGTTTCAGGTATCAAGACGATCGACGAGGTCCTGCCTGACGCCTTCGGGCCGCGCACCCTCGTCGCATTCGCAGAGGGAGCAGAGTGAGCACCATCGAGGCATTCGACGCCGTAGACCTGATCCACACCAAGCGCGACAAAGGCGTGCTCTCGACCGCCCAGATCGACTGGCTGATCGACGCGTACACCCGCGGCTATGTCGGCGACGAGCAGATGGCCGCCATGACCATGGCGATCTTCCTGAACGGGATGTCGCGCAGCGAGATCCGCGACCTGACCATGGCGATGATCGCCAGCGGCGAGAGGATGAGCTTCGCCGACCTCGGCAAGCCGACCACAGACAAGCACTCCACCGGCGGCGTCGGCGACAAGATCACCCTGCCGTTGATGCCCCTGGTTGCCGTCTTCGGCGCGGCCGTCCCGCAGCTCTCCGGGCGCGGCCTCGGCCACACCGGCGGCACGCTGGACAAGCTCGAGTCGATCCCCGGCTGGCGGGCGAACCTCACGAACGAGGAGATGTTCGCACAGCTGCAGCAGCACGGCGGCGTGATCAGCGCGGCCGGCAGCGGGTTGGCCCCGGCCGACGGCAAGCTGTACGCGCTCCGCGACATCACCGGCACCGTCGAGGCGATCCCGCTGATCGCCTCCTCGATCATGTCGAAGAAGATCGCGGAGGGCACCGGCGCGCTGGTGCTCGACGTGAAGTTCGGCTCCGGCGCCTTCCTCAAAGACATCGACCGCTCCCGCGAGCTGGCACAGACGATGGTCGCGCTGGGCGAAGACGCCGGCGTGGCGACATCCGCCCTGCTCACCAACATGAACGTGCCGCTCGGCTTCGCCATCGGCAATGCCAACGAGGTGCGCGAGTCGGTCGAGGTGCTTGCCGGCGGCGGCCCGCGCGACGTGGTCGAGCTGACCGTGGCGCTGGCCGAGGAGATGCTGGCGCTCGTCGGCATCACCGACGTCGACGTGGCTGCGGCGCTCCACGACGGCCGGGCCATGGACAAATGGCGCGACGTGATCCGTGCTCAGGGCGGCGACCCGGATGCCGCTCTGCCGGTGGCCCGCGAGACGCACACCGTGCTGGCCGACCGCGACGGCGTGCTGGTCGAGCAGAAGGCGCTGCCGTTCGGTATCGGCGCCTGGCGCCTCGGTGCCGGTCGTGCCCGCAAGCAGGACCCGGTGCAGCACGCGGCCGGCATCGACCTGCACGCCAAGCCGGGCGACACGATCCGCAAGGGACAGCCGCTGTTCACGCTCAGCGCGGACGAGCCGGAGCGCTTCGGCCGGGCCCTCGAGTCCGTCGAGGGTGCCTGGCGCATCGGCGACCCGGGCGAGCCCGTGCTGGACGGCGGCCCGTTGATCGCGGAGCGCATCGGCCGCTAACCGTTTCACCCGACCGCGGCGGCGTCGCCGTGGCAACACCCACACGTTCAAAGGGGAACGCAATGAGTGCAAGTTTTCACGTCTCGGAGTCCGTGGCGGCGGCGCTGGCCGAGGGGCGGCCCGTCGTCGCCCTGGAGTCGACGATCATCTCGCACGGGCTGCCGCAGCCGCGCAACCTCGAGGCCGCGCGGGAGTTCGAGCAGATGCTCGTCGAGCGCGGGGTGACGCCGGCCACGATCGCCGTGCTGGACGGCGTGCCGCAGATCGGCCTCGACGAGTCGGGCATCGAGCGGATCGCACTCGGCGGGTCGATGGCCAAGGCCAGCGTGCGCGACCTGCCGATCCTGGCTGCCCGGCGTGCCAGCGGCGCGACGACCGTCGCGGCCACCGCCTGGCTGGCGGCACGGGCCGGGGTGCGGGTCTTCGCCACGGGCGGCCTCGGTGGCGTGCACCGTGGGGCCTCGGAGACTTTCGACGAGTCGGCCGACCTCGACACCCTCGCCGGGGTGCCCGTCGCCGTCGTCTCGGCCGGCGTGAAGTCGGTGCTCGACATCGCGGCGACCCTGGAACGGCTGGAGACGTTGAGCGTTCCCGTCGTCGGCTACGGCACCGATGAGTTCCCGAGCTTCTGGCTGGCGAGCTCCGGGCACCGCCTGGACTGGCGAGTGGACTCCGCGGCGGAGGTTGCCGCGATCCTCCGCGCCCAGGACGCCTGGCGGGCGGAGGGCGCCGGAGCGCAGGGCCTCGTCGTGGCCAACCCCATTTCGCTCGCAGAGCAGTGGGACCCGGTCGAGCACGACCGCGTGCTGACCGAGGCGCTGGCTGCCGCAGACACGGCCGGGGTGCGCGGCAAGGCCGTCACGCCGTTCCTGCTGAAGTACATCGTCGGCGCATCCGGCGGCACCAGCCTCGAGGTGAACCTCGACATCGCCCGCGGAAACGTGCGCGTCGCGGCAGAGATCGCCACCGCCTACGCGGCCGCCTGCCACGGGCGCGAGGAGTAGCCGGTGCCTGGCCCCGGGGAACGCATCGTGGTCTTCGGCGATGTGATCGACGACATCCTGGTGCGGCCGCACGGCCCGATCCGCGCAGACACGGACACGCCGGCCGCGATCCGGCAGCGTCCGGGCGGCTCGGCGGCGAACGTCGCGGCGTGGCTCGGCAGCCTCGGCGCGCCCGTCGACTTCGTCGGCATCGTCGGTGCCGGCGATGTCAGCTCCCACGCCGCCGCCCTCGAGGCGCAGGGCGTGCGCGCCCACCTGTTGGCTGACCCCGAGCTGCCCACCGGCACCATCATCGTGCTGATCGACGAGAACAACACCCGCACCATGCTCACCGAGCGCGGCGCCAACGTGCGCCTCACGCCCGACTGCGTCGACGACGCCCTGCTGGCCGGGGCGGGCGGCGTGCACTTCACCGGCTACAGCGTGTTCAGCTGTGGGGGCGCCGCCGACGAAGAGGGGTTCCGGCGCCTGCTGGAGCGGGCCCACGCCAGCGGGGCCGTCGTCTCCGTCGACCCGTCCTCCGCCGGCTTCCTCGCCGACTTCGGGGTCGAGCGCTTCCTGACGACGATCCGAGGCGCCGACATCCTGCTGCCGAACTTGGACGAGGGCATGGTGCTCACCGGGCTGGAGGAGCCGACATCCGTCGCCGCCCGCCTGAGCGAGTGGTTCCCGGTCGTGGCACTCACCCTGGGCGCGGCGGGCACCATCGTCGCGGTGGCCGGGACCGAGCCGGTGTGCCTACCGGTCGAGGCAGCCCTGCGCACAGACAGCACGGGGGCCGGTGACGCCTTCTCAGCCGGATTCCTGGCCGCCTGGCTGAGTGACTCGGGTGCCGCCACGCCGTTGCAACGTGCGGTCACCGCCGCGCGCGCGGGTGGCGCGGCAGCGGCCAACGCCATCGAACTCGTCGGCGGTCGCCCTGACTAGCTGGGCGGGACGAAGAATGAGAGGAACAGCTAGCGCCTTCGGCCGTGCAGTGGCTGCGAATCTGCCGAGACAAGCCAGGCGTGCGGCCACTAGATTTATAAGGTGAACACCTCTTCGAACGAGCACCTTCTGCCCGGTGGCGGCGTCAGCATCGACGCACTGCCCAAGATCTCGCTGCACGACCACCTCGACGGGGGCCTGCGCCCGCAGACCATCATCGAGCTGGCAGACGCGATCGGCATCGACGTTCCCACAACGGATGCCGCACAGCTGGGCGCCTGGTTCGCCGAACAGGCCAACTCGGGCTCGCTCGTCGACTACCTGAAGACCTTCGACGTCACCACCAGCGTCATGCAGACCACGGAGGGCCTGGAGCGGGTGGCCCGCGAGTTCGTGCAGGACCTCGGCACCGACGGCGTCATCTACGGCGAGGTGCGCTGGGCGCCCGAGCAGCACCTGGGCCGCGGCCTCAACCTCGACGAGGTCGTCGAGGCTGTGCAGCGCGGCATCGACGCCGGCATTGACGACGTCTACTCCTCCGGCCGCGAGATCCGCGTCGGCCAGCTGGTCACGGCCATGCGCCACGCCGACCGCGGCCTCGAGATCGCCGAGCTGGCCGTGCGCCACCGCGAGCGCGGCGTCGTCGGCTTCGACATCGCCGGCGCCGAGCTGGGCTTCCCGGCCGGCAACCACCGCGCGGCATTTGACTACCTGGCCAAGGAGTTCTTCCCCGTGACGGTGCACGCCGGCGAGGCAGACGGCGTGGAGAGCATCCGCGGCGCGCTGTTCGACGGCCGGGCTCTGCGCCTCGGCCATGGCGTGCGCCTCGCGGAGGACGTCACGATCGAGCGCGAGGACGACGACAACAGCTACGTCACGCTCGGCCCCGTGGCCCGCTGGGTGCGCGACCGCCAGATCGCTCTGGAGCTCAGCCCGTCCTCGAACCTGCAGACCGGCGCCATCGCGGCGTGGGGCGACGAGATGATCGACCACCCCTTCGACCTGCTTTACCAGCTCGGCTTCCGCGTGACGGTGAACACCGACAACCGCCTGATGAGCAACACCAGCCTGAGCAACGAGCTCGGGCTGCTGAGCGACGCATTCGGCTACGACCTGGACGACTTCGAACAGTTCCAGCAGAACGCCGTCGCGGCGGCCTTCCTGCCGCTGGAAGACCGCGAGGAGCTCGCCGAGGCGATCTCCGACGGCTTCGCCGAGGCCTGAGCCCCGGCATCCGCATTTCAACCACCACGAGAAAGACACTGATGACTCTCCCGCCCCTGCCCGATTCGGCCATCGACATTGCCGCGACCGCCGCCGACTGGCGCGCCGCCGTCGAATTGTGTGGGGCGGCGCTGACCCGCTCCGGCGCGACCAGCGCCGGGTACACCGGCCGCATGGTGCAGGTGATTGACGAGTTCGGCGCCTACATCGTCATCGCTCCGGGGCTCGCGCTCGCGCACGCCCGCCCGGGGCCCGACGTACTGCGCGAGGGACTCAGCGTCGTCACGCTCGCCGAGCCCGTCGTGTTCGGTCACCCGCACAACGACCCGGTGAGCGTGCTCGTCGGCCTCGCCGTGAAGAGCTCGGACGAGCACGTGCACTCGATCGCGGCACTCGCGAACGTGTTCAACGATGAGACTGTCATCCCCGCACTGGCCGCGGCCCCCGACGCCGACGCCGTGCGCGCGCTGCTCGGAGTGACTGCGTGAAGATCGTCGCGATCTGCGGCGCGGGAGTCGGCACCTCCGGCATCCTCAAGGTGAACGCGGAACGGGCGCTGGGCCGGCTCGACATCGACGCCGACGTCACCGCCTCGGACGTCGCGGGCGTCGCGGTCGCCGCCGCCGACGCCCAGGTGATCCTGACGTCGCCGGAGCTCGTCGCCCACATCGGCAAGACGAACGCCGACGTGGTCGTCATCAACAACTACTTCGACCTCGAAGAGATCACGCAGAAGCTGGACACCGCGCTCGGGTAGAACCCGGCATCCGCGCAAAAAACAGGACCACAGCTCCGCTGGCCCGTATACGGGCCTGACGAGGCTGTGGTCCTGTTTTTTGAGGCTGTTACGCGCCGACGAGCGTGCGCATCCCGGTCTCCAGCGCGGCGACGGTCGCCGCGGCGGCCGCCTCCCGCTCAGCGACAGAGCCGTCGGTCGACGAGGCGTCGATGTAGACCTTGAGCTTCGGCTCGGTTCCGCTCGGGCGAACCATCACCCGGGAGCCGTCCTCCAGCCAGATCCGCAGCACGTCGCTCGGCGGCAGCGCTCCGAAGCCTTCGCCGAGGTCGTCGATCTGGCGCACCCGGATGCCGCCGATCTCGACCGGCGGGTCGGCGCGGAACGCGCGCATCACCTCGGCGATGCGGGAGAGGTCGGTGACGCGCACAGAGACCTGACTGGACGCATACGCGCCGAAGGTCGCCGTGAACTCCTCCAGATGGGCTGCGAGCGAGCTGCCGGAGACCTTCAGCTGGCTGGCCAGGTCGAGCAGCGCCACGGCGGCGGAGATGCCGTCCTTGTCGCGCACCGTTCCCGGGTTCACCAGGTAGCCGAGCGCCTCCTCGAAGCCGAAGATCAGGCCGGGGGCGCGGGAGACCCACTTGAAGCCGGTCAGCGTGTTCGCGAAGTCGAGACCGTAGCGGCTGGCGACGGCCTGCAGCGCGGGGGAGGAGACGATCGAGCAGGCGAGCGTGCCCGTCGGGCCGCTGTCGCCGGCCTCCTCTGCGGCCTCTCTGGCCGCGCGCCAGCCGAGCAGGGCGCCCAGCTCATTGCCGCTCAGCCGGCGGTAGCCGCTGGGCTCCGCCGCCGCGGGGATGGCGACGGCGAGCCGGTCGGCATCCGGGTCGTTCGCGATGATCAGCTCGGCCCCGAGCGCCGCAGCGGTCTCGAGGGCGAGATCCATGGCGCCGGGTTCCTCCGGGTTCGGGAACGCGACCGTCGGGAATGCGGCGTCCGGCTCGATCTGCGCGGCGACGACGTGCGGCTCGGCGAAGCCGGCGGCGCCGAGCACGCGCCGCGCCGTCTCCCAGCCGACGCCGTGCATGGCGGTGTAGACCACCGAGAGCTCCGCGCGGCCTTCCGCGGGGGCTGCGGATGCCACGGCGGCCGTTGCGGCCACGTAGGCGTCGACGACGTCCTCCGCGGCCGTCTCGAAGGCGCCGCGGGGCAGTGAGGGCACGTGCCCCTCCGCCGCGACGCGCAGGATCTGCTCGGCAATGGCGCCATCGACGGGGGCGACGATCTGCGAGCCGTGGTTGGCCCCGCCGAGGTACACCTTGTAGCCGTTGTCGTTCGGCGGGTTGTGCGAGGCCGTCACCATCACGCCGGCGCTCACATCGAGGTGGCGCACCGCGAAGGCGAGCACCGGCGTCGGCAGCAGGCGCGGCAGCAGCACGGCGCGCACGCCGGCTCCCGCCATCAGCTCCGCCGTGTCGCGGGCAAAGACGGCCGAGTTCTTGCGGCCGTCGTAGCCGATCACGACAGACGGGGTGGTTCCCGGTTCCGCCGCACCGACCAGGTAGGCGGCGAGGCCGGCAGCGGCCTGGCTAACGAGCACCCGGTTCATCCGGTTGGGGCCGGCGGCGATCTCGCCGCGCAGGCCGGCCGTGCCGAACGCGAGCCGCTCGTCGAAACGGTCGTGCAGGTCGGCGAGGACGCCGGTATCGCCGGCGGTTGCGGCATCGATCAGGCCCTGCAGCTCGGCGCGGGTCTCCTCGTCCGGGTCCTGGCCGAGCCAGGCCCGTGCGGAGTCGAGCAGCGTGGCATCCGTGTTCATCAGATCGCCGCCACGATGCGGGCCAACAGGGCGCTGATCACGGGCTCGGCCAGCTGGCCGGCCTCGATCACCTCGGCGTGGCTGAGCGGGGTCTTCTGGATGCCGGCCGCCAGGTTCGTGATGAGCGACATGCCGAGCACCTCCATGCCGGACTGGCGGGCCGCGATGGCCTCAAGCGCGGTCGACATTCCGACGATGTGGCCGCCGATGGTCTTCGCCATCTGCACCTCGGCCGGCGTCTCGTAGTGCGGGCCACGGAACTGGCAGTACACGCCCTCGTCGAGGCTCGGGTCGATGGTGCGGGCGAGGTCGCGCAGCCGCGTCGAGTAGAGGTCGGTCAGGTCGATGAAGGTGGCACCCTCCAACGGCGAGTCGGCCGTCAGGTTGATGTGGTCGCTGATCAGCACCGGGGTGCCGGGCGTCCACGTGTCCTTGATGCCGCCGGCGCCGTTGGTGAGGATCATCGTCTTGACGCCGGTGGCGGCAGCGGTGCGCACGCTGTGCACGACTCGGCGCACGCCGTGGTCCTCGTAGTAGTGGGTGCGGGCACCGATCACCAGGGCGCGCTTGCCCGTCGGCAGCAGCACAGAGCGCAGCGTGCCCACGTGGCCCTCGAGAGCCGGCTTGCTGAAGCCGGTGATCTCCTGCGCGGGGATGGTGGCCGTGGTCTCACCGAGCAGCTCGGCGGCCTTGCCCCAGCCGCTGCCGAGAGTCAGGGCGATGTCGTGGCGCTCAACGCCGGTCTTCTCTGCGATCTGCTCCGCGGCGATCCGTGCCACCTCGAACGGGTCGGCGTCGGGCAGGTCGAGGGGGTTCATTTCTGACATGGGTCAACTCTAATGACGGATGCCGCCGCAGTGCAGGGTGTGCTCGGATGCGCGCGTTTGTGGCTGCGGGAGCGACTGGGAGAGAATAGAGCAATGGCTTATGAGTTCGAACGCACCCACAGAATTGCTGTACTCGGTGGAGGGCCTGGCGGTTATGAGGCTGCCCTCGCCGGAGCGCAGCTGGGCGCGGAGGTCACGCTGGTCGAGCGGGCCGGAGTCGGCGGCGCCGCGGTACTCACCGATGTGGTGCCGTCCAAGTCGCTGATCGCGACCGCGGAGGCCTCGAACTCGATCAAAGAGGCAGCAGACCTCGGCGTGCAGTTCTATGTGCGCGGTGGCGACGGAGCAGCGGTGCGCCCGGAGGTGGCCATCAACCTGGCCGCCGTCAACAAGCGTCTGCTCAGCCTGGCCCGGCAGCAGTCCGAAGACATGAAGGCCAATCTGCTCCGCGCCGGCGTGCGCCTGGTGCAGGGCGAGGGGCGCCTGGACGGCTCCGGAGCGCTCATCGTCTCGACCGCCCGCGGCGAGGCCGGCACCGACTTCGAGCGGATCGAGGCCGACACCATCGTCGTCTCCGTGGGCGCCAGCCCGCGCGTGCTCGCCTCCGCTGTCCCGGACGGGGAGCGCATCCTCACCTGGACGCAGCTGTACGACCTGCAGACGGTGCCGGAGCACCTGATCGTGGTCGGATCCGGCGTGACCGGCGCCGAGTTCGCCTCCGCCTACCGCGCCCTCGGCTCCAAGGTGACGCTGATCTCCAGCCGCGACCAGGTGCTTCCCGGCGAGGACGCCGACGCCGCCCACGTGATCGAGAGCGCATTCAAGCGCAACGGCATGCGTGTGCTGAACAAGTCCCGCGCCGACTCGGTCGTGCGCACCGATACCGGTGTCATCGCCACCCTCTCTGACGGCAGCACCGTCGAGGGCAGCCACTGCCTGATGGCCGTCGGCGCCATCCCCAACACCGCCGACATCGGCCTGGAGGAGGCCGGCGTGCAGCTGGACGAGTCCGGGCACATCCGGGTGAACCGGGTGGCGCGCACCTCGATGCCGAACATCTACGCCGCCGGCGACTGCACCACCTTCATGCCGCTGGCCTCCGTCGCCAGCATGCAGGGGCGCACCGCCGTCTTCCACGCCATGGGCGATGCGGTCAACCCGCCCGCTCTGCAGAACATCACCTCGAACATCTTCACCCAGCCGGAGATCGCGACCGTCGGCTGGACGCAGAAGCAGATCGAGGAGGGCATCCGCCGCGGCGAGATCTACAAGCTGCCGCTCGCCTCCAACCCGCGCGCCAAGATGATGGGCATCAAGGAGGGCTTCGTGAAGCTCTTCGCCAGCCGCGGCACCGGCACCGTCATCGGCGGCGTCATCGTCGCGCCGAAGGCCAGCGAGCTGATCTTCCCGCTGGCGCTCGCCGTCGAGAACCGCCTCACCGTCGACCAGATCGCCGACGCGTTCCCGGTGTACCCGTCGCTGAGCGGCAGCATCTCGGATGCCGCCCGCGCGATGCACATCGTCAACAACTAGCGCGGCCCTCGGTCTCGATACGGCCGTGGCCGGCCTACTCGACCAGCGGGAATGTGGCGAGCCCCCGACCCGGTGGTCGAGTAGCGAGGAACGAGCGTATCGAGACCCGACCCGGTGGTCGAGTAGCGAGGAACGAGCGTATAGAGACCCGACCCGGTGGTCGAGTAGCGAGGAACGAGCGTATCGAGACCCGACCCGGTGGTCGAGTGGCGAGGAACGAGCGTATCGAGACCCGACCCGGTGGTCGAGTAGCGAGGAACGAGCGTATCGAGACCCCGCGACTTAGCGGAACGCGCTCTCGCCGGTGATCCGGCGGCCGATCAGCAGCGCCTGGATGCTCTCGGTGCCCTCGTAGGTGTGCACGGCCTCCATGTCGATGAGGTGCCGGATCACGTGGTTCTCCAGCAGCACCCCGTTGGCGCCCATCATGTCGCGGGCGAGGGAGGCCACCGCCCGCGCCTTGCGCGTGCAGGTGTACTTGGCCATGGACGCCATCACCGGGTCGAGCTCGCCGCGCGCGTCGAGCTCGGCCAGGTGCTTGCAGTGCATCTGCATCGAGATGATGTCTGAGAGCATCTGGGTCAGTCGCTCCTGCACGATCTGCGACTGGGTGAGCGGGCGGCCGAACTGCACCCGCTGCCTCGAGTAGTTGAGCGCCGCCTCGTAGCAGGCCACGGCGTGGCCGAGCGCCGACCAGGCGACGCCGAGCCGTGTGGCGTAGAGAACGGTGGAGGTGTCGGCGAAGCTCTGCGTGCCCGGCAGCACGGCGTCCTCCGGCACTCGGACGTTGTCCAGCGTGATCCGGGTCTGGTGCACGGAGCGCAACGCCATCTTGCCGGTGAGCACCTCCGCGCTGTAGCCGGGGGTGTCCTGCGGCACGAGGAAGCCGCGCACGGGCCCGCCGCGGTGCTCCGGGTTGTCGCTCGGCACCCGCGCCCAGACGATCGTGACGGCGCCGCCCAGCCCGTGGCCGATCCACTTCTTGGTGCCGTTGATCACCCAGCCGTCGGCATCCGGAACGGCCGTGGTCTCAAGCGCGACCGAATCGGAGCCGTGCAGCGGCTCGGTCAGCGCGAATGCCGCGAGTTCCTCTGCTCGCTCGACCGGCACCAGCCAGCGCGCCTTCTGGGCCGGGCTGCCGTGCAGCGCGATCGTGCGCAGAGCCAGACCGCCCTGGATGGCGATGATGGTGCCGAGCGAGCCGTCGCCGCGGGACACCTCCATGGTGACAAGGCCGGCCGCCAGCGGAGAGAGGGTGCGCAGGCCGTCGCCCGCGACGCCGTCGTTCAGCAGGCCGAGCTCACCCATCCGGCGCACCCGCTCGAGCGGGTAGTCGGCGTTCTCCCACGCCTCGTTGATCGTGGGCCAGATCTCCTCCACGAAGCCGCGGGCCGTGTGCCACGCGGCCCTGTCGGCCTCCGGGATGTCGGAGAACACACGATAGAAATCGGTGTCGAGCGGCTCGGAGACGTCGTAGTCCTGGATCACGTGGGCCCTCCCATTCAGGCGGCACCCGGTGCGGCGTCGCGCGGTTCCATCAGTCTGCCGCCGCGGCGCCGCCATGTCGAGAGGCGTAGTGTTGCGCGGAACGATCGGAGGCCCAGCATGACCGAAACCAGTTCAGGCCCCGAGGAGGTCGACCTTCTCGTCATCGGCGGCGGCAAGGCGGGAAAGACGCTGGCCGTGGCCAGGGCGAAGGCGGGCGAGCGGGTCGCCATGGTGGAACGCGGCATGATCGGCGGCAGCTGCATCAACGTCGCCTGCATCCCGACGAAGACGCTCGTGACCAGCGCCCGCGCGCTCGCCACATTCGCCAGAGCAGAGAAGCTCGGCATCCGCAGTTCGTCGGCCGCCGTCGACCTGGCCCTGCTGCGCGCGCACAAGGAGGGCGTGGTCGGTGACATGGTCGACATGCACCGCACCCTGTTCGCGGGCAGCGGCATGGACTTCATCCTCGGCAGCGCCCGGTTCACCGGCCCCCGCACGGTCGAGGTGGCCACGGATGCCGGCGGCACCCGGACCCTCCGCGGACGCCGCGTGGTGCTGAACACTGGCACGCGCCCCAGCATCCCCCGGATCCCCGGGCTCAGCCGCGAACAGCTGAAGACGAGCGAGGACATGCTGCGGCTGGAGGGGATTCCGGAGCGGCTCGTCGTGGTCGGCGGCGGCTACGTCGGCTGCGAGTTCGCGCAGATGTTCGCCCGGTTCGGCAGCGCCGTCACCATGATCGTGCGCGGGCCGCGGCTGCTCGCGCGGGAGGAACCGGAGGTCTCTGAGGCTATCGAGAGGGCGTTCGCGGAGGACGGCATCACCGTGCTGCACGACGCCGCGATCGAGCACGGCCGAGCCGTTTCCGGCGGGCTGGCGCTGACGCTCTCGACCGGCGGGGAGCTGCGAGCGGATGCCGTGCTCGTCGCGGTTGGCCGGGAACCGGTCACCGACGGGCTCGACGTGCAGCTGGCTGGCGTCGAACTGGACGAGCGCGGTTACGTCGTCGTCGACGACGAGCTTCGCACCAGCGCCGACCGGGTGTGGGCCGTCGGCGATGTGGCCGGGCATCCGCAGTTCACCCACGTCAGCTACGACGACTTCCGCATCGTGCAGCAGAACCTCGACCTCGCCAGCGACAGCCCCGGCCACGCCAGCACGCGCGGCCGCCTGGTGCCGTCGGTCGTGTTCGTCGAGCCGGAGATCGCCAACGTCGGCCTCAGCGAGGCCGAGGCGCGGGAGGCCGGCCACGACGTGGTCGTCGCCAGCCAGCCGGTGCTGGCCGTGCCGCGATCGCGCACACTGCGGCAGACGGACGGCTTCTGGAAGATCGTCATCGACAGGGACAGCACGCGGATCCTGGGCGCGACTCTCGTCGGCGCCGACTCGGCCGAGGTGCTGTCGGTGATCCAGACGGCCATGCTGGCCGATGCGCCGTACACGCTGCTGCGCGACGCGATCTTCGCCCACCCGGCGATGGCGGAGGGCCTGGCGACCGCCTTCGCTAACGTCAAATTCCGTTGAGAGCGGTCAAATGGCCACTTTTCGATGCGAAAAGTGGCCATTTGACCGCTCTCAACGGACCTGCGCGGGGCGCTAGTCGATGATGCTCATCAGCAGGTGGCCGGAGGAGACGGTGGAGCCGACGGCGGCATTGACCGGGCCGACGGTGCCGTCACGGTGCGCCGTGATCGGCTGCTCCATCTTCATGGCCTCGAGCACGACGATGAGGTCGCCCTTGACGACCTTGTCGCCCTCTGCGACGGCGAGCTTGACGATCGTGGCCTGCATCGGTGCGGTGACGCTGTCGCCGGTGGAGGTGTTCACGGCGCCGGAGGCCTTGCGGCGCGGGGCGGGGCCGGCCGTCAGCTCGGCGGAACCGGGCAGCAGACGGGTCGGCACGGTCACCTCGATGCGGCGTCCGTCCACCTCGACGACGACGCTGTGGCGCTCCTGCGGGGCGGCGGCCTCTTCGCCGGTTCCGCTCCACGGCTCGATCTCGTTGACGAACTCGGTCTCGATCCAGCGGGTGTACACGCCGAACGGGGCGCCGCCCTCCGGCGCGAAGGCCGGGTCGTTCACGACGGCGCGGTGGAACGGCAGTACGGTCGGCAGCCCGGCGACCTCGAACTCGTCCAGCGCGCGGCGCGAACGCTCAAGTGCCTCTTCGCGGGTCGCGCCGGTGACGATCAGCTTGGCCAGCAGTGAGTCGAACGATCCAGAGATCACGTCGCCGGCCTGAACGCCGCTGTCGACGCGCACGCCGGGGCCGCCGGCAGGCTTGAAGACGTGGATCGGGCCGGGGGCCGGCATGAAGTTGCGGCCGGCGTCCTCGCCGTTGATGCGGAACTCGAACGAGTGCCCGCGCGGGGTCGGGTCGGCGTAGTCGAGCACGCCGCCCTCGGCCAGGCGGAACTGCTCGCGGACCAGGTCGATGCCCGTGATCTCCTCGGAGACGGGGTGCTCCACCTGCAGGCGGGTGTTCACTTCAAGGAAGGAGACGGTGCCGTCCTTGCCGATGAGGAACTCGCAGGTGCCTGCACCCACGTAGCCGACCTCTTTGAGGATGGCCTTGGACGCACGGTACAGCTCGGCGTTCTGCTCCTCGGTGAGGAACGGCGCCGGTGCCTCCTCGACCAGCTTCTGGTGGCGGCGCTGCAGCGAGCAGTCACGGGTCGACACGACGACGACGTTGCCGTGCGCGTCGGCCAAGCACTGGGTCTCGACGTGGCGCGGCTGATCGAGGTACTTCTCGACGAAGCACTCGCCGCGGCCGAAGGCTGCGATGGCCTCGCGGGTGGCCGACTCGAACAGCTCGGCCACCTCGTCGCGCTCACGAGCGACCTTGAGGCCGCGGCCGCCACCGCCGAAGGCGGCCTTGATGGCGACGGGCAGGCCGTGCACGTCGACGAAGGCGAGCACCTCTGCTGCGTCGGCGACGGGGTTCAGGGTGCCGGGCGCCAGCGGCGCGCCGACCTTCTCGGCCACGTGGCGGGCAGAGACCTTGTCGCCGAGCTGCTCGATGGCCTCGGGGCTCGGGCCGATCCAGACCAGGCCGGCACCGATCACGGCGCGGGCGAAGTCGGCGTTCTCGGCGAGGAAGCCGTAGCCGGGGTGCACGGCGTCGGCGCCGGAGCGGCGGGCGATCGAGAGCAACTTGTCGATGACGAGGTAGGTCTCGGCGCTGGTCGTGCCGTCGAGGCCGTAGGCCTCATCGGCGAGGCGGGCGTGCTGGGCGTCCCGGTCCTGGTCGGCGTAGACGGCGACAGAGAGGATTCCGTGATCGCGAGCGGCCCGCATCACGCGAACGGCGATCTCGCCTCGGTTAGCAACGAGGACCTTGGTTATACGAGGCATAGTTCCCTAGCTTATTGCCCCGAGCAGGCCCGCCTTTGGCTGGTATCGACAAACATGTCGAAGAAGAGCTGCGGATGCCGACAATTGCGGCCGTGCTCAGCCGCGGTTCCAGAGGCTCGGCCAGTCCACGCCCAGCTCCCGCACCAGCTCGCGCAGGGTCGACAGGGAGAGCCCGACGACGGTGCTCGGGTCGCCGTCGACCCGGCGGATGAACGGCCCGCCCAGGCTGTCGATGGTGAACGCGCCGGCCACGGCCAGGGGTTCGCCGCTGGCGACGTAGGCGTCGATCTCGGCCTCGTCCGGCTCGGCGAAGGTGACGGTGGCCATGTCGGCCCGGCCGACGGCGGCACGAGCCCGGCCGCCGCGGTGGTCGATCAGCCAGTGGCCGGACCACAGCTCGCCGCTCCGCCCGCGCTGGGCCAGCCAGCGCTCCCGGGCCACGGCCGGCTCGTGCGGCTTGCCGAAGATCTGCCCGTCGAAGAGGAACGCGGAGTCGCCGCCGAGGATCAGGCCGTCGATCGGTGCCCCCGCGACATCCGCCCCCACGATCGCCTCCGCCTTGGCCTGGGCCAGCAGCTGCACCATCTCGGGCGCGGGGAGCGGGCCGCGCTCGGCCTCGACCCGAGCGACGAGCGCCTCCTCATCGACGCCGGGGGAGTGCGTGAGTGGTTCGATGCCGGCGGCCCGCAGCGTTGCCAGCCGTGCGGGGGAGGTGGAAGCGAGATAGAGGCGCATGGGGTCAATTTAATACGCTCGCGGTGTGGGACGATCAATGTATGGGTAATCGAGCACGTTCTGCAGCATCCGCACGACCGGCGAAGGCCGCACCAGCACGCGGGAGCAAGCGAGCACAGCCTGGCGCGCAGCCGCAGGCCGCACAGGCGCCACGGGCCCGGGTGGCGAAGCCGGCCGGACCGGCTGTCGGCACCGAGGTCGAGCTCGACGTCACCAACGTCGCCCACGGCGGGGTCTTCGTCGCCCGGCACGAGGGTCGTGTCATCTTCGTCAGCGACACCATGCCCGGCGAGAAGGTGCGCGCACGCATCACGGATGACGGCCACGCCAGCTTCTGGCGTGCAGAGACGCTCGAGGTCATCGACGCAGCGCCCGAGCGCCGCGATCACGTCTGGGCCGAGGCGGCGCTCAGCCGCGACCCCGCCCAGCGCGCAGGTGGAGCCGAGTTCGGCCACATCACTCTGGACGCGCAGCGCACGCTGAAGGCAGCCGTGCTCGCCGACTCGCTGCAGCGCTTCGCCAAGCTCGGTGCCGACGTCACCGATGCCGTGGTCGTCGAGGCCATCGCCCCCGCCAGCGACGCGCCTGCCGGTGCGGAGCAGGACGGCACCGGCTGGCGCACCCGCGTGCGCCTGCAGGTCGACGAGCAGGGCCGGGTCGGACCGTACGCCGCCCGCTCGCACAGCGTCATCCCCGTCACCTCCCTGCCGTTGGCCACGGCCAGCGTGGCCGAGCACGCCCCGCTCGACCAGCGCTTCCCCGGCGCCGCGTATGTCGACGTCATCGCGCCGAGCGCCGACGCCACTCGCCTCGTCGTCGTCGAGCGCGACGCCAAGGGCCGCCCGGCCCAGCCCGCCACCCAGACCATCTACGAGGTCGTCAACGAGCGCACCTTCCAGCTCTCGGCCGGCGGCTTCTGGCAGGTGCACGCCAACGCGGCAGACACCCTGTACCGTGCCGTGCAGTCCACCATCGACGAGGCCGACTTCGACCCGCGTGCCGCCAACCTCGACCTCTACGGCGGTGTGGGCCTGCTGGCCGCCGCCGTTGGCGACAAGTTCGGCGAGACTGTGCGCATCACGACCGTCGAGTCGGATGCCGTCGCCACCGACCACGCGGCAGAGAACCTGGCCGAATGGGTCGGCGCCGCCGCCATCACCGACCGGGTCGACCGCTACCTGGCCCGCGTGAACCGCGACGCCTCCGCCGCGGAGCGCGCCCGTCTGCAGGCCGCGACCGTCGTGCTCGACCCGCCCCGCGCCGGTGCGGGCAAGGCCGTCATCGACTCGCTGGCCGCACTGCGCCCGCGCCAGTTGATCTACGTGGCCTGCGACCCCGTCGCCCTGGCCCGCGACATCGGCCTGCTGGCCGGCCACGGCTACGAGCTGGCCAGCCTGCGCGCCTTCGACCTGTTCCCGAACACCCACCACGTCGAGGCCGTTGCCCGACTGGTGCCGACCAACTAGGCGATGGAGCAGATGTTGACGACAGAGCAGGCATTGGTGCGCGTTGCGATCGTCGATGATCACGAGTCGGTTCGACTCGGGATCACGGCGGCGTGCGCGGCGGCCGGTTACGACGTGGTGAGTACCGCCGCCACCGCACAGGCGTTGATCGACGGCCTCGACGGCCGCCCGATCGACGTGGTCGTGCTCGACCTCTCGCTGGGCGACGGCTCCCGGGTGACCGACAACGTCAAGATCGCCCAGGCCACGGGCGCGGCCGTGCTGGTGCACAGCATCGCCGACCGGGTGGCCAGCGTGCGCGAGGCCCTCGCCGCCGGTGTCGCCGGCGTCATCCCCAAGTCCTCGCCGACCACGACCGTGATGGCCGCGATCGCGACCGTCGCCCGCGGCGAGGTGCTGAACAACCTCGAGTGGGCCACCGCAATCGATGCCGACCGCGACTTCGCCAAGGCGCAGCTCGGCCGGCGCGAACGCGATGTGCTGCACCTCTACGCATCCGGCCTGCCGCTCAAACTCGTTGCCGGGCAGCTGGGCATCGCCCACTCCACCGCGCGCGAATACCTCGACCGCATCCGGATGAAGTACGTCGAGGTCGGCCGCCCGGCCCCGACCAAGGTCGACCTGCTGCGCCGCGCCGTCGAAGACGGCATCCTCCCCGGCCTCGACCAGGAAGGTGAGGATGGTCGCGGTTAGCCCCGCGCAGCAGCCGGTTCGAGGGGGCACCGGCATCAAGGCGATCAGCGCCGCAAAAATCGAAGTCATCGCGGCCCGCGCCGTCGGTATCTTCGGCATCGTCTTCGGCCTGCAGTGCCTGCCGATCATGATGCGCCAGCTGCCATACCTCGACAGAGGCTGGGCGGATGCCGTCAACATCGCGGTGTTCGGCGGGCTCATCCTCGTCGCCGTCGCGGGCACGTTCAACCGATTTGTGCGGCTCACCACCAGCTGGGTGGCCTTCTCCTACCTGATGGCCCTGCTCGTCTGGCCGCTGACCGTGGTCGACGCCACGCCGTTCGCCACCCAGGCGCCGTGGCTCTGGTTCATCTGCACGGTGGCCACCGCGTGCGCCGCCGTTGCCTTCCCGGTCGTCTGGGCTGCCTCATACACGGTGCTCGTTCCCGTCGTCTACGGCCTCATCCGCACCCTCCCCGCCGGTGGCCAGGCCGACACTGCGCTGGCCGCGCTGGACGCGCTGTACGCCATCATGCTGGGCCTGGTCGTGCTCATCATCATCACGATGCTCCGGCAGGCCGCGACCGCCGTCGACGTAGCGCAGATCGCCGCGCTCAACAGCTACACCACGGCCGTGCGCCAGCACGCGACGGAGCTGGAGCGGATCGAGGTGGATGCCATCGTGCACGACAGCGTGCTCACCACGCTGCTCTCCGCTGCGAACGCGCGCACCGAGGCCGACGCGGAACTCGCGGCCAGGATGGCCAGGGAGGCGATCGCCAAGGTGGATGCCGCCAGCAGCGCGCTCCCCGGCAGCGACCGCGTCATCCCCGTCGTGCACCTCGAACGCCGGCTGCGCGCCGCCGTCGCCGGGTTCTCGGCTCCGGTGAGCGTGACCGTCGCCCAACTGGCCGGGCACACGCTGCCGGCACAGGCCACAGAGGCGATGTACTCCGCTGCCGTGCAGGCGCTGGTGAACAGCCTGCAGCACGCGGGCGGCACAGGAAACGAGCCCGCAGCCCGCCGGCCGGTCCGCCGCACGCTCTCAATCCAGGCCGACGACGCCGGCACGGTGCGGGTGGAGATCGCCGACACCGGCATCGGGTTCGACGTCGAGGCAACACCCGCCGCCCGCCTGGGCGTTCGGGTTTCGATCCTGGAGCGCGTCGCCTCGGTCGGCGGTGTCGCACAGGTGCAGAGCGCCAGCGGGGAAGGCACAACGATCGTGCTGGAATGGCCGGCTTCGAGCGAGGACGCGACAGCATGATCACGATCCCGCGGCTGCTGATCCTCGCCCTCGGCGCCTTGTTCTCCGCGTACCACATCGTCCTCGGCATCTACGCGCTGGGCGTTCCGGCC
Source organism: Microterricola viridarii (assembly GCF_001542775.1). Classification (GTDB taxonomy): domain Bacteria; phylum Actinomycetota; class Actinomycetes; order Actinomycetales; family Microbacteriaceae; genus Microterricola; species Microterricola viridarii_A. The sequence goes on from NZ_CP014145.1 coordinate 410,480, forward strand.
ACGCCCTGGCCCTCCCTGGTGGCGATGGCGCTCTACGCCGTGGCCACCCTGATCAGCCTGTGGCCGAGCAGCCCGACCCAGATGCCGCTCTGGCTGGGCGGTTTCACGCTGGCAACGGTGATCGCCCTGCCCTTGCTGGTGACCAGCCAGCTGGATCCGCACGCCGACAACGGCTACGCCACCTGGTATGTCGCCGCGGTCGGCACACTGATGACGATCGCCGCCGCCAGAAGGCGCCTCGCGGTCGCGTGGGCCGGTGTCGCCTTCCTCGCCCTGCACACCGTGATCTGGGCCGGTCCCGGCGCGCTCGGCGGCATCGGTGTCGTCGGCAGCATCGTCTGGGTCGCCGTCGCGCACATGCTCGGGCTGCAGCTGGCGAAGGCCGGGCGTGACGCGAACCACTTCCTGCGGGCAGAGCGCGAGGCGACAGAATGGCAGGCCGCGCAGGACGCGCACCTCTACGAGCGGCGGTTCCGGCTGGCCCAGACCAACCGCATCGCGGCGCCCATGCTGCGGCGTATCTCTGACCTCGGCGGCGATCTGACCGATGGGCAGCGCCAGGAGTGCCGCAACCTCGAGGCGGCGATCCGTGATGAGATCCGCGGACGGATGCTGCTGAACGACCGTGTGCGCGCCGCCGTGCGTGCAGCGAGGGGACAGGGCGCGATCGTCACCCTGCTCGACGAGGGCGGAATCGACGAGCTGTGCGACGAGGAGCGGGGCCGCGTGCTGGACACGCTGGCCGAGGCGATCCAGGGCAGCGCCGCCAACAAGATCATCGCCCGCACCGTCTCTGACGGCTCGGAGACGGCCGTGACGGTCGTCGGCCTGCGGCTGAGCGACGGCGGCAGCGCGAGCGCGCTCGGCCAGGAGGAGCTCGACGACGAGGTCGAGCTGTGGCTGGAGATCCCGCGCCGCGCCTGAGCCGCGGCGGCCTCCGGCCCACGGCATCGCGGTGACTGTGCGGTGAAGGGCTGTTCGCTGAAGGGCTGTGTTGCGCGGGCCTCGGCGAATGCGCAAAGTGAGGAAGTCTTCACAAGACAGTTGGAAACCGAAAGGGAGTCGGCCCGAAGGTCGACTCCCTTTCGAGAATCCGAGTCAGGGCGGCAACCCGAATGCAACCCTGACTCGCCCCCAAAACACTCGCCTGCTTACCCTAGTCGGCGAGTGATTGGTGGTGTAACTCAATGAGAGACACCTAGCAATAACTATATTGGCGGGCGTGAAAGCTTCTGAATAGTCGTCATTTAGGGGGACATTGGGGGACAAGTCCCACGATGGGGGACAAGCCTCGGGTCGGCCGTTAGAGTGCGGGGCGGGACCAGCGGCCGTGCCCCGGCGTGAGGGGTTCGCGGAGCGGCCGCTGGGAGCGCTGCCAGGCCGAGACGCCGTGGCCGGGTGCCTGCCCGAGCATGCCGGACTCCTGCTCCAGCTGGGCGGCGAGCACGACCGCGACCGCGGCGCGCTCGGTGTCCGACACCCGCCGGGTGATGAAGTGGAGGCTCGCCGGGTCCAGACGCGGTGCCTGCTCGCCGGTCACAGCGGGATGTTCCCGTGCTTCTTGGGCGGCAGGCTGGCGCGCTTGGTGCGCAGCGCCCGCAGCGCCTTGACCACGGCGATGCGGGTCGCCGCCGGCTCGATCACGCCGTCGAGCTCGCCGCGTTCGGCCGCGAGGAACGGGCTGGCCACGTTGTAGGTGTACTCGTTGGCCAGCTTGGTGCGCACGGCGCCGACGTCCTCGCCGGCCTCCTCTGCGCGCTTGAGCTCCGGGCGGTAGAGGATGTTCACGGCGCCCTGGCCGCCCATCACGGCGATCTCGGCCGTCGGCCAGGCCAGGTTCATGTCGGCGCCGAGCTGCTTGGAGCCCATCACGATGTACGCTCCGCCGTAGGCCTTGCGGGTGATGACGGTCACCAGTGGCACCGTCGCCTCCGCGTAGGCGTAGAGCAGCTTCGCGCCGCGGCGGATGACGCCCGTCCACTCCTGGTCGGTGCCGGGCAGGTAGCCGGGCACGTCGACCAGGGTGAGGATCGGGATCGAGAAGGCGTCGCAGAAGCGCACGAAGCGGCTGGCCTTCTCACCGGCGTCGATGTTCAAGGTTCCGGCCATGGCGTTGGGCTGGTTGGCGACAACGCCGACCGAGCGGCCCTCGACCCGGGCGAAGCCGATCAGGATGTTCGGGGCGAACAGCGGCTGCACCTCAAGGAAGTCGCCGTTGTCGACCAGGTGCTCGATGATCGTCTTCATGTCATACGGCTGGTTGGGCGAATCGGGGATGATCGTGTTCAGCTTGCGGTCGGCATCCGTGATCTCGAGCTCGACCTTGCTCTCGTACACGGGCAGCTCTGCCATGTTGTTGTCGGGCAGGAAGCTGACCAGCGCGCGGGCGTAGTCGAGGGCGTCCGGCTCATCGCTGGCGAGGTAGTGAGACACGCCAGAGACCTTGTTGTGGGTCAGCGCGCCGCCGAGCTCCTCCATGCCGACATCCTCACCGGTGACGGTCTTGATGACGTCGGGGCCGGTGACGAACATCTGGCTGGTCTTGTCGACCATGATGACGAAGTCAGTGAGGGCGGGGGAGTACACCGCGCCGCCGGCTGCCGGGCCCATGATGATGGAGATCTGCGGGATGACGCCGGAGGCCAGCGTGTTGCGGCGGAAGATCTCGCCGTACTTGCCGAGCGCGACGACACCCTCCTGGATGCGGGCTCCGCCGGAGTCGAGGATGCCGATGATGGGCACGCCGGTCTTCAGGGCGTGGTCCATCACCTTGATGATCTTCTCGCCGGCGACCTCGCCGAGCGAGCCGCCGAAGATCGTGAAGTCCTGGGAGTACACGGCCACCTGGCGGCCGTGAATGGTGCCGAGGCCGGTGACGACGGCGTCGCCGTATGGCCGCTTGGCGTCCATGCCGAAGGCGTGCGTGCGGTGCCGCACGAACTCGTCGAGCTCGACGAACGAGCCGGGGTCGAGCAGGGACTCGATGCGCTCGCGCGCCGTCATCTTGCCCTTGGCGTGCTGCTTGGCGATCGCCGCCTCACCGCTGGCCGTGACGGCCTCGTGGTAGCGCTGCTTCAGGTCGGCGAGCTTGCCCGCCGTCGTGTACATGTCGGGGGCCGCGGTGCTGGAGTTCTCGGTCACGCGGTTCACTCTATCCTGCATGGAGGGGCGCATTCCTTTGACGATTCCCTACAAAGTTGCCCGCAGAGCTTGTGCCCGGGCGTGCTGGCCCGGTGCGGTGATTGCCGGGCTCAGGCACAATGGCAACAGCCGCCAGCCAAGGAGTTTCATGAGCATTCCCGCATCGTCCCTGCCCCCAGAGGCCGCGTTCCCCCAGAGCGCCGCACTGACTGCGCGCTTCACCGCGCTGGCCGAGACCGGCTCAACCAACGACGACCTGGTCGCCAGGGCGACGGGCGACGAGGCGGTGGATTGGCCGGACTTCTCCGTGCTGATCACCGACAATCAGACCCGCGGGCGTGGCCGTTTGGGCCGCACCTGGCTGGCTCCCACCGGCAAGTCGCTGGCCATCTCGGTGCTGCTGCGGCCGAGCCTCGCCGACGGCTCGTCGCTGCCGCTCGGCAGCTACGGCTGGTTCCCGCTGTTGGCCGGGGCGGCCATGACCAAGGCCGTGCGCCAGGTGGTCATCGCCGGGCACGAGCTGACGGTGGCCGAGGCCGCCGCCGCGGGCGAGGAAGACGTCGCCGAGGCGCCGCCGGTGATGCTCAAGTGGCCGAACGACGTGCAGATCTCTGGGTACAAGGTCAGCGGCATCCTGAGCGAACTCCTCCCGATCACCGCCGGCGGCGCCCCGGGCGGCGTCGTGATCGGTGCAGGGCTCAACGTCTCGCTGGACGAGCACGACCTGCCCACCCTCACCTCGACCTCGCTGACGCTGGTGACCGGGTCAGCGGTGAGCCCTGACGCCGTGCTCGCCGGCTACCTCAGCGCGCTGGCCGAGCTCTATCGCTCCTTCCTCGCGGCGGGCGGCGACGCCGTGGCGAGCGGCCTGCATGCAGAGGTGAGCGCCCTCTGCGGCACCCTCGGACAGGACGTGCGGGTCGAGCTGCCGGGCGGCGGCGAACTGCTCGGCAGCGCGGTCGCGATTGAGAGCGACGGCCGGCTGCGGGTGCGCGAGCGTTCCAGCGGGGAAGAGACGTCTGTCGCAGCGGGCGATGTGACGCATCTGCGGTATTAATGGGGGTATGACGAACCTCGGTGGAGCAGGCCTGCCCGCGGCGGGCGGATTTCCGTCGTCGAGCGCGGGCCAGCAGTCGACCGCCCCGGCCGAGCACGTCATCGCCCGGCTGCGCCGGCACGGTCGGATGCTGTTCTGGCCGACGGTCCTGCTGCTCGCCGTGGCCGCGGCCACCGGCTACTTCTACGGCCGGATGCCCGAGGAATGGCAGAACGTCGCGATCCTGATCGTCGCCGCGGTGCTGGTGGCCGTCGGCTTCATCGCCCCCTTGCTGGCCTGGCTGAGCCGGCGCTACACGATCACCACCCGGCGCGTGATCGTGCGGCACGGCTTCTTCGTGCGGGTGCGCCAGGAGCTCATGCACAGCCGCGGTTACGAGATCAGTGTGCGCCGGTCGTGGCTGCAGAGCGCCTTCCGCACCGGCGACATCCTGATCAACACGGGGCTCGAGCAGCCCATCGTGCTGCGCGACGTGCCGAACGCCTCCCTCGTGCAGCGCGTGCTGCAGGAACTGATCGAGGGCAGCCAGGGCGGACTCGCGGCCCGTCGGCCCGGCGGGCAGGGCGCGCCGGACGACCACACGGTGGCCTGGGGCGAGCGCTAGCCCGACCCGACTAGTCGGCCAGGGCGGCCGAGCGGCTGGGAGCGAACACCCAGTAGCGGTAGAGCAGGAAGCGGAAGGCAGCGCCGAGAGCCAGCCCGACGACGTTCGAGGCGATGTTGTCGGCCAGCAGCGACGTGAAACCGAGCACCTCGCGGGAGAACCAGAGGCAGCCGACGGCGATTCCCATGCCGGCGACGCTCACCAAGAAGAACTCGATGCCCTCACGCAGGGTGTTGCGGGTGCGCTGCTTGCCGAAGGTCCACAGCCGGTTGCCGATCCAGTTGATGGCGATCGCGACGGTCGTCGAGATGGACTTGGCGATGATCGGGCCGGATGCCACGAGCTCCGGGCTCAGCACGGTGGTGCGCAGCAGGTTGAACAGCGTGACATCCACCACGAAGCCGACCAGGCCGACCGCGCTGAACTTCGCCGCCTGCACTATGACGGTCTGAAGTCGTGCGGGCAGCTGGGCCATGAACGGATCCCATCGGTTGAAGTGTGCCCTCAATTGCGTGCGGCTGAATTGGGAGGCTCTGTGATGCGCGAAGATAGAAGCACGACGCGCAAGGCAGTTTACGGCTCTGCGCTCGCGTGATGCTGGAAGTGTGCTGCGCGGCATCCGCGATTCACCTGAAGATTTTGAGAGAGTGCGATCCCATGATTGTTGGAGTGATCGGTGGCGGCCAGCTGGCCCGGATGATGATCCCCGCCGCGGTGAACCTGGGCATCGAGATCCGCGTGCTCGCGGAGACCGACGGCATGTCCGCCGAGCTGGCTGCCAGCGGTGTTGGCGACTACCGCGACCGTGCGACCGTGCTCGCCTTCGCCGAGACCGTCGACGTCATCACCTTCGACCACGAACACGTTCCGCAGGAGATCCTGCACGCCCTGCTCGAGCAGGGCACCCCGGTGCACCCCGGCCCCGACGCGCTGCTCTACGCGCAGGACAAGCTGCTGATGCGCGCCAAGCTCTCTGAGCTCGGCCTGCCCGTGCCCGACTGGGCGGCCATCGAGAACGCCGAGCAGCTCGGCGAGTTCCTCGAGGCGCACGGCGGCCGTGCCGTCGTGAAGACCCCGCGCGGCGGCTATGACGGCAAGGGCGTGCGTGTCGTGCACGCTGCCCACGAGGTTGACGACTGGTTCCTCGCGCTCGCCGAGGACGGCCGCGGCGGTGCGCTGCTGGTCGAGGAGCTCGTCGAGTTCACCCGCGAGCTAGCCCAGCTCGTCGCCCGGCGCCCCTCCGGTGAGATCGCCGCCTGGCCCGTCGTGGAGACGGTGCAGGCCGGCGGCGTGTGCAGCGAGGTCATCGCGCCGGCGCCGCACGCGGCAGGGCGGGTGGCGGATGTCGCCGCCGACATCGCCATCACGATCGCTGAGGGCATCGGCGTCACCGGTGTGCTCGCCGTCGAGCTGTTCGAGACCACCGACCAGCGGCTGCTGGTCAACGAGCTGGCCATGCGACCGCACAACAGCGGGCACTGGTCGCAGGACGGCTCAACCACCAGCCAGTTCGAGCAGCACCTGCGCGCCGTGCTCGACCTGCCGCTCGGCGGCACCGGCACACGCGACGCCTGGACGGTCATGGTCAACATTCTGGGCGGGCCGGCATCCGGCAGTCTCGCCGACCGCTACGCCGAGGCTTTCGCCGCCCACCCGACGGTCAAGGTGCACAACTACGGCAAGGATCCGCGCCCCGGCCGCAAGATCGGGCACGTCAATGTCGGCGGCGACGACCTCGACGATGTGACGTATCAGGCGCGAGCCGCTGCGGCTTTCTTTCAGGACTGAGCCATAGCATTATCTGGTGCCTGAAGACCTCGCGACCTCCGACTCTGCCCACGACCCCGTGACCCCCGCCCTCGTCGGCGTCGTCATGGGCTCGGACTCCGACTGGAACGTCATGTCGGCTGCCGCCGAGCTGCTGCGCGAGTTCGGGGTGCCGTTCGAGGTCGAGGTGCTCTCCGCACACCGCACCCCGGAGAAGATGATCGCCTACGGCAAGTCGGCGCACGCCCGCGGCCTCAAGGTCATCATCGCCGGTGCCGGGGGCGCTGCCCACCTGCCCGGCATGCTGGCATCCGTCACCACCCTGCCCGTCGTCGGCGTTCCCGTGCCGCTCGGGCTGCTGGACGGCATGGACTCCCTGCTCTCGATCGTGCAGATGCCCGCCGGCGTTCCGGTGGCCACAGTATCGATCGGCGGCGCCAAGAACGCCGGGCTCATCGCCGTGAAGGTGCTGGCGACGGCCGACGACAGACTCAGCGTTGCGCTCGCGGACTACGCCGAGAACCTCGCCGACATCGTCGAGCAGAAGAACGCGGCCCTGCAGGCCCGCCTATGAGCGCGTACACGCACAGCGCTCAGAGCCCGATCCGCTACCCGGACGCCGGCTCCACGAGCGTGATGACCAAGCGCGCCTGGTGGCTCGTTGTGCTCAACTTCTTGATTCCAGGCGCCCCTCAGGTGTTGGCCGGCAGCCGCCGGCTCGGCCGTTTCGGGCTGGCCTGCACGCTGACGCTCTGGACTCTGGCCATTGTGGCCCTCGTCATGTGGCTGCTCTGGCCGACCGTGCTGCTGAACATCGCCGCGAACTCGATCAGCCTGTGGATCGCCGCCGCGCTGCTGCTGTTCTACGCCGTCGTCTGGCTGGTGCTCTCGCTCGACACGCTGCGCCTCGTGCGCCTGGTGCGCACCAAGCCGTCGGCGCGGGCCTGGATCGCCGGCCTTGCCACGGTTCTCATGGTCGGCTTCTCCGGCACCGCCGCCTACGGCGCCTACATCGCAACGACCACCAGCAGCTTCCTCTCCTCCGTCTTCATCGCCGGCCCGAGCGAGGACCCGGTCGACGGCCGCTACAACATCCTGCTGCTCGGCGCCGACACCGGCGCCGACCGCGAGGGCACCCGCCCGGACAGCATCTCGGTTGTCAGCATCGACGCCAAGACCGGCCAGGCCGTGACCATCGGCCTGCCCCGCGACATGAAGTACTTCCCGTTCCCCGAGGGGTCTCCGCTGGCTGCCGTCTACCCGGAAGGGTACGGCGCCATCGACGGCTGCGAGGTCGGCGAGCCCGACGGATGCCAGCTGAACTGGGTGTACAGCGAGGTCGACCTGGTCAGCCCCGAAATGTACCCGGACGCGCGCAAACACGGCAGCGAGCCGGGCGTCGAGGGCATGCGCTCCGCCGCAGAGGGCATCACCGGCCTGACCATCCAGTACTACGCTCTCGTGGACATGCAGGGCTTCTCCGACCTGATCGACGCGCTCGGCGGGGTCACCATCGACGTGCCGAGCGACGTGCCGATCCACGCCGACGAGACGTTCACCACCGTCGCGGAATGGATCCACGCCGGCAAGCAGAACCTCGACGGCTACCACGCGCTCTGGTACGCGCGCTCCCGCCACGACACCAGTGACTACGACCGCATGGCCAGGCAGCGCCAGCTGCAGGACGCCGTGCTCAAGCAGTTCAACCCGACCAATGTGCTCTCCAAGTTCGAGGACATCGCGAAGGCCGGTACGAAGGTCGTCAACACCGACATCCCGCAGAGCATGCTCGGCTACTTCACGCAGTTGGCGATGAAGACCAAGGAGCTGCCGATGGTCAACGTGGAGCTCGTGCCGGACAACGGCGTCGACCCGCTCGACCCCGACTTCGACTACATCCGCCAGCTCATCGACGAGGCGCTGAACCCGCCGGTGTCGACAGAGGACCCGGCCCCCGCCGAATAGGTTTGTGGGGCCAGCTCCGCTGGTGGAGCCTGTCGAAACCTGTGCGATTCCGCTGGTTGAGCTCGTCGAAACCTGTGCAGCTCCGCTGGTTGAGCCTGTCGAAACCCGTGCGGCTCCGTTGGTTGAGCCTGTCGAATCCTGTGCGATTCCGCTGGTTGAGCTTGTCGAAACCTGTGCGGCTCCGTTGGTTGAGCCTGTCGAAACCTGTGCGGTCTAAAGGTCGGCGTGCAGTTGCCAGACGCGCTCAGCGGCGTCGCGCCAGCTGAACGCCCGGGAACGGTCGCGGCCGGCGATACCCATCCGCTCTGCACGTGTGGGGTCTTCGAGAACCGTCGTGACGGCCTCGGCCAGCCGCTCCGGGTAGCCCGCGGCATCCTCACGCTCGACGACGATGCCTGCATCGCTGGCCACCTCGACGAGCGCGGGGGCGTCGGAGTGCACGACGGGCACGCCGAAGGCGAACGCCTCGATGATCGACGACGAGAACCCCTCGGAGAGGCTGGGCGCGACGAACACGGCGGCGCGCGAGAGCACGACGGCCAGGTCGGACGCGGAGAGCTTGTCCAGCGCGAACACGCGGCCCTCAGGCAGTCCGGCGTCGTCGGCGACGGCCGCCAGCTCGACGTCGCCCCAGCTGGGTGCGCCGAGCACGACGAGGGGGAGGTCGGGGCCGCCGGGGTTGCCGAGGCCTTCGACCAGTGCGGCGACGCCCTTGCGCGGCTCAAGCGTTCCCGACGTCAGGATGAAGCGTTCCGGCAGCCCCAGTGCGGCAGCCCGCTTGTCTGCGTCGGACGGTAGAACCAGGCCCGTGCGGGCAGCGCCGGGGATGACGCGCACGCGGTCGCCGACGGAGAACCGCTCCATCAGCTCTTCAGCCAGCGCGTGCGAGGGCACCACGATGGCATCCGCATGCTTGCGGGCGCGGCGCATCATGGCTTTGTGCCAGGCGACGGCGGGTGCCGAGAGCGAGGACGGGTGGGTCCAGGCGAGCAGGTCGTGCACGGTGACGGCAACCTGCACGCCGTCGTTCACCCGGTCGTGGCGGCGAAGCGGTGCGAACAGCCCTGGCGCGTGGATCATGCCGCCGCCGCTGTTGCTCGTCGTGAGGCCCAGCTGCCACGCGGCCGCGAGCTCCCGGCGGGGGAGCGTCGTCGTGTACAGGCCGCGCAGGCCAGGCAGGGCCGACTCGAGACGCTCGTACTTCTCCCGCTGGGTCGCAGACACGATTCCCTCGACGTCACAACCGCGCGGCGCCGCCTGAATCAGGGCGCGAGTGATTTCCTCGCTGTACAGCCCGATTGGCCCGGGGGCCGGGGCGATGATCTGATCGACGACGACGCGCAGGGTGGTCATGGTGTTCTCGGCCTGAAGCCCTACTGGCCCTGGGCCTTGTAACGAGCCTCGGTGGCGTCCTTCTGCGGAGCCCACCAAGACTCGTTGTCGCGGTACCAGGCGATCGTGTCGGCCAGGCCGGCCTCGAAGTCAGAGAACTGCGGTTCCCAGCCGAGCTCGGTGCGCAGGCGGGTCGAGTCGATGGCGTAGCGCAGGTCGTGGCCGGGGCGGTCGACGACGTGGTCGTAGGCGTCTGCGGGCTGGCCGAGGCCGACGAGGATCATCTCGACGACCTCCTTGTTGTTCTTCTCGCCGTCGGCGCCGATGAGGTAGGTCTCGCCGATGACGCCCTTGTCCAGGATCGTGAGCACGGCGGAGGAGTGGTCGTTGGCGTGGATCCAGTCGCGCACGTTCTCGCCGCTGCCGTAGAGCTTGGGGCGTTCGCCGCGCAGCACGTTGGTGATCTGACGCGGGATGAACTTCTCGACGTGCTGGTAGGCGCCGTAGTTGTTCGAGCAGTTCGAGATCGTGGCCTTGACGCCGAAGGAGCGCACCCAGGCGCGCACCAGCAGGTCGCTACCGGCCTTGGTCGAGGAGTAGGGGCTCGACGGGTTGTACGGGGTCTGCTCGGTGAAGCGGTTCGGGTCGTCGAGCTCGAGGTCGCCGTAGACCTCGTCGGTGGAGATGTGGTGGAAGCGCACGTCGTGCTTGCGGGCCGCCTCGAGCAGCGTGAAAGTGCCGATGATGTTGGTGTCGAGGAACGGACGCGGGTCGTCCAACGAGTTGTCGTTGTGGCTCTCGGCCGCATAGTGCACGACGGCGTCGGTCTCGGCGAACAGGCTGTCGACGAGCGCGGCGTCGCTGATGTCGCCCTCCACGAAGGTGAAGCGGTCGGCGGGCAGGCCTTCGAGCGAGGCGAGGTTGCCGGCGTAGGTGAGCTTGTCGAGTACCGTCACGCTGTGGTCGGTGTTGTCCAACACGTAGTGCACGAAGTTCGAACCAATAAAGCCGGCGCCGCCGGTCACAAGGAGTCTAGACACCCCGTCATTCTAGCCAGAGCCACCCGAGCGGATGCCGAGAGGGGCGGGGCACCGTGCTGACGCGTGTGCCGGGCTGGCATGTTTCGCCGATATCGCCGACGGTCGTCGCCGTTCGTTCAGGAGGCCTGCGCTACGTCGGGAGGCCGTTCCCGCCCACTTCTGGCCTCCCAATCCTCCGAGCGCCTCCGAATCGTGTGCCCGCGGCCGGCCGCCCCGTCTCGCGGATGCCGCGGGCTCCGGCTTCCGCGGATCCGCTCAGGGCTTCGGTCGCAAGCTCCCTCAGCCGCCGGGAGAGGGCAGTGAGCCTCGTCCCGTCCCCGTTCCCCGTCGGCTGAGCGAGGAACGAGCGAAGCCCGGGTTCCAACGCACACCCGTTGGTCGAGGTGGGCGCGCGCAGCGGATGCCGCGGGCTGCGGTTCCCGCGGGGCCGCTCGGGGCTTCGGTCGCAAGCTCCCTCAGCCGCCGGGAAATACAGCAGGGAATCGCTCGCCGCGTCGGCTGAGCGAGGAACGAGCGAAGCTCTGGAGTCAACGCACACCCGTTGGTCGAGGTGGGCGCGCGCAGCGGATGCCGCAGACTGCAGTCTCAGCGGATCCGCTCGGGGCTTCGGTCGCAGGCTCCCTCAGCCGCCGGGAAATACAGCAGGGAATCGCTCGCCGCGTCGGCTGAGGGAGGAACGAGCGAAGCTTTGGAGCCAGCGCACACCCGTTGGTCGAGTGGGCGCGCGCAGCGGATGCCGCAGACTGCGGTTCCCGCGGAATCGCTCAGGGCTTCGGTCGCAAGCTCCCTCAGCCGCCGGGAGATAGCAGTGTGCCTCGTCCCGTCCCCGCCCTGTCGGCTGAGCGAGGAACGAGCGAAGCCCTGGAGCCGACGCACACCCGTTGGTCGAGATGGGCGCTCGCAGCGGATGCCGCAGGCTGCAGTTACCGCGGATTCGCTCAGGGCTTCGGTCGCACGCTCCCTCAAGCCAACGGGGAAGGGGCGGGAGCCGCCCGGCCAGCGCTAGGCGGCGGGCTGGGCCACTGCGCCCGTTGCCACGGCCTCGGCCAGGGCTTCGCGCCAGTCGCGCATCTCCGGCAGGCCGGCAGCGGCCCACGCGTCATGGCCGAGCACGGAGTACGAGGGGCGTGGGGCCGGGCGCACGAACGCCGTGCTGTCGGTGGGCTGCACACGCTCGGGGTCGAGGCCCACCTCGGTGAAGATCGCCTGGGTGAAGTCGAACCAGGAGGCCGCTCCGGAGTTGGTGCCGTGGTAGGCACCGGCGGGGGCATCCGACTCTGCGAGCAGCACGATCTGGCGGGCCAGGTCGGCCGTCCAGGTGGGCTGGCCGAGCTGGTCGACGACGACGCTCACGGTGGGGTGACTGCCGGCCAGGCGCAGCATTGTCGCCGCGAAGTTCGGGCCGTGCTGGCCATAGAGCCACGCGGTGCGCACGATGTAGGTGCCGGTGGGGTGTGCAGCGGTGGCGAGCTCCTCGCCGGCTGCCTTGGTGCGGCCGTAAGCCGAGATGGGCGCGCGCGGGGCGGTCTCGGTGTATGGCGAAGTGGCCACGCCGTCGAAGACGTAGTCGGTGGAGACCTGGATCAGCTTGGCACCCGCCTCGCGGGCGGCGATAGCGAGGTTCTGGGCGCCGACCGCATTCACGGCATATGCGGCATCCTCGTTGGTCTCGGCATCGTCGACCTTCGTGTACGCCGCCGCGTTGATCACGACGTCGTGGCCGGCGACGGCCGCACGAACGGCATCGAGGTCGGTGACGTCGAGGTCGGCACGGCCCAGGGCGGTGACCTCCCGGTCAGCGAGGGCGTTCTGCAGGTCGGTTCCGAGCATGCCGGACGCTCCGGTAATCAGGTATCGCATGGGTCAATGTTAAACCGGGGAGGGGCCAGCACTCGTCCACGGCTCTGTCAGGCGCCGATTGCTAGACTCTCAGGCGTGCAAATCCGTGAACTGAGCATTCCAGACAGCTACGAGATCACCCCCAAGCAGTTCGGCGACGACCGCGGGGTCTTCCTCGAGTGGTACCGCTTCGACAAGCTGGAAGAGGTCGTCGGGCACTCGATCGACCTCAAGCAGGCCAACACGTCCGTCTCCAAGCGTGGCTCCGTGCGCGGCATCCACTTCGCCGACATCCCGCCGAGCCAGGCCAAGTACGTCACGGCACCGCACGGCGCCGTGCTCGACTTCGTGATCGACATTCGCGTCGGATCGCCGACATTCGGCAAGTGGGACTCGGTGCTGCTGGACGACAAAGACCGCCGTGCCATCTACATCGCCGAGGGTCTCGGGCACTGCTTCGTGGCGCTGACCGACAACGCGACCGTCAGCTACCTGGTCACCGACACCTTCAACCCGACTCGTGAGCACGGCATCAACCCGCTCGACCCCGAGATCGGTCTGGAATTCGGGATCGATCTCAGCGAGGCACTGCTCTCGCCCAAGGACACGGACGCCCCGAGCCTCGCCGAGGCGGCGGCATCCGGACTTCTGCCCAGCTGGGAAGCAGCCAGGGCCTACTACGACACTTTGAACGCAAAGGCATAAACATGCGCGGAATTATTCTGGCCGGCGGTTCCGGCACCCGGCTCTGGCCGATCACCAAGGGCATCTCCAAGCAGCTGATGCCCATCTACGACAAGCCGATGATCTACTACCCCTTGTCCACGCTGATGATGGCCGGCATCAACGAGATCCTGATCATCACCACGCCCGAGTACAACAGCCAGTTCCGCGCCCTCTTCGGCGACGGCTCCGACCTCGGCATCTCGATCCAGTACGCAGAGCAGCCATCGCCCGACGGCTTGGCCCAGGCGTTCATCATCGGCGAGGAGTTCATCGGCGACGAGAGCGTCGCCCTGGTGCTCGGCGACAACATCTTCCACGGCACGGGCCTCGGCTCCGCGCTGCGCAAGCACAACGAGGTCGACGGCGCGCTGATCTTCGCCTACCAGGTTAGTGACCCCACCTCCTATGGCGTCGTCGAGTTCGACGATGACTTCACCGCCGTCTCCATTGAGGAGAAGCCGGTCAAGCCGAAGAGCAACTACGCCGTTCCCGGCCTGTACTTCTACGACAACTCGGTCGTCGAGATCGCCAAGACGATCGAGCCGAGCGCCCGCGGTGAGCTGGAGATCTCCACCGTGAACGAGCGCTACCTGCAGGCGGGCAAGCTGCAGGTGCAGGTGCTCGACCGCGGTACGGCCTGGCTGGACACCGGCACATTCGAGTCGATGATGCAGGCGTCGGAGTACGTGCGCGTGATCGAGGACCGTCAGGGTTTCAAGGTCGGATGCATCGAGGAGATCGCGTGGCGCGCCGGCTGGATCGACGACGCGCAGCTCGCGGGCCTCGCCGCCCCGCTCGTCAAGAGCGGCTACGGCCGGTACCTGAAGCGTCTGGTCGAAACCGAGTAGAACGACGAAAAGAATTCACCGATCGCTTTTCGGCCCCGGCGCCTGTCGCCGGGGCCGATTTGTTTAACCGCCCTAGCATGGGGGGCATGCGCTCGATTTCCCTACGCCGAACAGTCGCTCTCGGCCTCAGTTCCCTCGTCCTCTTCACCGGGTTGAGCCTCGCTCCCGCTGGAGTGGCGTTCGCGGAAGAGGGGATCGACTGGACGTCGGTGCAGCAGGATGAGCTCGAGTCGCTGGTTGCCCCGGATGCAGAGGCTGAGGTGCCGGCTGAGGAACTCGGCGTAGAGCCGGAGGACGGAGCCGAAGAATCGTCCGAAGAACCGACCGAGGAACTCGGCGTTGACCCGGAGGGCGGCCCCCTCATGCAAGGCCGCAGCCTCGCGGCACCGCAGGCCGCCACGTCGTCGAGCTTCGATCCCGGAAACATCATCAGCGACTACAACTTCTTCAACTCCTGGGCCATGACGGAGGCCGAGATCCAGTCGTTCCTCGACCGGACCATCTTCGCGCCGTGCGAGAACTCCAACTGCCTGAACGTACTCAAGATGAACACCCCGAACGCGTCCTGGTCGTGGGGCACCTGCGCTCCCTACGCCGGGGCCGCGAATGAATCGGCAGCGCGCATCATCTACAAGGTGCAGCGGGCATGTGGACTGAGCGCCAAGGTCATCCTCGTCACGCTCCAGAAGGAGCAGTCGCTCATCACCCGCAACGGGCCATCCAATGAGATCTTGCGCAAGGCGATGGGCATGGGCTGCCCCGACACCGATGTCTGTGACTCCCAGTACTACGGCTTCTTCAACCAGGTGTACGCCGCCGCACGCCAGATCGTTTGGTACACGAACCCCGACAGCTCGATGTACAAGAGCAAGAAGTTCGAGGTCGGCCAGGTCAAGCCCGTCCAGCTGCACCCGAACGCCGGATGCGGGGCCCCCGGCGTCAAGATCGGCAACGTCGCGACCGCCGCGCTCTACCACTACACGCCGTACCAGCCCAACGGCCCCGCGCTCGCGGCCGGATGGGGCTCCAGCGGCGACCCCTGCTCCAGCTACGGCAACCGCAACTTCTCGCTCTACTACAACGAGTGGTTCGGCAGCCCGACGTCGAGCCCGTCACCGACGGCCCAGCGGATCGCCGGAGCAGACCGCTACGAGACGGCCGCAGCCATCTCACGCTCGAGCTTCAGCGGCGAGAATGTCGTGCCCGTCGTCTACGTGGCGACCGGCCTGAACTTCCCCGACGCGCTGTCCGCGGCGCCCGCGGCAGCGGCCCAGGGCGGCCCACTGCTCCTCGTGCGCGGCGACATGGTTCCCGCACCCACGATGGCGGAACTGAAGCGCCTCGCGCCGAAGAGGATCGTCCTCGTCGGCAGCGCCGGAATCATCGACGAAGCCACGAAGAACGCCCTGGCGACCGTGGCGCCCGTTGAGCGCATCGCCGGCGACGACCGTTATGAGACGTCGCGCAAGATCATGGAACGCGTATTCCCCGCAGTGACCGCTGCCTACGTCGCCACCGGTGATGACTTCCCTGACGCTTTGTCTGCGAGCGCGGCAGCAGGCGCGAAGAAGGTCCCCGTGCTCCTCGTGCGTGGAACGGCCGACCAGGCGGATGCCCAGACGGTGGCCTCCTTGAAGAAGGTCGGCGTCACGAGCGTCAAGGTCGCGGGCGGGCCGACGATCGTCACCCCCGCCATCCTGGACTCGCTCACAAAGTCGGGAATCACCTCGAAGCGCCTCTCGGGTGTCAACCGCTACCTCACCGCCGTCGAGATCAACAAGGACGCCTTCCCGAAGGCCAAGGTCGCCTACATCGCAACGGGCGCATCGTTCCCCGATGCCCTGGCCGGGGCCGCAGCGGCCGCGCGGGAGAACAGCCCGCTGTACCTGACCGCGGAGTCCTGTGTGAAGCCTGAGCTGCGGGCAGACCTCAATGCGAAGGGTGTGACCTCCCTGAAGCTGCTGGGCAGCCCGGGAGTGATGAGCGAGTCGATCGCCCGCCTCGCCGTCTGCTGAGCCGGCGGCCTAGCGGCTCGAGCGGCCGACGTACCAGGACCGGAGCGTGAGCCCGGTGCGCAGAAGCAGGCGCACCGGGGCCAGCCACGGCCCTGAGTACTTCTTCTGCAGGTAGCGATACGCGCTGTCATGGTGGGCGCGCAGCATGCGCGCCGACTCGGTGTTGGTGGAGTGCGCGCCCGTGTGGGTCACCGCGGCATCCGGAACAAACCGGTTGAGCCAGCCAGCCTTGCCCAGCCGGTAGCCCAGGTCCACGTCTTCGAAGTACATGAAGTACTCCTCGTCGAAGCCGCCCAGTTGTTCGAAAGCCGAGCGGCGCACGAGCAGGCACGAGCCGGAAAGCCACCCGACATCGCGGGTGCTGCTCATGTCGTTGTCGGCCCAGTATCTGCGGGTCCACGGGTTGCTCGGCCAGACCTTCGAGAACAGGGCGTGCCCGACGCCGTACCGCAGAGACGGCAGCGTCCGTGCAGAGGGGTAGACGGTGCCGTCGCTGTTCAGCACCGTGGGGCCGGTCGCACCGACACGGTCGTCGGCGACGAGGGCGGAGTGCAGGCGGGTGATCGCCTGCTCGTGCACGGCGACATCCGGGTTCGAGATGAGCACGGCGTCGATGTGCGCAGGCAGGGTCTTGACTGCCGCATTGATGGCGCCGCCGTAGCCGCGGTTCTCGCCGAGCTCGATCACGGTGGCGCCGTGCTGTGCCGCGATCGCACGCGTGGTGTCGAGGTCTTTGGACATGTTGTCGGCGATGACAACAAACAGCTTCTCGGCTTCGCTGGCGACGAGGGAATCCAGGAAGGGCGCGAGGTGCCGGCTGGAGTTGTACGTGACGGTCACCACTGCGGTGGAGCCGAGAGCTGAGGGAGACATAGACGCCCAGTTTAGACTGCGGCAGCTGGCCGTGTTCTCGGTGCGCGTCGGCTCACTGCTCCCGCTCACAGAGGGCTTGCTAGACTTGCGACGCTGTTCGGGGCCTGTCCGGCTGCGGCAAAACAGAGCAAAGGATAGTTCTTGGGTTCCATCAGTAGGTTGGTGCGGCGCGCCGCGGATCGTGGTCCGCGCGTCGTTGTACGCAAGGTGGGAACAGCCTTCGCGCTGGTGCGTCGAGAGGGTCTCGGGTCGACGGTTCGCTACACGCGCCGCAAGCTCGCTGGCGCCGCTGCACCGCAAACCCCCACCCTGCTCGTCTCGATGGAGGACGCGGCAGCCGTCGACTGGACGATCACGCCCGCCTGGCAGAGCGACCCCATCACGGTCGCCGGTGGACCCGTGACGATCGCCTGGATCATGTCGCCCCCGGGCGCGAGAGCGGTGGGCACCAGAACCTGTTCCGCTTCATCAACTTCGCGGAGCAGGCCGGCCATGACTGCCGGATCTACTTCTACCACGCAGCCGGTGGCGTCGACATCCCGTCCATCCGCGCCATGCTGGCGGCGTCTGAGGCCTACCCGAACCTGAAGGCGAAGCTGGCCGTGTACGACCCGGCCGTCGGCGTCGCCGCAGACACCCAGGCGCTCTTCGCCACCGGCTGGGAGACCGCCTACCCCGCCCACCGCGACGCCTCCCTCGCCAAGCGGTTCTACTTCGTGCAGGACTTCGAACCCAGCTTCTACCCGCTGGGCAGCGAGGCCATCCTCGCCGAGAACACCTACAAGTTCGGCTTCCACGGCATCACCGCCGGCGGGTGGCTCTCGCACAAGCTGCACAGCGAGTACGGCATGCGCACCGATCACTTCGACTTCGCCGTCGACAAGAGCCACTACCGGGTGACGAACACCGAGCGCCGCAACGAGATCTTCTTCTACGCGCGCCCCGTCACGCCTCGCCGGGCGTTCGAGTTCGGGCTCCTCGTGCTCGCCGACTTCGCCAAGCTCAAGCCGGATGTCACCATCAACCTGGCCGGCTGGGACGTCTCGAACTGGAAGATCCCGTTCGAGTACGAGAACCTTTCCAGCCTTCAGCTCTCTGAGCTCAACGAGGTGTACAACCGTTGCGCTGCGGGCCTCGTCATGTCACTCTCGAACATGTCCTTGTTGCCGCTCGAGCTGATGTCCAGCGGTGTCACGCCGGTCGTCAACGACGGCCCGAACAACCGCATGGTCTCGGACAACCCCAACATCGAGTACGTCCCCATGTCACCGCAGGCGATCGCTCGCAAGCTCGCCGAGGTGATTGACCGCGAGGATGCCGTCGAGCGCTCGCTGGCGATGTCGGCATCCGTCGCCGCCGTCGACTGGGAAGACTCGGGCACTGCCTTCGTGCAGGCGTTCGAGGGAGCAATGCGTGGCTAAGGCTGTCGTCATCGGGGCGAATGGTTTCATCGGCTCCCACCTCGTTGACGGACTTGCGGCCGCAGGGCACGAGGTGCGCGCCTTCGACCGGTTCAGCGCCCGGAAGCCCACCTTTCAGTCCAAGAACGTCACCGTTCAGCTCGGCGACTTCCTCAACCGGGCCGACCTCGAGCAGGCGGTTGCCGGGCAGGACCTGGTCTTCCACTTCCTCTCCACGACGACGCCGGCCACCGCAGCGGCGGACCCGACGCTCGACATCCGCACGAACCTCGCGCAGTCCGTTGAGCTGTTCCACAGTGCCGCAGAAGCCGGAGTGAAGCACGTCTACTTCGCGTCGACGGGCGGGGCCATCTACGGCGAGCAGGGCAAGGCCGAGTACTCCGAGGTCGACCCCGCGTTGCCCGTCTCGCCCTATGCGATCGGCAAGCTGGCCATCGAGCGTTACCTCAGCTACTTCGCAGCCACCCACGGGCTCGCCTCGACGGTCTTCCGCATCTCGAACCCGTACGGCACGCGCCAGCACCCCAACAAGAAGCAGGGCCTGATCCCGATCGCGCTCCGCCAGATCCTCGCGGGGGAGCCGGTGCTGCAGTACGGCGACGGATCGATGGTGCGGGACTACGTCTTCGTCGAGGACCTCATCTCGATGATCGTGCCGCTGGCCGGTCGCGAGACGGCGCACTCGCTGTACAACCTCGGGAGTGGCGCCGGCCACAGCGTGACCGAGGTGCTCGACGCCCTCCGACGGGTCACCGAGATCGACTTCGCCGTCGAGACCCGGGACGTCCCGCCGACGTTCGTGGACCGTGTCGTGCTCGACACCACGAGGTACGAGAGCGAGTTCCCGGGGGCACTCCTGACCACGCTCGACGACGGCATCCGCAAGACCTTTGACGAAATGAAAGCTGAACCCCGTGCCTGAGCAACCCCGTGCATCCGTCGCAATTCTGACGTACAACGGCGAAGACTACCTCGAACACATCCTCAAGCAGCTTCGCCTGCAGGAGTTCGAGGGCGAATTCGAGACCATAGTGATCGACTCCGGCTCCACCGATTCAACGCTTGAGATCGTGTCGCGTTTCCCCGAGGTGCGTCTCATCACCATCCCGAACGAGGAGTTCGGGCATGGCCGCACTCGCAACCTCGCCGCCCGCGAGGCACGCGGTGAGTTCATCGCCTACCTCACCCACGACGCGGTTCCGAGCGATGAGCACTGGCTCGCCGAGCTGATTGACCCGTTCGACCGCTTCCCCGACGTCGTCGCCGTGCTCGGCAAGCAGATCGCCCGACCGCGCGCGTTCCCGCTGCAGAAGTACGAGATCCACGGCACGTTCCGCAACCTCGGACCCGACTTCGGCACGACGATCTTCTACGACGCCCCCTTCGCGGCGACCCAGGGCATCCGAGACGCGATGGCCTTCTACTCGGACGTCAACTCGGCGGCCCGACGGGCCTTCCTCGTCGACGTGCTGCCGTACCGCAACGTCCGCTACGCCGAGGACCAGCTCTTCGGCCGCGACATCATCGACAGCGGCTACGCCAAGGCCTACGCGGGCCGGGCATCCGTGCAGCACTCCAACGACCTGACGCTCTCCGAGTACGGCCACCGCATCTTCGACGAGACCGTCGGCCTGCGCCAGATCGGCCACGCCATCCCTCCCATCTCGAAGTGGGCAGCTCTGAAGCACAGCCTGCGCGGCTCGCTCGGCGACTCGGCGCGTATCGTGCTCGACCGCGGCTACAGCTGGAAGCGCAAGCTGTACTGGCTGGCGATCAACCCGTTCTTCCAGTTCCGCAAGTGGTTCAGCTACCAGGCGTCGACCCACGTCGACATCGCAGACACCGGCGCCATCCGTGCCGGATCGCTGGAGCACAAGCGCAAGACGCGCGACGAGAGCTAGAGGCGACACCCCGGCCACACAGAAAAGTGCCGGCGCGAGGCAGATGCCTTGCGCCGGCACTTTTCTGTGTGCGCCGTGAAGCGCCTAGCCGGTGACGGAGACCGACGGGGTCAGGCGCAGGATGCCGTTTCCGTAGTCGGTGCCGCGCACATCGAAGCTGCCGGCCGGCGTCTTCAGGTCGAAGTTCTGGCCGGCCTTGTTACCCAGCCCGATATTGATCAGGTACTTGCCCGGGCCGACGCGGAGGTCGGGGATACTGAAGGTCAGCTCGTGGCGCCCGACCGTGTTCGGCAGCGTGATCTGGTCGAATGTGGTCATGTTGTAGAGCTGCAGGCCGAGCGTGTTCTCGATCGAGAACCCGACGCCCCAATCCGGTGTGGGGTCGTTGATATCCACGCTGAGGCGGGCCGTGAGCTGTGCCGTGTCGCCGTGCATCTCGGTGTCAACAGAGAAATCGGCGATCTCGTAGGCGAGCCCCTTCGGGCCGGTGCTGTGCGCGGCCAGGTCGTGGCGGCGCACATCCTCGTAGCCGTTGCGCAGGATGCGGATGCCTTCGCTGGGCTCACCGTCGTACTGCATGACGCCGCCGTTGAGCACGACGACGCGGTCGCAGAGGCTGCCGACCTGGTCGGCCGAGTGGCTCACCAGAACGATGGTGCGGCCCTCCGTCTGGAACTGTGCGATCTTCTCCATGCACTTGCGCTGGAACGGCTCGTCGCCGACGGCGAGCACCTCGTCGACGAGCAAGAGGTCGGGGTCCACGTGCACGGCTACGGCGAACGCGAGCCGCACGTACATGCCGGAGCTGTAGAACTTCACCTGGGTGTCGATGAAGGACTCGATGCCAGAGAAGTCGACGATCGCGTCGAAGTACTTGTCGGTGTCCTTGCGGGAGAGGCCGAGGATGGCGGCGTTCAGGTAGACGTTCTCACGGCCGGTCAGGTCTTGGTGGAAGCCGGCGCCGAGCTCCAAAAGCGCAGCGAGTCGGCCGCGCCGGGAAACGGTGCCGCTCGTGGGCTGCAGGATTCCGCCAATGACCTTGAGCAGGGTGCTCTTGCCCGATCCGTTGTGCCCGACAAGCCCAACCGTCGAGCCGAGCTCGATGTTGAGGTCGATGTCGCGCAGCGCCCAGAAATCGTCGCGGTGCTTGCGCGCCGACTGGAAGTTGAGCGTGCGCTCCTTGAGCGACTTGTCCTTGTGCATCACAAATCGCTTGGACACATCGTTAACGCTGACCAGCGTGGGGTTCGTCATCTAGAGCTCCTGGGCAAAGTTGCCCTGTAGGCGGGAAAAGATTCGCTGGCCGAGCCAGAGCAGCACCACGCTGACGAGCAGGGTGATGAGCAGGCGCAGCTCGAGGTCCGGCGGCCAGTACTGCGCGAGGGTGCCCGTCGCGGTGCTGCCGGCATCCCAGAGGCCCTTCTGCATGCCCATGATCACGATGGTGATCGGGTTGGACAGGTAGAGCTGTTCGAGCCAGTTGCCCTGCAGGTGGTTGTGCACGAAGGTGAACGAGTAGACGATCGGGGACGCCCAGAACAGCAGGATGAGGGCGATCTCGACGAGGTGCTGGGTATCGCGCAGGTAGACGTTCATCGCCGCGAGGATGAGGCCGACGGCGACCGCGAAGAGGATCGCGGTCAGGATGGACACCGGGACATAGAGGAGCCGGGCGTCGAGCGGGAAGCCGGAGATCACGGCCACGGCAACGAGCAACACCGCGAACTGCACCATGAAGTTGAAGAGTGCACCGCCGACCGCGCTGAGCGGGAAGATCTCGCGCGGCAGGTAGACCTTCTTGACCAGCCCGGAGTTGGCCAGCAGCGACGTCGTCGATCCGGAAAGGATCTCGGTGATCAGGCCCCACATGGTGAGTCCGATGAAGACGAAGATCGCGAAGTCGGGGGTCTGGCGGGCGGCGCCGAGGATCTGCCCGATGGCGAAGTAGTAGATGAACAGCTGCAGGATCGGGCGGCCGAGGCTCCACACGATACCGAGGGAGCTGCCCTTGTAGCGCGCCTTGATCTCGCGCCGAACCAACAACACGAGGAGCTCGCGGTGCGCCCAGATCTCCTTGAGGGACTTGATCGTTCCCGAGAAGAAGCCTGTCGACTGCCCGATCGGCACCAGTGGTTCGGCCGCGATTCGTGCGGCACGCGCCTGGACGTCTGCCTGCATCGTGCTCATTTCTTCTCGGGTTGGTTCACTGCCGGGGCGGCGTCTCTGGCCGCCAACAGGCAGTGCGCATCTGACGAAGATGCAATCTGATCGATTCTAGGCGATCTCTGCCGAGTGGTCGGTGTGAGCCATGCCCCAGGTGGGGGGATGTCGGCGCGCTCTGCCGGGGGACTGCCAGAACGCACCGGATAGACTGCATCGGTGAACAACGAGACCCCCGCCAACGCTCCATTGTGGCGCGGTGGACTCGCGCTTGTCGCCATCCCGCTGCTCCTTCTTGTTGCTCTGGGCGCTTGGGCCGTTGCCTCACCGGCCGGATCCAGCCCGGACGACGACTTCCACATGACAAGCATCTGGTGCGGTGCCGGCGAACGCCCCGGGTTCTGCGAGAGCGTCCCCGGCGTGCCGAACGAGCGCGCAGTGCCCGCGCTCGTGCTGGAGGCCGCCGACTGCTTCAAGGCGAACCCGAACATCAGTGCCGCTTGCCAGGCGAGCGACCCGGCACACCCGGACGCGCTGGTACAGACCGCCCGCGGCAACTTCGTCGGCGCCTACCCGACCGTCTTCTACTCGGTGATGGCCCCGTTCGTCGGCGCAGACGTCACCGCGTCGGTCGTGACCATGCGCGTGGTCAACGTCGTGCTTTTCCTGGCCATCGGGACGGCGCTCTACCTCTTGTTGCCCGCACGCCGGCGCCCGACGCTGATGCTGGCCTGGCTGATCGGTCTGGTACCGCTCGGCATCTTCCTCATCACGTCAACGAACCCCAGCGGCTGGGCCGTGATCTCGGCCGGCACCGTCTGGCTCGCGACGCTTGGCTTCTTCGAATCCACTCGCTGGCGGGCGGCCGGGCTGGCCGTGCTCGCCGGCATCGGGGTCGTGATGGGCGCGGGCGCCCGCGCAGACGCCGCCATCTACGCCGGCATCGCAATCGTCCTGGCGACGCTGCTCGCATTCGACGGCCGGTCACGCACGTTCTGGCTGAAGACCATCGTGTCGGTCGGCCTGGGACTGCTGGCTGTGGCGCTCTTCCTCTCGTCGCGGCAGGGCAGCATTGCATCGACCGGGTTCAGCGGGCACTCGAGCCCGGCCAGCGTGCCCACGATCGACCTCATCGTCGGCAACCTGCAGGAGGTCCCCGAACTGTGGGCTGGCGCCTTTGGCTTCTGGGGGCTCGGTTGGCTCGACACCATCATGCCGGCCGCCGTCTGGGTCACCGCGGGCGCCGCCTTCGCCGCCGTCGCGTTCATGGGGCTGCGCTCGATGGACTGGCGCAAGGGCATCGCGCTGCTCGCGGTGTTCGGGGCGCTCGTCTTCTTCCCGACCTGGATCCTGGTGCAGAGCAAGACGTTCGTCGGATTCGAGGTGCAGCCGCGCTACATCCTTCCCCTGATCGTCATGCTCGGCGGGGTCGCCATCGTGCAACGGGGCATGCCGGCGTTGCGGTTCACCATCACACAGTTCGCCGTGCTCGGCGCGGGCCTCGTGCTCGCAAACGCCCTGGCCCTGCATGCCAACATGCGGCGCTACATCAGCGGCCAGAGCACGCTGGACTGGAACCTGAACCACTTCGTGCAGTGGTGGTGGCCGGTTGGCCCCGGCCCGATGGTCGTCTGGGCGCTCGGCTCGGCCGCCTTCGCCGGCGCCGTCGCGCTCGTGCTGCTGGAACTTCACCGTCGGCAGAACGACACGGCCGACACCCAGCGCGCCGGGGCGGAGGGACTGCTCAGTGTCCGATGACACCGCTCCCGGCGCGGACGCGCCGCAGGCCGTGCGGCCTCGCTCCGCGCTCTCACGCCTGTTCGCACATTCCGGCGTGCGCTACCTCTTCGCCGGCGGGCTGAGCTTCCTCGTCGACTTCGGCCTGCTTGCCCTCTTCCACGTGGTCTTCGGATGGCCGACCGGCATCGCCGCCGGGGTTGCCTTCGTCGGCAGCTTCGCGTTCACCTACACGATCCAGCGCACCTTCTCCTTCGGGGCGCAGACCCCGCACGGGCGTGCGCTCGTGCGCTACACACTGCTCGTCGCGGCCAACACGCTCGCGACGATGGGCATCGTCGCGTTGATCGACAGCACCGTGGCCGGCTGGGGAGTCGGCAAGGTGGTCGCTACGATTGTTACCACGGCGTGGAACTATTTCGCTTACCGCTACTGGGTGTTCGCGCCGACGCAGACTGCTGCGCCCGACGTTGAACCCGAAACACAGAACTGAGAGCTATGTACAACGGGGCAAAGATCGCGGCAGTCGTGCCTGCCTACAACGAGGCGAAGATGATCCTCACCGTGATCGACACGATGCCTGATTTCGTCGACCACATCGTGATCGTCGATGATTGCAGCCCGGACGAGACCAGCGCCGTCGTCGCCTCCAGCTCCGACCCCCGCGTGCACCTGATCCGCCACGAGGTCAACCAGGGCGTCGGCGGCGCGATCCTCACCGCCCATCGGGCGGCACTCGAACTCGGCGCCGACGTCAACGTCGTCATGGCCGGCGATGCCCAGATGGACCCGAACTACCTGCCGACGTTGCTCGACGCCGTCACCTGCCAGGGCTACGGCTTCGCCAAGGCGAACCGGTTCTTCTCGCCCGAATCCTTCCAGGGCATGCCCGGATACCGGGTGGCCGGCAACATCATGCTCTCGTTCATGACCAAGCTGGCGTCGGGTTACTGGCACCTCTTCGACCCGCAGAACGGCTACACCGCCATCCGCACGAGCGTGCTGAAGCGGCTCCCGCTCGATCGCATCGCCCTCCGCTACAGCTTCGAGAACGATCTGCTGATCCACCTCAACATCCTCCAGGTGCCGGCTGTCGATGTGCCGATTCCCGCTGTCTACGGCAACGAGGTCTCCAGCATCCGACTGAGCAAGGTGGTTCCCGAGCTGCTGAGCCTGCTCACCAAGGGGTTCTGGCGTCGGATCTGGTACCGCTACGTGCTCTGGTCCTTCTCGCCCATCGCGCTGCTGCTGTTCGGCGGCATACTGCTGTCTGGCATCGGGCTCGCCATCGCTGTCTGGGTGTGCTTCCAGATCGCGGCATCCGTGGTTGCGACGGCCGCAACCGTCATGCTCGCCGCGCTTCCGTTGATGCTCGGATCGCAGATGCTGATCAGCGCCTGGCAACTGGACATCCAGGCGAGCCCCTCGACGCCCAGCTACCCGCCGTTCACCGAGTAGGCAGCAGGAGGGCGGGCGCCTCGGCGTCGACCGGCGCTTCGACATCAACCGGCGCCTCGGCGTCGACCGGCTTCTCCGCCCACGCTGCCCACACCACGGCTATGGCCGCGAGGCCGAGCACGAGCGCGATCACCCAGGTGAACGGCCCAAGCGGCGGGTACCAGTGGGCGGCATGCAGGAAGTCGCCCCACCAGCCGTCGATGCCGACCGCGTACCTCTTCGTTGTGAACAGCAGCGTGTACGCCTGCACGGCCGTCACGAGTGCCACTACGAGGATGAGCGCCTTGCGCTGCACCCGCCGTTCCAGACGCACCGCAGGGTCAGCCTGCATCAGGATGACCGCGCAGGTCACCGCGAGAGCGGCGAACGCGATCAGTGTGTAGCGCCCCTGCCAGATGTACCCGGATGCCTCGATGGAGGCCGCCTGCATGGCCGGCGGGATGAGGAAGAACATCGCAAGCGCCATCAGCAAGGCGGCGATGTCGCGGCCTCTGGCCACAATGGCAGCCGCAAGCACGAGGCCAAGCGAGAGGAAAGACCACAGCACGAAGGTGATCTCGGGCGCGGGGGTGTCTAGCCAGCCGAACAGGCCGATCAGGCCCGGGTCGAATGCCCGGTCGACCAACATGGTGACGAAGGCCCGGACCGGGGTAACGGCTCCGGCACCGGAGAAGCTGCCCATGGACCCGAGCGTGCCCGAGTAGAGCAGCCACCAGACCGCAAAGCCGACACCGGCCGCCAGTGCGGCCAGTGCGGCCCACGCCGCGGGGCGCGCAAGCAGGGCACGCAGCCGCGGCCAGGGGGCGCCGACGATCGCGATCAGCGCGATTGATGCCATCCAGAGCGGCGACAGCCCACGCGTGTTCGCCAACAGGGCGCCGCTCACCGCCACGACAGCCACTGCCACAGCGGGGGAGCGCAGCTCCGGCCCGCGCACGAGCAGGAGCAACACCGAGAGCAGGGCTGCCCCTGTTGCCACCTCGAGCGCATTCGGGTTCACCGCGCCGGTGAGGAAGAACACGGTCGGTGTGAGCACCGTGAGCGTGGCGATGCCCGCGATGAATGGGCGCCGGAAGGTCAGCAGGGCCGTCATGGTGACGGCGAAGAAGAACGAGACGAGCACCGCGCTCACCACGCGCATGCCATAGACGGCGAGGCGCGGGTCATCGGTGAGGAGAGAGGGCCACCCGACCAGGGCGTAATACACCGGGTTGTAGAGCCCGGCCGAGGTGACGGTCGGCGTGAGCTTGCCGTCCGACACAAAATTCGGGAGGCAGCTGGCCGGTTGGGAGCTGTCATGGGCCGTGCAGGCCCACTCCTGCGCACTCGCCAGCCCACGGGGCACCGCCACCTCGACGACGCCGGATTGCTCGGATCTCTGGCCGAGCCACTCGCCCTGGGCCACGGCAGCGGCCTTGATGATGTGGGCGGGTTCGTCGGGGCTCGCGCCCATCGGCGTCGCCAGTGCCCAAGCGGATGCCGCAACGGCTGTCCCAGCCCACAACACCAGAAACGTCAGCCAGGTGCGCGCCCGAACGGCGCGCAGCACACCTCGGCAGGCGCCGATCACTGCTGGGCGGTGCCGATGACGCGGTACACGACGCCCGGCCACTGCTCGGCGGCGCTGACACGGCGACCGTCGATGAATGCCCGGACGCCGGGAAGATCGGCCGGACCGATTGCGGAGTAGTCCGAGTGGTTCGCCTGCACGATGGCCGCGTCGATGGGCGTGCCCAGGGTGTACGGCTCGAAGCCGAGCGCCCGGAGCTCGTCATCGGAATAGAGAGGGTCGTGCACAAGCACGTGGGCGCCGCGGGCGTTGAGAGCCTCCGCCGTTCCGAAGACGCCACTGAACGCGGTCTCTTTGACACCGCCGCGGTAGGCGGCGCCGAGGATGACGACGCGGGCACCGTCGATGGAGCCGTATGCGCCCTCCAATAGGGTGACGGCGTGGGCCGGCATGGCCGCGTTCGCCTCACGTGCCGCCCGCACAATCGTCGCGTCGGGGTCTTTCCACAGGTAGAGCCGCGGGTACACGGGAATGCAGTGCCCGCCGACCGCGATGCCGGGCTGGTGGATGTGGCTGTACGGCTGAGAGTTCGAGGCCTCGATCACCGAGTAGATGTCGATGCCGATCTTCTCGGCGTGGCGCGCGAACTGGTTGGCCAGCCCGATGTTGACGTCGCGGTACGTGGTTTCGGCGAGCTTCGCGAGCTCTGCGGCCTCGACAGAGCCGAGGTCCCAGACGCCGTTCGGCCGCACCAGGTCGGGACGCTCGTCGAACTCCAGCACGCTCTCATAGAACGAGGTGGCCAGTGCGCTGCCGGCGGGGAGAGGGAGCCGATGAGCTTGGGGTACTTGCGCAGGTCGGCGAAGATCCGGCCGCTCAACACGCGCTCCGGCGAGAACACAACGTGGAAGTCGGCACCCTCGCGCAGGCCAGAGGTCTCCTCCAGCATGGGCACCCAGCGTTCCCGTGTCGTGCCGACCGGCAGAGTGGTCTCGTAGGAGACGAGAGTGCCGGGCGTGAGGTGTTCGCCGAGCTGCCGGGTTGCGGCGTCCATCCAGGTGAAGTCCGGGCGCGCATCGAGGTCGACGACGAGCGGGACGACGATGACGACGGCATCGGCGTCCGGAACGGCGTCCGCGTAGTCCTGCGTCGCGCGCAGCGCCCCGGATTCGATGACGGCGCTCAGCCGCTCGGGCAATTCGGCCTCGCCGGGGAATGGCACTCGGCCGGCTGCGACCTCGGCTACGGTCTGCGCATTGACGTCAACGCCGACCACCTCGTGGCCTCGTGACGCGAACTGTACGGCAAGGGGAAGGCCGATTTTTCCGAGAGCAATGACCGCGATTTTCATGTTGCCTATATTCCTTCGGGCTGTGGGTGGACGCACCCGTGGTGTGACCATTCTAGGGCGAGCGGCTGAACGGCGTGGCTGGGGCTGGCACAGGGGGCGCCGGGGCGGCAGGGGCTAACGTTGACCGCATGGCAGCTACGGTGAACGGCGATCTTCGAGCGCGGCTTCTCGGCCGACTCGACCTCCGCCGGAGCGAGGGAATCGGCCTGGCGCACCGCGGAGCCCTCTCGCTCGTCGGCGTCATGCTGCAGGGTGGCGTCCGCTTCCTGTACAGCGTTTTGATCGGGCGCTTCCTCACGCCGGCGCTGCTCGCAGCGACCAACAGCGCCATCTCGCTCGCGCTCTTCGTCAGCCTGCTCTGGCCGACGGCCACTGCCACCGCGGCGACGAAGTTCGTGTCCCGCGCCCATGGCGCCGGCGACGCGCCGCTGGCGTTGGCCGTGGCCAAGCACCTGGGACGCGTCTCGATGGTGGCGGCCGGCGTGCTCGGTGTTGGCGCCGGCGCCTTCTCATGGTTGTTCCAAGACCGGCAGGACCTCGGAGCCGCCATCCTGGTCACCTTGCTGGTGCTCGCCTGGTCCGGTTACACCTACGTGCGTGGCCTGCACTTCGCCGTGCAGCAGGTCGCCAGAGCCACCCTCTGGGATGGCATTTCGGCGATTGTCGCGCTCGCCCTGCTGGTCGTCGTCATCGTGGCCGGCGCGGACGCGCTCCTGCTCGCGCCTCTGACGGCCGGCTACGCGCTGTACGCCATCTGCGGGTGGCCCCGCGGGGAGAAGAGCGGATCGCTCCCGGCCGCGCTCCGTTCGGAGATCAACCACTTCACCTTCTGGACGGTCATCGGCACGCTCGCCAGCACCGGTCTGTTGCAGCTGAGCATGTTGGTGGCGCACGGAACGAGCAGCCCGGAGGACGCGGCGCTCTACGCCGTCGCGCTGACCTTGGCCACGCCGCTCTCCATGCTCGCCCGTTCCTTCTCGCTGGTGCTCTTCCCCTCAATGGCGCGGGCCACCGGGCGCGCGGACCACGCCTCGGTGCGCGCGCAGACCGACCTGTCAACGCGGGGCCTGGTGGCGGCCATGGGTCTGCTGTTCGGCGCGCTCGCGATTGTCGGCAAGCTCGTCATCGTCATCGCCTTCGGTGCGCGCTACGCCGACGCCTTCGTGCCGCTCGTCATCCTCCTGGCCGCTTGTTTCCTCGTCACGGTGAACATCGGCGTGGTCAATGCGCTGAGCGCCGGCACGCAGTCCGGTGTGCGCCTGCCGGCCCTGTTCAGCGTCGTCGGCATGGTTATCGGGCTCTGCACCATGGCTCTGACCGTTCCGGGTGGCGGGATCACCGCGGTCGCGGCGGGCTATCTGGCCGGGGCGGTCATCATTGGCCTGGCCCCGATCATCTGGGTCTGGGTGCGCGAGGGCATGCGCTGGGGATGGACGTTCCTCCGTGCTCTGTTCGGGGTTGGATGCGCTGCAGCGCTGATCGTTCTCGACGAGCTCTGGGGAGTGCCCGCATGGGCAACGGTGGGCACCGCTGCGGTGTTCGCGATCATCTGGCTCGGCCTGATGTGGCCTGAGGTGCGCATGATAGGTTCTATGCGGCGGTTGCGCATCTGAGCTCGCCCCGCCTCTCAGAAAGGTCATGACTGACGTGGTATTCGTTGCACCGGGGGCGGATGTCGCTGAATCCGCCGTCATTGGAGACGGCTCGAAGATTTGGCACCTGGCCCAGGTGAGGGAAGCCGCACAGCTCGGCGAGAACTGCATCGTCGGTCGCGGCGCCTACATCGGCACCGGCGTCGAGATGGGCGACAATTGCAAGGTGCAGAACTACGCGCTGGTGTACGAGCCGGCCAAGCTCGGGCATGGCGTGTTCATCGGCCCCGCCGTGGTGCTGACGAACGACACCTACCCGCGTGCAGTAGCACCGGACGGCAGCCTGAAGAGCGCAGATGACTGGACCGCCGTCGGCGTGACCATCCACGACGGCGCCTCAATCGGAGCGCGCGCCGTGTGCATCGCCCCCGTGACGATCGGACGGTGGGCCACCGTTGCCGCCGGAGCCGTCGTCACGCGCGATGTGCCCGACTTCGCACTGGTGGCGGGTTCGCCCGCCCGCCGGATCCGCTGGGTTGGCCGGGCCGGAGTGCCGTTGGAACTGCGCGACGGCGTCTGGGTGTGCCCGGCGACCGGGGCCGAATACGTTGAAGATGGCGAAGAGTTGAAAGAGGTACACGCGTGAGCGCGGAGCAAGAGTTCATCCCGGCAGCAAAGCCGATCGTCGGAATGGAAGAACGCGAGGCCGTTGACGCCGTCCTCGCCGGCGGCATGCTGGCACAGGGCGAAGAGGTGGCATCGTTCGAGCGCGAGTTCTCGGCCGAGCTGCTGGACGGCCGCGCGGTCGCCGCCGTCAACTCGGGAACCGCCGGACTGCACCTGGGACTGCTCGCGGCCGGTGTCGGCCCGGGCGATGAGGTCATCGTTCCTTCCTTCACCTTCGCGGCGACGGCGAACTCCGTCGCCCTCACCGGCGCCACCCCGGTGTTCGCCGACATCGAGCCCGACCACTTCTGCCTCGACCCGCAGGCCGTGGCGTCGGTGATCACCGAGCGCACCGTCGGGATCATGCCGGTGCACCTGTACGGGCACCCGGCCGACATGAACGCCCTGGGCGCGCTCGCCGCCGAGCGGGGCCTGCAGATCTTCGAGGACGCCGCGCAGGCGCACGGTGCGAGCCTGGACGGACGCCGCGTCGGTACATTCGGCACGTTCGGAATGTTCAGCCTGTACCCGACCAAGAACATGACCTCCGGTGAGGGTGGCATGGTCTCCTCATCCGACCCCGATGTGGACCGCCGGGTGCGTCTGCTGCGCAACCAGGGCATGGAGAAGCAGTACCAGAACGAGCTCGTCGGCTTCAACGCCCGGATGACCAACATCCACGCGGCGATCGGCCGCGTGCAGCTGAAGAAGGTCGGCGGGTGGACCGCGACACGGCGGGCCAATGCCGCTCTCTTCGACCGCGAGCTGACCGGCGTCATCACCCCGGCCGTCGCCGCGGGTGCCGAGCACGTCTACCACCAGTACACGATCCGCGTGCCGGAAGACCGCGACGGCTTCGCGACCGCGCTGCGCGAGGAGTACGCGATCGGCTCCGGCGTCTACTACCCGATCCCGAACCACCGCCTGCCGAGCTTCAACCGGGTCGAGGACCTGCCAGAGACCGAGCGCGCCTCCCGCGAAGTGCTCTCGTTGCCGGTGCACCCCTCCCTGTCGCCGGCCGACCTGGACCGCATCGTGACCGCGGTCAACACCCTGGCGAAGGCCGGAAGCTGATGGCCGACCTCAGAGTCGGGCTCATCGGGCTCGGAATGATGGGACGCCACCACGCGCGGGTGATCCGTGAGGTGGACGGCCTCGAACTGGCTGGCGTCGCGGATGCCCAGGGTGATCCCCATGGGGTGGCGGGAGGACTTCCCGTCTGCGGCAGCGTCTCCGAGCTCATCGCGCAGGGGATCGACAGCGCCGTCGTCGCCGTTCCCACAGCCTTCCACGAAGCCGTCGCACTGGAACTGGCCGAGGCCGGCATCCACGCCCTGATCGAGAAGCCCATCGCGAGCAGCCGCGCCGAGGGCGCGCGCATCGTCGATGCTTTCGAGGCTCGCGGCCTCGTCGGCGCTGTCGGCCACATCGAGCGGTTCAACCCGGCCCTGCAGAGCCTGCGGGCACGCCTCGAAGCGGGCGACTTGGGCCAGGTGTACCAGATCACCACCCGCAGGCAGGGCCCGTTCCCCTCGCGCATCGCCGACGTCGGAGTCGTCAAGGACCTGGCAACGCACGACATCGACCTCACCGCCTGGCTGGCGCAGAGCGCGTACCACTCGGTGCACGCGCGCACCACCACTCGGAGCGGGCGGCAGCATGAGGACATGGTGACGATCTCGGCCGAACTCACCAACGGCGTCATCACCAGCCACCTCGTGAACTGGCTCTCCCCGATGAAGGAACGGATCACGGTCGTGACCGGGGAGCGCGGCGCATTCATCGCAGACACGGCGACCGCCGACCTGACGTTCTATGAGAATGGCACCGTCAACACCCAGTGGGACTCGATCGCGGCGTTCCGCGGAGTCTCAGAGGGCCCGGTCACCCGGTTCGCACTGGTCAAGATGGAGCCGCTGCGTGCGGAGCACGAGGCGTTCAGGGACGCAGTGCTCGGCCGGCCCTCCGGCATCGTCACGCTGCGCGAGGGGCTGGCGACTTTGGAGGTTGCCGAGGCTGTTCTCGCGTCCGCCGCCGAGAACTCGGTTGTGCTGCTCTAGGAATGGCTAAGCGAACGCGGCCTGTTGTCGTGGCGAGCCGCATCTACGCCCCAGAAGGCGGCGCGGCGGCGTACCGGCTCGCCGCGCTCGTCGGCGAGTTGATCGACTCCGGTATCGAGACAGTGGTTGTCACGTCGCAGCCGGTGCCTGCGGTTGCGAGCACGCCCACCGTGAGGCGGTGGCCGGTGCTCCGTGACTCATCGGGCGCCGTGCGCGGCTACCTGCAATACGCCAGCTTCGACATTCCGTTGTTCTTTCGGCTCTGGGGTGTGCGCAACCCGCGCGCCCTGATCGTCGAGCCGCCGCCGACGACCGGCGTGATCGTGCGCATCTCGGCCCGGCTGCGCGGCATCCCCTATGTCTACTTCGCGGCGGATGTCTCGTCGAGCGCGGCCGCGGGGATCGGCGTCAACCCGGTCATCGTCCGGGTGCTTCGGGCGGTCGAGAGTTGGGTGCTGCGTGGCGCGGCGCTCGTGCTGGCCGTCTCGGACGGCGTGCGCGACGAGGTCCAGACCCTCGGCGTGCGGCCGAACCAGGTCGCCGTCGTCGGCACCGGCATCGACACGGCCACCTTCGCGTTGGATGGCGCGCTCCCGGATTGTGACGCGCCCTACTTCGCCTACGCAGGCACGATGTCCGAGATTCAGGGAGCCGGCGTCTTCCTCGACGCCTTCGCCGTCGTGGCCGCCGAACACCCGAGCGCCCGGCTGGTGCTGCTGGGCGGGGGCACGGAACTGGACGCGCTGCAACGCCGCGCACAGGAATCCGGGTTCGGGGAGCGCATCGACTTTCTGGGCAGCAGGCCGGGCGCAGAGGCGGCACGGTGGCTGCGCGGGGCCGTAGCCGGTCTGGCCTCGGTCCGCCCGGGACGCGGCTACGACTTCGCCTTCGCCACGAAGACCTTTGCGAGCATCAGCACCGGTACACCCGTCGTGTACGCCGGAGTCGGGCCCGCCGCCGCGCTCGTGCGCGAGCACCGCCTGGGCTGGGCGACCGACTGGGCCGCAGACGAGGTCGCTGATGCGATGCGGGCGGCACTGGCCGGCGCTGCCGCCTCTCGGGACGCGGACGAGCGGGCGCGACTGTCGAACTGGGTCCGTGACAACTACTCGCTGACGGCCGTCGCGGCCAACGCGGTGCGCGCGGTGCGTGGAGTGCTTCCCGCCTAGTCGGTCGGAACGCCGTCGAGCAGCCGCGTGAGCAGCGCGCGCTCGACGTCCTCGTCCTGCTGCGAATTGAGCACGGCCGCCGCCTGCGACGACGCCTGCTTGAACGCCTCCACCTGCTCTGAGCTGAGCCCGGCGAGCACGTCGACCAGTCCCTGCGTTGTGAAGTCGGCGCTGATCCGGCCCAGACCGTACTGCGTGATCAGGGCATCCGTCTCGACGGCGCTGCTGAAGACCAGGCCGAGGCGCGCCTGCACAAAGTCGAAGAACTTGTTCGGAAGCATGTAGCGGTGGTTGGCGGTGTGCGGCGGCAGGATGAAGACACCGAGGTCGTAGGCGTTGAGCGTGGCCGGCAGTTCCTCCGGCTTCACCGCCGGGTGGAAGGTGATGCGCCCGCTGCCGCCGGCCTGATCCTTCAACTGCTGCCAGTAGCGCCCGCCGTCGCCGCCCTTGACGAGGTACAGGTCGAGGCTGAACCGTTCGTCGAGGAGAAGCGTCGCCTCGATCAGGTTCTCGATACTGCGTCCGGGGATGGCCGCGCCGCTGTGCACCAGCCTGATCCGGCCCGGCTGGAGCGGAGACGGGGCCAGGTCCTGGAACGGGATCGCGTTGCGCACGACAGAGACGTCCACACCGAACTGCTCGCGATACAGCCGCGCGATCGACTCGTTGACGGTGGTGATCGCCGCGGTGCGGGGGAGGTACTTGGCGCAGAGCGCCCGCATGAACGGCGCGACCAGCAGCCGCCAGGACAGGACGTGGGTGCGCTCCTCCGGCGCCCACTCGTGCATATCGCCCCAGACCGGGGCCCCGTGCGCGACGGCGTGCGCCAGGGGGAGGGCGCGGGCCTCGTTGGCCACGATCAGGTCGAATCGCTGCTCGCCGACCGCAGCGAGGGCCGCCCGGGCCGCCGGGGCCAGCATCTCGGCTGCGGTGAAACGGCGCAACGCCAAGTTCACCACCCCCGGAATCGTCTGCGGCAGCGAGGGCAGTGACGGGTCGATTGAGAGGTGGGCGGCGACACCGCTGGGCGCCGAACCATAGCCGAGGGTGGTCACGTCGCCGAACTCCTGCAACACGCGGAGCTGGCGCAGCACACGGGCGTCCGAGGGGAAGTTCGAGAAGGAAATGGAGAGGATGCGGGGGCGGCGAGGCATATGGACAAGTGTAGGCCGCGCGGTTCGGCGGCCCCCGGGCGCGGCTGGCCTAGGCTGGGACGACCCCACTGATATCGACTTGAAGAGGCAGCACCGTGCGCGTCGCGATCACCAAGAGCACTCTGAGGATCCCGCCGACCTACTTCGCGGTCAGTCACGCACTCCGGCTTCAGGGCGAGCATGAGTTCCGCTTCTTCTGCTACGTCGCCCAGGTCACGGATCCCGCGGTCACCGTGCCGATCATCGAGGCCGTCCCGCTCCGATCGCTCCCGTTCCGCCAGCGCGAACTGGTGATGCCGCTGTTCCTCGGCCGGATGCGCGGTCTCATCCAGCGCTTCCGTCCCGATGTGATCCACCAGCACTTCGCGACCTGGTCGCTCGCCGCCGTCGCTGCATCCAAACGGACCGGAGCGCCGCTGATCACCACGCTGCACGGCATCGACGTTTTCACCGCGCTCGGGCCGGCCGACACGGCCATGAAGCGCTGGCACCAGCGCAACTTCCGGGCGGCGGCGGCGCAGAGCACAGTCGTGCTCGCCGTGAGCCAGTACCTGGCCGGCCAGGCGCGGGCAGCCGGCGTCCCCGCCCACAAGATCCAGGTGCATTACCAGGGCATCGACACCGACTACTTCAGCCCGGCCGCCCGGGGGGACTCCCGCGCCCGCGTCCCCATCGTGCTCTTCGTCGGGGCGCTCTCGGCCCGCAAAGGGCTGCCAGACCTGCTCGAAGCCTCTGACCGTCTGCAGGCGAGCCACCCGCACGAGCTGGTCGTCGTCGGTGACGGGCCGCTCCGCGCGCAGTTGTCTGAGCGCGTCGCCACGGGCCGGGTGCGCGTGACCGGGTCGATCCCGCGCGACGAGATCCGCGAGGAGATGCGCCGCGCGCACGTGCTCGTGTTGCCGACGCAGGAGACCAACGGCTGGCGGGAGGCCGCCGGCCTCGTGCTGCTCGAGGCGCAGGCCTGCGGCACCCCCGCCGTCGCCTACCGGAGTGGCGGAGCGCCCGAGATGATGGCGGAGGGTCTGAGCGGGCTGCTCGCCGCCGAGAAGAACGTCGCCGAGCTCACCGCTGCCCTCGGCACGGTTTTGGCCCTGCCCGCCGGCGAGTACGCGGCGATGCGAGTGGCCGCCCGCGCTTTCGCGGTGAACGAGCGCAGCCTGGCCCGAAGCGCCGAGGAGCTCTCGCGCACCTACGCGGCTGCCGCCGCGGGGCGGCCAGAGACGCCACTCAGCTAGGAACGTTTAGACTTGGGTCTCTCGCCGGCTCGCTGGCAGGAATCCATTGTGGGCAATGGAGTCGTCGAGCACGGATTGAAGGAGCACCT
Organism: Microterricola viridarii; assembly: GCF_001542775.1. GTDB lineage: Bacteria > Actinomycetota > Actinomycetes > Actinomycetales > Microbacteriaceae > Microterricola > Microterricola viridarii_A. The sequence continues at coordinate 447,190 of NZ_CP014145.1, forward strand.
CATCAGCACCAGTATTGAGTCGCGCACGTGGCTCATCGTGCCCCTCTACAACGAGGCGACGGTTGTGCGCTCGGTGATTGCGGAGGCAATCAAGACGTTCCCGCACATCGTCTGCGTGGATGACGGAAGCACCGACGACTCGGTGCGGGAGGCCGCAGCGGCCGGAGCCGTCGTTGTGCGGCATCCCATCAATCTCGGGCAGGGCGCAGCACTGCGCACCGGGCTCGACTTCGCGCTGCGCGACCCGCACGCCGACTACTTCGTGACCTTCGACTCCGACGGCCAGCACCAGGTCTCCGACGCGCTCGCCATGGTGCAGCGCCTCGAAGACGAGCCGCTCGACATCGTCGTCGGATCGCGCTTCCTCGACGATCGAACCCAGCCGGGCCGGGTCAAGAAGCTCGTGCTGAAGCTCGCCATCTTCTTCGAGCGGGTGAGCACCGGGGTGCGGCTCACCGACGCGCACAACGGGCTGCGTGCGCTGAACCGGCACGCGGCGTCGGTGATCCAGATCGAACAGAACCGGATGGCCCACGCCTCCGAGATCGTCTTCGAGATCGGCCGCAAGAATCTGCGCTACGCGGAACAGTCGGTGCACGTTATCTACACCGACTATTCGCGGTCGAAGGGCCAGTCGATCTGGAACTCGATCAACATTCTCAACGACCTTTTCATCAAGTAGGAGCGAACATGGGCGGCGACCAGCTTGCGATCAAGGTTGTCTTGATCGTCGTATTCGCGGTGTTTGGAATCTTCCTGATGGTTCCGGGCCGCGGGGTGCGGCACACCGCGTTGCGACGCTTGGCCATGGCCGGTCTGTTGGTGGTCACCGTGCTCGCCGTGATCTTCCCCGGCGCGGTCAACAGCGTCGCCAACATCCTGGGTGTCGGGCGTGGAACAGACCTGCTCCTGTACGGCCTGATCGTCGTGTTCGTCGGCAACACCCTGATCGTGCAACGGCGCCAGCGCAACACGGAACGCCAGATCACGGCGCTGGCCAGACAGCTTGCGCTCATGCAGGCGCTGACCCCCGCCGGCAACACCCCGGGTGGGGACAATGACCGCGACGAGACGGCGGGCGACCGGTAGCCCGGTGGGCCTAGCCTAGGGTTGAACGTGTGAGAACTCTGATTACCGGTGGGGCTGGCTACATCGGCGCCCACATCGTTCGCCTGTTGCGCGAGCGCGGCGACGACGTCGTGATCGTCGATGACTTGGCAACCGGGTCCCGTTCCCGGGTCGCTGACGTGCCCGTGCACGTGCTGGACCTGACCGCGGACGGCGCCGTCGACTCCCTCGTCACCGTGATGCGTGAACACCGGGTCGAGGCCGTCGTGCACCTCGCAGCCCGCAAACGGGTCGATGAATCCGTGCGGCGTCCCGCCTGGTACTTCGCCCAGAACATCGGCGGGCTGGCAGCTGTCCTCGAGGCGATGCAGCAGGCCGGCGTCGGAAAACTCCTCTTCTCCTCCTCGGCGGCCGTCTACGGCGCGACGGAGGGCGATGCCATCGGCGAAGACTCCGAGACGTCCCCCATCAACCCCTACGGCGAGACCAAGCTTGTCGGTGAGCACCTGGTGACCGCCGCCGCGGCCGCATTCGAGCTGCGGGCGGTGAGCCTGCGCTACTTCAACGTGGCGGGAACCGGCTGGCCGGAACTCCGCGACCACGCCGCACTCAACCTGATCCCCATGGTCTTCGAGCGGCTGGAAGCCGGCCTGCCCCCGCAGATCTTCGGCACGGATTACCCGACCACCGATGGCACGTGCGTGCGAGACTACGTGCACGTGCTCGACGTCGCCGACGCGCACCTCGTCGCCCTCGACTCGCTCGGAGCGCAAGAGCGTGGGCATGAGATCTACAACATCGGAACGGGGCACGGCACATCTGTCAGAGAGATCGTGCAACTGATCTGCGACGTGGCTGGCTATTCTGGGCCGGTGCTGGAATGCCCGCGCCGGGAGGGAGACCCCGCATCCGTCGTGGCGTCGGCCCAGCTCATTGGCAGCCGCCTCGGCTGGCACGGCCGTCACGACATTCGCGAGATGGTGGAGTCCGCGTGGAACGCGCAACACTCGGCGCCGTAGCGCTCTGCCTGGCCCCAGCAGTCGCCCAACAATTATTCGGGAGTAATGAATCTATGAGGACACCGCGATGAGCGCTGAGCAGACGGCGACGAGCACCACGTCCAGACTGCGGCTCGCAGGCCAGCGGATGGCCCCATACGTGTCGCGGTTCGGCGTGCCGTCGGCGCTCGTCCTCGCCGCACTGATCATGGTCGCGTCGGTGGGCCTGCACCACAACGGCATGGCGTCGCCGATCGACGAGTGGGTGTACCTGGACTATCTGTTCAAGATGCCCGGTGACCTGATCATGGTCAGGGGTGAGCCGATCGGCCATCGCGCGCTGGAGATGATGTCGTGCCAGGGCGTCACCCCCTACGGGGCGATGGGTGCGCCATGCGGCTCGGACTACGAGGCTCAGCGCTCCACCTACCCGTACGGCGGGTTGACCTCCGCCGACGGGTACACGCCGCTCTACTTCGTGCTCACCTGGCTGCTCGGCAAGGGCATCCGGCTCGTCACGGGCCTGAACGACCTGCAGGCTTTCCGGATGACGGGCTTCTTCTGGCTCGCGGCATCGCTCGTTGTGTTCTACCTGCTCGGGCGTGCCATGAAGGTGCACAAGATCGCCATCCTCGCGATCGGTCTGGTGTTCATCGCCACACCGTTCGCCTGGTGGACCTACACCTACGTCAGCACCGACGCGCCGTCGTTCTTCTTCGGCGTGCTGCTGCTCTGGGGCGCCATCCGATACCTGCAGGGGAGCGGTTCACCCTGGTGGATGGTCGCCGTCGCCGGCATCGCGGTGCTCTTCAAGGTGTCGAATATTCTCGCCGTCGGCGTTGTGGCGCTGTTGTTCCTCATCATCGCGGTGACCAACCTCGTGCAGGCCCGTCGTGGACGACTGGAAGAGGGGCAGGCGCGGAGCCCGTTCCGGCTCCTGCTGATCGCCTCGCTGATGGTGATCGTCTCCCTCGTGCTCGAGTACGTCTGGTTGATGATCCGCTCGGCCATCGCCGTCGGCCCTCCTCCCTACGTCGATATCCTCAACCGCCCGAGCCTGCGCGAGATGGGCCTCGAGATGGAGCTGCTCAACTTCTTGCCGGGAACGCTCATCTCCAATGTGCATGTGACCGGCAGTGGTGGAGCCTTTGCCTACACGATTCCAGAGCACCTCATCCTCCCCGCCTCGTGGCTCTGCATCGCCGGTGTCGTCGGCTGGCTGATGATCAAGAAGACCGGCGTGCTCGAGAACTCGCTGGCGTGGACGGTCGCCGTCTCCTCCACTCTCTTCGCGCCGATCCTCGTGCTGGCGATGGTGCTGCTCGAGGGCATCCACATCCAGCTTCCGCCGCGCTATGGTGCGTCCGTGCTGCCGGGATTCCTGCTGGCGATCGGTATGATCATGACTTCGAAGGCCGCACGCGGCCTGGTCCTGAGCTATGGCGTGCTGCTGCTCGCATTTGTCTGCGTTTTCGCAGCACGCTACGCATAGTCTCTGTACCGCGAATCATGCGTGAAGATCGTCGGTGGATGCCGGCTCAGAATGGAGTCTGTTCGGTGGGGAAGCAGCACAACCGTGACGTGAGCCTTGCACCGGGGAAGGCGCGGCGGGCGTTCTGGCCGGCCTTCGCGGTGTTCGCACTTCTGGCAACGCTGTGGGCCCTGGCCAGCCCGCTCTACTCCGTTCCAGACGAGAACGCCCATGTGGCGAAGGCTGTCGCGCAGCTGCACGGGCAGGTCATCGGCGAGAATGAGCCGGGAGAACCGTTCATCGTCGTCGAGCTGCCCCCGGGTACGAGTACAACCACAGCACCATGTGTTATCTGTTCGTTCCGGAGAGCTCGGCGCACTGCGCTGCAGCGGTCGGCGACGGCAGCGGGCAGGACTTCTTCTCGACCTGGGTCGGCACCTACAACCCGCTGTACTACTACCTTGTCGGCTGGCCCAGCCTGATCTTCGACAACGCAGCCGTCGGCGTCTACGCGATGCGCATCGTGAGCGCCCTGCTCGGCTCCGTGTTGCTCGCCTGGGCGTTCCAGGCCGGTGTGTCAGCCCGGTCCAACCGGTGGATGCCGCTCGGCCTCGCTTTCGTCGCGACGCCGATGGTGCTCTACTTCGTCGGCTCGGTGAACCCCAACGGCGTGGAGATCGCGTCGGCGGCCGCCCTGTGGATCGCGCTGCTGCGCCTGCTGGAACGCCATCGTGTGCCGGCATCCGCGATCGACAGCCTGTTGCCCACCCGCTACCTCTGGACCATCGTCACGGTCGCCAGCATCCTTCTCGTGAACGCACGGGCCGTTGGGCCGCTCTGGCTGATCACGATCGTGCTGACCTGCTGCATCGCGGCGGGCTGGGGGCCGACGAAGGCACTGTTCCTGCGCGGCGCGAGTTACCCCTGGCTGGGCGCCATCGCCGCCGGCTCGCTCTTCGCCGGCATCTGGACGCTCGCGACCGGGGCGCTCGGCGGGCAGGCTGGCGAGAGCGATGCGCCGCTCGTCGGCGGTTCAGCGCTCGCCGGGATCACCGCGATGCTCCGGCGCACCGGGGAATGGGTGCAGCAGGCCGTCGGGTTCTTCGGCTGGCTGGACACCCCGCTGCCGAACGAGGCCTACATCCTGCTCTACGTCGTTCTCGGCGTTCTTGTGCTGCTGGCCCTGGCCGCGACCGACCGCCGCAGCATGTGGGTGATGATCGGTGTGATCGCGCTGGCCATCCTGCTGCCCGCCATCGTGCAGGGCGTTCAGGTCAGCCGCACCGGCCTGATCTGGCAGGGCCGCTACGGCATCTTCCTCTACCTCGCGATCCCCATCTTCGCCGCCTGGGTGCTCTCCGGCCCGGCCGGCGACCGGCTGCGCTTCCTCTCGCCCCGCATGAACTGGATCGGTCTCGGCCTGCTCGCGGCCTACGGCAGCTTCGCCTTCCTCTGGGTGATGCGCCGCTACGTCACGGGCACGGCCCAGCCGTTCGCCGAGATGTTCGCCAACCCGGTTTGGCAGCCCCCGCTCGGCTGGCTGCCGTTGGTGCTCGCCTACGCGGCCGTGTCTGTCGCCTTCGTCGTCTGGGCCGGTCGCCTGGCCGCGCACCCGATCGACTCGGAACCCCCGGCAGTGGCGGCTGCGTCACGTGGCTGAACGCGTCGCCATCGCGTACGACTGCCTGTACCCGGTGAACACCGGCGGAGGGGAGCGTGTCTACCGACGCATGGCCGAGCTGCTCAGTGAGAATGGCTGCACGGTGGACTATGTGACCCGCCGGCAGTGGGCAGACGGGGCGGAGCCCGCCGCGGCGTTCACGGTGCGGCCGGTCTGGTCCGGTGAGATCTACGACGCGCACGGAACGCGCACCATGGGCAGTGCCGTCCGCTTCGCCGCCGCGCTGTTTCGCTACTTCGCCCGCCACCGCTCAGAACACGACACCGTGCTGGTCAGTGCGCTGCCGGTGCTCAACGTGTTCGCTGTGCGCTTGGCCCTGCTCGGCACGCGCACCTTCGTCGTGACCGATTGGCTCGAGGTGTGGAGCTGGCGCAAGTGGCGCAGCTACTCCGGAGCGCTCGTCGGCACCATCGCCAGCACCCTGCAGTGGTTCGGCCTGCGGGTGGGCCGGCTACAGACCGTGAACAGTGGGTTCACCCGAGCGAGAGTGCGCCGCTACCGGCCGGCGGCCGATCCGATCGTGCTGGGCCTCGTCGACCTGGTCGGTGAGGTGCCGGATGCCGGCACCAGCCGTGTCGGGCCCCCGCGGCTGCTCTTCGTCGGCCGCCACATCGCCGACAAGCGCCTCGACGCGCTGCCGGCGGCGCTGGCCGTCGCCCGCCGGAGTGTTCCGGGGCTGACTCTGAAGATCGTCGGCAGCGGCCCGGAGACGGCGGCAGTGCGCGCGCGCGTGCACGAGCTCGGCCTGGACGACGCCGTGGAGTTCCTGGGCCGGGTCGACGATGAGACGCTCGACCTCGCCTTCCGGGGCGCCAGTGCGCTCGTCAACCCGTCTGCCAGGGAGGGCTTCGGCCTGGTCATCGCCGAGGCCGCCGCCGTGGCGACGCCCAGCGTCGTCGTCGCGGGGGAGGACAACGCGGCCGCCGAGCTCGTGCACGACGGCGTGAACGGCATCATCGCCGCGTCGGTCGACCCCGAGGTGCTGGGCGCGGCCATCGTTCGAGCCGTGCAGGGCGGCACGGAGCTGCGCGCGTCCACGCTGGCCTGGTTCGAGCGGGAACGCGCCGAGCACGGGCTCGCGGCATCCGTCGCCCAGATCCTGGAACGGGCGAAGGCGCGCTAACCCTCGCCGCTCAGCGCGCGAGCACGGTGTGGAAGGCCTTGAGCACGCCGTCCGCCGTGCGCGACCAGGAGAACTGTGCCGCCCGGGCAACGCCTGCGCGGGACATCTCGTCGAGCTCGGCCGGGGAGTTCAGCAGCCGGGCGATCTCGGCGCCGATCGCCGCCGGGTCGTAGGGGTCGACGTAGCGGGCCGCGGTGCCCGCGACCTCGTGCATGACGGGGATGTCGGAGCAGAGCGCCGGGCAGCCGCGGGACATGGCTTCCAGCGGCGGCAGACCGAAACCCTCGAACAGGGTGGGGAAGACGACCAGCGTCGAGCTGTCGAAGAGCTCGTCGAGCTCCTCAGCGCTCAGCCAGCCGCGCAGGCTCACCCACTTCTCGAGCCCGAACTGCGCCACGACCTGCGCGAGCGGGTCGTCGCCGTGGCTGCCGGTGATCACCAGGAGCGGCCGCTCGGCCTCCGGGATGTGGAGCAGCGACTCGATCAGGCGGGGGAAGTTCTTGTGCGGCATCCGGTTACCGACCGAGAGGATCTGGCGCGGCAGGCGTCGCCCGTTCTCGGGCGTGACCGGTGCGGCGACGTTGTCGTAGCCGGCGAGCGGCACGATGTCGATGCGCTCGGCGGGGATGCCGAGCAGCTCGACAATGTCGTCGCGGGCGGCGACGCTGGAGGTGACGAGCCGCTGGGCGCTGCGTGCCGCAAGGCGCAGCATCAGGCGCAGCACGTGCGCGTAGGCGCCGGGCACGTACTCCGGGTGGCGGAACGGCAGCAGGTCGTGCAACGTCAACACGAGCGGAACGCCGCGGCGGGCCGGGCCGAGGTTGGCCGGGCAGTGCACCAGGTCGGCGCCGAGGCGCTTGGCGTGGCGCTGCACAGAGAACAGCTCGCCCCTGGCCCAGGCCATGCGGTTCTCGCCGCTGATGCCGGAGTCGATCACGGTGCCGGGGAACCAGCTGGTGTCTCCGGCGGCCAGCTCGCTGGAGGCCAGTGCCACGAACTCGAGGTTGCCCGGCTTCTCGGCGATGGCCGCGTACAGGCTGCGCACGTACTGCTCCATGCCGCCCTTCGTGCCGGTCATGAACAGCAGGTCAACGAGCACGAGAGGCATGGGACCAGCGTACCGGGCGTCAGTCTGGGCGCACCGCGCTGCGCCTCCGCCTGGCCGCCTCGTAGACGACGGCCTGCAGCAGCTCGCCGCAGAGCAGCACCACGAAGACGAGGCTGAGCTCGTTCAGCTGCAGCACCAGCAGGGCGGCGATGGCCGTCACGATCGCTACGGCGCCGCGCAGCAGGGTCAGCAGCTTCGCCTCGCCCATGCGGCGGAGAGCGGCGAACGGGATCGTCGTGGCCAGGGAGGCCGCCCGCCACAGGCAGGCCAGGGTGAGGGCGAGCGCCGTCGCGGAGAGCGTCCACGCCTCGCCGAACAGGAACCCGAACACCCCGAGCGCCTCCGCCACGCCGATGGCGAGGAGCGCGACGAGCACGGCGGCCGCCGAGATGACGATGTCGAGCCGGGAGTGCTCCTTCAAGAGCCGCAGCCGGAGGAAGTTGAGCGGGATGGCAAGCAGGCCGGACACCGTCGAGATCGAGGTGAACAGCACCGCCTGGACGGGGCCGAGCAGGGCGAGGATGACGGCGTTCAACACCGGGTAGACGCCGCCCGTGATGGCCACATCCGTTACCACCCAGGCCATCACCCGGGGCTCGGGGCGGCTCGCCCGGTGCTCGACCGGCATCGAGCGGATGCCGGTGGCCACGACGATGCCGAGCACGAGCGGCAGCAGCGCCCAGTCGAGGTTCGCGAAGCCGGCGAGCACGCCGACGAGCGCCCCGACCCCGACGCTGATCGCCGCCCAGATCTCGCGCACGTCCAGCCGCTCCGCCACGGAGACGCCGCGGCCGACCTCCAACGAGGCGAGCAGCACGGGCAGCGCGATGCACAGCAGCACCGCGTTCTGGTAGTTGAAGGCCAGCACGAGCGCTGTGAGGATCGACAGCGCGGCGAGCCAGAGCGGGAACGTCACCCGGCGCTCGGTGGCCGCCGAGCTCAGCCGGGACTCGACGACGGCGGCGAAGGTCAGCTGCCCGGCGAAGGTGGCGACCATGATCGCGACGGCGATGGCGCCCTGCTCCTGGATCGTGAAGATGCGGGAGGAGATCGAGATCGTGGCGGCCGGGATGGCGGCCAGCGAGACGCCGCCGACGAGGGTGATGAGCGAGAGGGCCGCCTGGCGCAGGCGGATCTGCGGGGGCAGTTCGACGGACACGGCCTAGCCCTGCCGATCGCCGACGCGCAACTGGAGCGACTCGATGAAGCCGATGCCGCGGTCGACGCCGGGGATGTCCCTGGACCGCGGCCCGGCGGCGGCCCCGGCGCGCCAGCCGGCGATGCGGCCGCGTGTGGACGCCAGGTCGCGTGAGAGCACGAGGTCGCCGGCGCAGACAATGGCCTCGGTGACCAGGGCGCGGAGCGCGTGGCGGCCGCGCAGCACGCCGTAGGCCCGCAGCAGGTAGCCCCGGCCGTAGCCGGCCTTCCGACGCTGGCTGGCTGAGCCGCGACCGGAGGTCGCACCGCCCAGGTGGGTGCCTCTGGCATCCGGAACGGCGATCGTCGACCAGCCGCCCGCGCGCAGGCGCAACGCGAGGTCGAGTTCTTCTCCGTACATCTTGATGCCCTCGTCGAAGTCGCCGACCTGCTCAAGCGCGAACCGCCGGTAAGCAGCGACCGCACCGTACGGGCCGAGCAGGGCGTGCCCTGCCCCGCCCTCGCCGCCGTCCCGCACGGCCGTCTCGGCGGTTGCGCCGTTGAAGCGGACGAAGCCGGAGAGGGTGACGTCGGCGCAGATGCCGTAGGCGTCGACCCGGCCGTCCGGCTTGAACAGCAGCGGGGTGGCGCTGCCGAGCCGCTGGTCAGCGCCGAACGGCGCGGTGAGGCGCTCCAGCAGCTCCGGCTCGGCGTCGACGTCGTTGTTGACGAGCACGACGATGTCGGCCGTGGCAGCAGCGAGGCCGCGGTTGCAGGCACCGGCGAAGCCGAGGTTCTGCTCCAGCGCGATCACCGTGACCTCCGGGAATCCGGTGGCGAGGCGCTCCAGCGTGTCATCCGGCCCGGCATCGTCGACGACGATGACTCGGTGCCGCACGCTCTGGGCGCGCAGGTGCAGCAGGCACGATTCGGTGATGGGCCAATTGCCGTAGACGGGCACCACGACATCGATTGTCAGACTCACGGAATGCGGCTCTTTCCCGGCGGGCAGGTCGAGCGCCCGGCCGTGTATGACCAACTATCGCATCCCGGGGCCTCGGAGTTGGTGCGGAGGGCGAGCAGATATGATCGGAGCGCCCGTTAGTGCCAATCCAAAGGAACCCTGCACCCCGTGACGTCTACCGACACCATCGAGCTCACCATTTTGATGCCTTGCCTGAACGAAGCGGAGACGCTCGCCGTCTGCATCGACAAGGCGCAGGGCTACCTGCAGCGAAGCGGTGTCGTCGGTGAGGTGCTCATCGCCGACAACGGCAGCACGGATGGCTCCCAGCAGATCGCCCGCGACCACGGGGCACGCGTCGTCGACATCGCCGAGAAGGGCTACGGCAGCGCGCTGATGGGCGGCATCGAGGCGGCTCGCGGCACCTACATCATCATGGGCGACGCGGATGACAGCTACGATTTCTCCGCGCTGGATAACTTCGTCGAACGGCTGCGCGCCGGCGACGAGCTGGTGATGGGCAACCGCTTCCGCGGCGGCATCGAGCCCGGCGCCATGCCGCCGCTGCACAAGTACCTCGGCAACCCCGTGCTGTCCTGGATCGGCCGCGTGCTCTTCCGCTCGCCGATCAAGGACTTCCACTGCGGCCTGCGCGGATTCCGCCGACAGTCGATGCTCGACCTGCACCTGCAGACCACCGGCATGGAGTTCGCCAGCGAGGTCGTCGTCAAGTCCACCCTCGGTGGGCTGCGCGTCAGCGAGGTGCCCACCACCCTGAAGAAGGACGGCCGCAGCCGCCCGCCGCACCTGCGCAGCTGGCGCGACGGCTGGCGCCACCTGCGATTCCTGCTGATCTTCAGCCCGCGCTGGCTGTTCCTCTGGCCCGGTTCGGTCGCGTTCTTCCTCGGCCTCATCGGCACGCTCTCGATCGCGTTCGGTCCGTTCATGCTGGGCTCCGTCGGCTTCGACGGCGCGACGCAGGTCTACCTGGCCGCGCTCACCGTCGTCGGTTATCAGGCGATCCTGTTCGCGATCCTCACCAAGATCTACGCCCAACGCGAGGGCTTCCGGATCCCGCGCAGCCGCAGCTTCGACAAACTGGAGAAGCGGATCAGCCTGGAGAGCGGGGCGCTCGCCGGCGCCATCCTGTTCGTCATCGGCCTCGTGATCGCCATCGTCCAGCTCGTGCAGTGGAGCAGCAGCGGATTCGGTGAGCTGGACGCCACCGTCACCGTCCGCGTGTCCGTGCTCGCCAGCCTGGTGATGATGCTCGGCGCCCAGACCATGATGGCCGGGATGTTCCTCGGGGTGCTCGGAGTGGGCCTGAAGCGACGCCCATGATGGCCTCGCCGACCTCGCTCACCGTCTCGGTCGCCCTGTGCACGCACAACGGCGCCGACTACCTGCGCGAGCAGCTGCTCAGCATCCTGAACCAGACAGTCCCCGCCGGCGAGATCGTCGTCTCCGACGACGCGTCGACGGATGACACCATCGCGGTGCTCGAGGAGACGCTGGCCGAGTGGGCGGCAGGCGGCCGGACCGTTCCCACCGTCACGGTGCTGCGGAACGAGCCCGCCCTCGGCGTGACGGCCAACTTCGAGCAGGCGCTCTCCGCCTGCACCGGCGACATCCTCATGCTCAGCGACCAGGACGACGTCTGGCAGCCGGACAAGCTCGGCGTGATCGTGGCCGCCTTCGAGGCGCAGCCCGGGGTCGACCTCGTCTTCAGCGACGCCCGGATGGTCGACGCGCAGGGCGCCCCGCTCGGGCCGCTGCTGTTCGAAACGCTCGGCCTCTCGCGCCGCGAACGGGAACTGCTGGCCGGGCGGCGCGCCTTCGACGCGCTGCTGCGGCGCAACGTCGTCACCGGGGCCACCGCGGCCCTGCGCCGTGGGCTCGTTCAGCGCAGCGCGCCGTTCCCGGCGGCCTGGGTGCATGACGAGTGGCTGGCGATCGTGGCAGCCGCCCAGAACGACATCCTCATGCTGGACCGCCCGCTGATCGACTACCGCCAGCACGGTCGCAACCAGATCGGCGCCACCAGTCTGACGGCCACCGGCGCTCTCGCCCGGCTGCGGACGCCCCGGGCCGCCCGCAATGCACGCCTTCTGGCCCGCGCCCAGGCCCTCGCCGAGCGGATGCCGGAGTTCAGCCCGCCGCCGGGCGCAGAGCGCGTGCGGCTGGTGCAGCAGAAACTCGCGCATGAACGGCGGCGCAGCAGCTACCCCGCCGCACGGCTGCGGCGGATCGGCCCGGTGTGGCGTGCCTGGCGTGCCGGCGGCTACGACCGCTTCGGGCTCGGACTGCAAGACGTCGTGCGCGACCTGCTGCAGCCCGAATAGCCAGCACCCGAATAGCCAGCAACAGCCCGATTCGCAAACAATAGACTGAACCCAACTGTGCGGCCCTCGCTCGCCGACTGATCGCAAAGGACACCATGACTCGCGCCCTCATCACCGGAATCACCGGCCAAGACGGCCTGTACCTCGCCGAGCTCCTCGTGTCGAAGGGCTACGAGGTGTTCGGACTCATCCGCGGGCAGAACAACCCCAAGTACCAGCTGGTGCGCGACACGATCCCCGAGGTCACGCTGCTCACCGGTGACCTCACCGACGTTTCCAGCCTGGTGCGCGTGCTCTCCCTCTCCCAGCCGGACGAGGTGTACAACCTGGGTGCGATCTCGTTCGTCGCCTACTCGTGGGAGAACGCCAGCCTGACCAGCGACGTCACCGGCAAGGGCGTGCTCAACATGCTCGAGGCGACTCGGCTCTACGCCGGCGACGACATCGGCAAGGTGCGGTTCTATCAGGCGTCCTCCTCCGAGATGTACGGCAAGGTGCAGCAGGTTCCGCAGCGCGAGGACACCCTGCTCTGGCCGCGCTCGCCCTACGGCGTCGCCAAGGTGTTCGGCCACTACATGACGATCAACTACCGCGAGTCCTACGGGATGCACGCCTCCAGCGGCATCCTGTTCAACCACGAGTCCCCGCGGCGCGGGCCGGAGTTCGTCACCCGCAAGGTGACGCAGGCCGTCGCCCGCATCTCGCTGGGCCTGCAGGACTCCCTCGCGCTCGGCAACCTCGAGTCGGAGCGCGACTGGGGCTTCGCCGGCGACTACGTCGAGGCGATGTGGCGCATGCTGCAGCAGCCGGAGGCCGACGACTACGTCGTGGCCACCGGCCAGACGCACTCCATCCGTGACCTGCTGGACGCCGCATTCGCCGCGGCCGACATCGAGGACTGGTCGCGGTTCGTCACCCAGGACCCGCGCTTCATGCGCCCGGCCGAGGTCGACCTGCTCATCGGTGACGCGACCAAGGCGCGGACCGTTCTCGGCTGGAAGCCCACCGTCGCCTTCCCGGAGCTCATCGGCATGATGGTGGAGAACGACCTGCGCGAGCAGGCCGCCCTGGCCCGCTGATGCGCACCGCACTCGTCACCGGCGTCTCCGGCCAGGACGGCAGCTATCTGAGCGAGAGCCTGCTCGCCGCCGGCTGGGCCGTGCACGGGCTGGTGCGGGCGGCATCCGCCGCGCACGAACAGCCCATCGACCCGCGGGTCATCACGCACACCGGCGACCTCGCCGACGAGGCACGCCTGCGGGCCGTCGTGGCCGACGTGGCGCCCGACGTGATCTTCAACCTGGCCGGGGTGAGCTCCGTCGCCCAGTCCTGGCAGCAGCCGGTGCTCACCGCCGAACTGACCGGGGTCGCCGCCGTGACCCTGCTCGATGCGGCCTGGCAGCTGCAGGAGGCCTCCGGCACACCGGTGCGCTTCGTGCAGGCGTCCAGCGCCGAGATCTTCGGCGCGGCCAGCCAACTGCCGCAGAACGAGGACACTCCGATCCGGCCCGTCTCGCCCTACGGGGCGGCGAAGGCCTTCGCGCACCACGCCGTCGGGGTCTACCGCGCCCGCGGGCTGGGCGCCTCGGCGGCCGTGCTGTACAACCACGAGTCGCCCAGACGGCCAGAGACCTTCGTCACCCGCAAGATCACCCGCGGCGCGGCGTTGATCGCCGCCGGCCAGTCCGACACCCTCATGCTCGGCAATCTGGACGCGCGCCGCGACTGGGGCTGGGCGCCGGACTACGTCGACGCGCTGATCCGCATGGCAGAAGCCCCGGAGGCCGACGACTTCGTGATCGCGACGGGGCGGGCGCACACGGTGCGCGAGTTCGTCGCCGCGGCGTTCCGTGCCGTTGGGATCGAGGACTGGCAGCGTCACGTCGGGCTCGACCCGCGGTTCGCCCGGCCGAGCGACGCCCCGGAGATGTGCGGCGACGCGAGCAAGGCCCGGGAGCTCCTGGGCTGGCAGCCGAGCGTCGAGTTTGACGAGCTGGTGGCACGGATGGCCGCGCACGACCTGGCCGCACTGCGCCAGTAGCCGGCGCCACTACTCCTCGGGGATCGGCTCCGGCTCGTGGCGGCGCAGCGCATCACGCCAGCTCATGGCCTGCGAGGCCTTGATCGCGCAGACGATGAGCAGCATCCAGCCGTACTCACCGAGCACCGTGCTCTCGGCGAGGGACGTGACGGTGAGGGCGAGCACCACCAGCGCAGGCCAGACGTACACCGTGCTGCGCCGCTCGCTGGCCAGCAGCCAGGAGCGCACCAGGGCGAAGCCGACGAGGGCGATGAACGAGATCAGCCCGACCAGGCCGAGCTGGAAGTACACGTCGAAGAAGGCGCTGAGCGCCGAGCTCTGCGAACCCCCGTGGCCAGGTTGAGCCAGAGGTAGGGCGGCGACGTCGGCTGCCAGGCTCCCACCCAGCCCCAGCCCTGTAGGGAGTTCAGCTGCGTGTAGCGCAGGATCTCACGCCAGAGCGCGGTGCGCACCTCGAACTCGCTGCCGGCGTTGAGCACGTTCAGGATGCTGGACCGCAGCAGCCAGAGCACCGCGCCCAGGATCGTGACCGCGGCGAGCAGGCCGAGCTGCCAGTACATCCGGCTGGCGGCGGGCACCCGGCGGATGCCGGCCAGCGCCAGCGCGGCCACACCGACAACGAAGAACGCCCCGAACGTCACCGGCGAGCCAGAGAACAGCACCAGCAGGGTGGCCAGCGCGATCGAGAACACGGCCTGCATCCGGGGCACGGAACGGGTCATGAACTCGATGGAGAAGGTGATCAGACCGATCAGGGCCACCAGACCGAGCTGGTTGCGGCTGCCGAAGACGCCCTGCAGCGGCCCGAACGACGCGATGTTGCCCTGGATGTCGAGGAAGGCGATGGGCAGGTCCAGCAGCAGACCGGAGACCACCTCGAGGGTGAGTGAGAGTCCGAGCAGCACCCGCAGCACATCGCCGAGGCCGCGCACCAGCTGGATCGTGTCGCGCACCAGCGTCAGGTAGACGGCGAGCGCGGTGAACAGGAGCAGGTAGAGCACCCGGCCGCCGCTGGTGAATGTCGTCGTGCTCCAGAACACCGACAGGATGCTCCAGCCGAGGAACACCAGGATCGTGATCGGCGGCAGCCCGTACCAGTCGATGCTCTCCCGGCGGGAGAGCAGGGAGAGGGTGGCCAACGCGACCAGGGTGATGAGGATCGCCAGCAACCCTGCCCAGCCCATCGTCGCCCGCAGCAGGTGGGTGCCGAACGCCGTGCCCAGGATGCACAGCGTGAGTGCGGAGGCGAAACGGGCAGAGCCCAGCAGGTGGGCCACCGCCGGTGGCAACACAGTGCGTCGGATGGCCTCCATGCCTTAAGGCATCGTCTCGACGCGGCGGAGGTTGCGCTTCGTGATCAGGGCGAGCGCGACCAGCATCATCCAGCCGCCCTCGATCAGGATCCGGCTCTCGGTGAAGCTCTGCACGAGCAGCGCGATCATCAGCAGGAAGGGAACCAGGGCGGATGCCGCATACGGCCGGTCGTCGGCGAGCGAGTCACGGGGGCGGTCGACGGCGAGGAACCAGCTGCGCCAGAGCGTGCCGATGACGAGGGCGGCGAACAGTACAACGCCGATGACGCCCAGCTGCAGCCAGACGTCGAGCCAGGCGCTGTGCGCTTGCAGGTAGGTGACTCCCTTGCGGACCGCGAGATCGTCGAACGGCTCCACCCACGGCGCCCAGTAGCTGACCCAGCCCCAGCCGGCGACGGGGCGTTGGGACGCGAGCTCGGTGACGGCCGACCAGATGTCGAAGCGGCCGGTCAGGTCCTCGCTCTTGCCGAGCGCACCCAGCAGCGGGCCCCAGAGGAGCGAGCCGAACACCCCTCCGACCACGACGAGGCCGCCGGCGGTCAGGTAGACGGGGCGCCTCCGCTCCGGGCCGACCCGGCGGGCCCAGAGCGCGAAGCCGAGCGCGACGGCGACCACGACGGCCGCGATCAGCACGGTGGCGGAGCGGGTCAGGCCGAGCGTCAGCACGGCGATGGCCAGCCAGGCGATGCCGGGCCCGCGCCGCACCGTGCGCGCCGCCAGCTGGGCGGCGAAGACGATCAACGCCAGCAGCGCTGCCGCCGCCAGCAGGTTGCGGTTGGCGACGATGCCCTCGATCGGGCCGCCCTGGAACAGCAGCCCGCGCGACCAATAGAACGCAGCGGGGATCTTGCCCTCGTAGTCGGTGAAGAAGGGCAGCACCGGCCCGCCGACGAAGACGGCGACCCAGAGCTCGAACAGCAGGGAGAGGCCGAGCAGCCAGCGGAGGGCGGCGCCGAGCGCCCGCAGGAACTCGGGCCAGGTCAGGCACAGCCCGAGCAGGAGTGCCGGCACGGTTGTGGCCAGCTGGGCCAGGATGCCGACGGCCGTGGCGCCGGGATAGAACGACCACGCCAGCGAGAGCACCGCGAGGCCGAGGAACAGCCAGAGGCTGACCGGGGTCCGCCGCCACAGCGTGCGGCCGTTCAGCCACTCGGGCTTCAGGCGCAGCAGGGCAACGACGCTGGCGGCGAGCAGCAGCAGCACAAGCGCGCCCCAACCCCACCAGCCGAGAAGGTTGCGCCAGAACTGGCCGGCGAGCGCCGTGAACAGCAGCGCCGTTGCCAGCGTGTGCACGGCAAAACGGCTACGGCCCGGCTGCATCATGGCACAAGGCTATCGAACTCGGGCAGGGGAACGGTGCAGCGGAGGGGAGCGGCGCGGGCAGCGGCTCAGACGAATGCCGCCTGCCCGGTGATGCTGCGGCCGACGATCAACGCGTTCATCTCGCGGGTTCCCTCGTAGGAGTAGAGCGCCTCGGCGTCGGCGAAGAAACGGGCGACCTCGTAGTCGAGCACGATGCCGTTGCCGCCGAACAGTTCGCGGCACCATGCGACACTCTCCCGCATGCGGGACGTGGTGAACGCCTTCGCGAGTGCCGAGTGCTCATCGCGCTGCTGGCCGGCATCCTGCATCTCCGACACGCGCACCACCATGCCGAGCGAGGCGGTGATGTTGCCGAGGCTCTTGGAGAGCAGGTCCTGTACGAGCTGGTGCGAGCCGATCGGCTTGCCGAACTGCACCCGCTCCTTCGAATAGGCGACGGCCGCCTCGTAGGCGCCGGCCGCCACGCCGACGGCCGCCCAGGCGACCTCTGCCCTGGTCAGCCGCAGCACCTTGGCGGTGTCTTTGAACGAGTTCGCGTTCGCCAGCCGGAGCGACTCGGGAACGACGACGTCCTCGAGCGTGATGTCGGCGTTCTGCACGGGGCGCAGGGCGATCTTGCCCTCGATCTTGCGCGCGCTGAAGCCCGGCGTGCTGGTCGGCACGATGAAGCCCTTGACATGGTTGTCTGCGACATCCTTCGCCCAGATGACGGTCACGTCGGCGAAGGTGGCGTTGCCGATCCAGCGCTTGGCGCCGTTCAGCACCCAGTTGTCGCCGTCGCGGCGGGCCGTCGTGGCCAGGCCCTGCGCGCTGTCCGATCCACTCTGCGGCTCGGTCAGGCCGAAGCTGCCGATGAGCTCGCCGGATGCCAGCCGGGGCAGCCACTCCGCGCGCTGCTCCGCGGAGCCGCACACCGAGATGGAGCCGCAGCACAGGCCGTTCTGCACGCCGGCGAAGGTCGCGACGGAGGCGTCGACCCTGGCCATCTCGAACGCCACAAAGCCCCGGAATACCGCCGAGTTCTCGAACGGCCGGGTCTCGTCCCAGGCGAAGCTGAACGCGCCCAGGTCTGCCAGCGGCTGCACGATCTGCGTCGGGAACTCCGCGCGCTCCCAGTAGCCGCCGATGATGGGCCGCACCTCGGACTCCAGGTAGCCGCGGAGCGCCATGATGGCCTGCTGCTCCGGCTCGGAGAGCAGTGACTCGTAGCTGTAAAAGTCGGACACGAGGGGCTGGAAGGTCATGCTCTGCTCCATTGCATACAGCGGCCCCTGCTGCCAGGGGCCGGACGGTGACGTGGGGCCAGCATAGGCGGCGGGTCCGCAGAGCTCGGAGTCGCTTGGTAGTTTGGGCTGAAGCCAGCCTGATCGGACCCACCATGTTTGTAGCAATCTCCAATACGCCCCGCGACTATGCCTGGGGTTCCAGCTCGGCGATCGCCGGGCTGCTCGGGCACACGCCGAGCGGCGCGCCGGAGGCCGAGCTGTGGCTGGGCGCCCACCCCGCGTCGCCGAGCGTGATCGTCGGCGCCCAGGCAGGCGAGCCGGCGACGCTGCCGGAGCTGGTGCGGGCAGACCCGGCGGCGACGCTGGGGGAGCGCAGCATCGCCGAGCACGGCGAACGCCTGCCGTTCCTGCTCAAGGTGCTCGCGGCCGGCGGTCCGCTGTCGCTGCAGGCCCACCCATCGCCGGAGCAGGCACGGGCCGGATTCGCGCTCGAGAACGAGGCGGGCATCGCCGTGGACGCGCCGGACCGCAACTACAAGGACGCCTTCCACAAGCCGGAGCTGATCGTGGCGTTGAGCGAGCGGTTCGAGGCGCTCTGTGGCTTCCGCGCGCTGGCCGACGTGCAGCGCATCCTGGCCGAGCTGCGGCGCGCGGATGCGGAGAGCGGTGAGCCACAGCCTGCTCCGCTGGATGCGCTGGAGGTGCGGCTGTCCGGTCCGGACGGGCTGCGGGACGCCGTCGAGTGGCTGCTGCGCGACGGTCGCAGCGCGGATTCTGGCGAGGTGGACAGGCTGGTCGAGCGGGTTGTGGCGCTCGCCGCATCCGAGACCCTCGCCGTCGGCGAATTCGCCCCCGAGTTCGCCACCGTGCTCACGCTGGCCGACGCCTACCCCGGCGACCCCGGCATCGTGCTGGCCCTGCTGCTCAACCGGGTCACCCTGGGGCCGGGGGAGGCGCTCTACCTGCCGGCCGGCAACATCCATGCCTACCTGGACGGGCTCGGCATCGAGCTGATGGCCGCCAGCGACAATGTGCTGCGTGGTGGGCTGACGCCCAAGCACATTGACGTGGACGAGCTGCTGCACGTGCTCAGCTTCGATCCCGTGCCTGTGCCGCTGCTGGTGCCGGAGAACCCGCATCCCGGTGCGCTGGTCTACCGCCCAGATGTCAGCGATTTCGTGTTGCACTCCATCGAGCGTTTGGCCGCACAGCCGGCAACCCCTGTCACGCTCAACGGCCCGGCGATCGCCCTCTGCACGTCGGGAGCGCTGCAGATCAGCGGTGACCGCGGCGCGACCACGGTGGAGCGGGGCGGATCGGTGTTCATCACCCCGGAGGAGGGCGAGCTGGCCGTCACCGGCGCCGGCACGCTGTTCCTGGCCACCGTCGGCTAGTTCCCGGGCCTGCGCCTGCCTCAGTCGACGTTGAGCAGCTCGCGCTGGTCGGTGCGCGAACCGAAGGTGCGCCGGTAGGCCATCGGCGTGGTCTGCAGCACCTTGACGAAGTGGTGCCGCATCACGGAGGCCGTGCCGAACCCGGTGTCGCCGGCGATCACCTCCAGGCTCAACTCGCTCTCTTCGAGCAACTGCTGCGCGCGCAGCAGGCGCTGCCGGTTGAGCCACGCCGTCGGAGTGGTGCCGAGCTCTGCGCGGAACCGCCTGGCGAAGGTGCGCGGCGACATGAGCGCGGTGCGGGCGAGCTGGTCGACGGTCTGCTCCTGGTCGAGGTGCTGCAGCATCCACTCGGTCACACCGGCCAATGAATCGTTCGGCGTTGCGGCCGGCAGCTGGATGAACTGGGACTGCCCGCCGTCGCGCTGCGGCGGCACCACCATGCGCCTGGCGATGTTGTTGGCCATGGATGCGCCGAGCTCCCGCCGCACGATGTGCAGCGCCGCGTCGATGCCGGCCGCGGTGCCGGCCCCGGTGACGACGCGGCGGTCCTCGACGAAGAGCACGTCGGCGTCGACGGTCGTCGCGGGGAAGCGTTCGGCGAGCGTGTCGGTGTACATCCAGTGCGTCGTGCTGCGCCGGCCGTCGAGCAGCCCGGCCTCGCCGAGCAGGAACGCCCCACTGCAGACGCTGAGCACCCAGGCCCCGCGCGCCTCCGCGTCGCGCACGAGGCGCAGGATCTCGGGGTGGGCGCCGGTCGTGACCTCGTCGCAGATGTCGACACCGAGGTAGGCAGGGATCACGACGAGGTCGGCGTCGGCGGCGGCGTCGAGGCCGTCCCGCACGACGATGTCGAAGCCGAGCTTCGTGCGGATCGGGCCCGGCTCGGCCGCGACGATGGTGAAGTCGAAGCGCGGGCCGCCGCAGTCGGAGCGGTCGATGCCGAACACCTCGCAGACCACCCCGAACTCGAACGGGGCCATGCCCGGCAGTGCGACGCAGACGACCTTGTTGAGCATGGGAACCTCCGTGTGTGGACGACCGCCGGGTGGCAGCGGATGCCGCCAGCTGGCAGGAACTCGACGAATGCTGGCAATTCTGCCACTCGTGGCAGGAAGTCACAAGGGCAAGGATTTCTGCCATGATCATTCTCCTGTTTATGGCGGCCCTCGGGATCTGGGCCATCGTCGGTGCGGCCAGCGCGGTGCGACGCGACGGCTATCGTCGCTGCAATACAGTGGAGGCTGGCCTGCGGCTGGCTCCGCGGAACGCACTCGAGAAGGAGAATCAATGGCGTGGTTGGTAACGGGCGGCGCGGGATACATCGGCTCACACGTCGTGCGGGCCTTCCTCGCAGACAACATCGACGTCGTCATTGTCGATGACCTCTCCAGCGGCCACGCCGAGTTCGTGCCCGCCGACGTCCCCTTCTACCGCGGCAGCATCCTCGACGCCGCACTGCTCGGCCGCCTGTTCGCCGAGAACGTCATCGACGGTGTCGTGCACGTCGCCGGCTTCAAATACGCCGGCGTCTCCGTGCAGCGCCCGCTGCACACCTACGAGCAGAACGTGACCGCGACGACCGTGCTGTTGCAGGCGATGCAGGATGCCGGCGTCAACCGCATCGTGTTCTCCTCCAGCGCCGCCGTCTACGGCACGCCGAACACCCCGCTCGTCACAGAGGACACCCCGAAGGCGCCGGAATCCCCGTACGGCGAGAGCAAGCTCATCGGCGAGTGGCTGCTGCGCGACGAGGGTATTGCGACCGGCCTGGCCCACACCTCGCTGCGCTACTTCAACGTGGTCGGCTCCGGCCACGACGGCCTCTACGACACCAGCCCGCACAACCTGTTCCCGCTGGTGTTCGACGCGCTGCTGGACGGTCGCACCCCGCGTATCAACGGCAACGACTACGCCACCGCGGACGGCACCTGTGTGCGCGACTACATCCACGTGGCCGACCTGGCGCTCTCCCACGTCGCCGCCGCGGAGCGGCTGCAAGCGGGGGAGCCGCTCGAGCCCGTCTACAACCTGGGCAGCGGCGACGGCGTCTCGGTCGGCGAGATCATGAGCGAGATGGCGGCCGTCACCGGCATCCCGTTCTCTCCGGAGATCGCCCCGCGCCGGGCCGGTGACCCCGACCGGATCGTCGCCTCGGGCGAGCGCGCCCGCCGCGACCTCAACTGGCAGATGCGACACAGCCTGAGCGACATGGTGCGGAGCGCCTGGGAGGCACGCCGCGTCGCCGTCTGACGACCGTCCGACAGATCCGGCGCGTCGAACTCTCGATATTGAGTTGAGGGTTTATGCTCCCAGACTTGACGCCACCCTAATCACACCGGTGTAATTAGTTCGGACGCGCCGTGCAGGTGCGTGGACAAGAAGGGTGGGAGACGGTATGTCGGTAACCGAATATCGTCCGGGGGTACCCGAGGACTGGTTCATTGATCCTGTCAATTTGGGCGTTCCGGGGGTCAGGACGCACAGTGACGACGGCAACCCACTGGCCTGGCAGACGGATTCCCTGTGCGCGCAGACCGATCCGGAGGCGTTCTTCCCTGAGAAGGGCGGCTCCACCCGGGACGCGAAGAAGATCTGCGGTGCCTGCGAGGTGCGCACGGAATGCCTGGAGTACGCGCTCTCCAACGATGAGCGCTTCGGCATCTGGGGCGGACTGTCCGAACGCGAGCGCCGGAAGCTGCGCAAGCGCGCCAGCTAGCGAACGGGCCAGTGAGATTGGGGCGCCGAGTTTGCGGCGCGCCTACCTCGCCTCATGGCGATCCTTCGCGCGCAACCTAGGCTTGTCCCGATATGTCTCCCCGAGTTACCGCCATCCTCATCGCGCGCAACGGCGCCCAACATCTGGACCGCACGCTGGCGGCGCTCGCGGCACAGACACGACGTCCCGACTCCGTGATCATGGTCGATTGCGGCTCGACCGACACCACCGCGCAGCTGCTCGCCGCCTACGGTCCGACCCAGCTGGTCTCGGCCGGAGCCGATCTCAGCTTCGGTGACGCCGTCAAGGCGGCCGTGCGGCTGAGCGGCGAAACGAGCTCGGAAAGTAACGGCGCGACGAACGGCGGCGAGCTGCTCTGGCTGCTCGCCCAGGACACGGCGCCCGAGCCCGGCGCCCTGGCCGCCCTCGTCAACGCGCTCGAGGTCGCCCCCTCCGTCGCGGTCGTCGGACCGAAGCTGATGGACTGGGAACGCGCCGACTACATCCGCGAGTTCGGCGAGACGATGACTCGCTACGGCGCGACCGTGACCGTCGTCGGCGAGGAGCTCGACCAGGCCCAGCACGACGGCCTGAGCGACGTCCTCGGCGTGGCTCCGGCCGGCATGCTGGTGCGCCAGGCGATCTGGCGGAGCCTGGGCGGCTTCGACCCCGCTCTGCCGGTCGTCGACAACGCGCTCGACTTCTGCGTGCGCACCCGACTCGCCGGTCACCGTGTCGCGCTCGTTCCGGCCGCACGGGTGGCCGTCGCCGGCGACGGCATCGCCGGGGCGGACCGCTCGCCTGAGGGCAGCGCGCAGCGCCGCCGGGTGAGGTTGCGCCGACAGGCCCAACTGCACCGCCGGCTGGTCTACGCGCCCGCCGCCGCGCTGCTGCCGCACTGGCTGTCGCTGGTGCCGTTGGCCTTCCTGCGCGCCTTCCTCCGGCTGATGCGCAAAGAGCCCGGCTCCATCGGGGCCGAGTTCGGGGCCGCGTTCGCCGCCGCCTTCTCCGGCCTCCGGGTGCCGGCCGCCCGTCGCGTGCTCCGACGCAACCGCACGCTGGGTTGGGGCGCGATCGCCTCGCTCCGGATGCCGGGTGCCGAGGTGCGCAGACGCCGCGCCCTGCTGCGTGAACAGCGCCGCACGCTCGCTCGCGGCTCCCGCAGCGAGCTCGCCTTCCTGAGCAGCGGCGGTGCCTGGACCCTCATCGGGGCCACGGTCGCCGGGATTGCCCTGCTCGCCCCGATGCTCGGGGCATCCGCTCTCGTCGGCGGCGGGCTGCTGCCGGTGCACGGCCCTGCCGCACTCTGGCAGAACATCGGCTACGGCTGGCGCGACATCGGCACCGGCTTCGTCGGAGCGGCCGACCCGTTCGCCGCCGTCCTGGCGGTGCTCGGCTCGCTCACCTTCTGGTCGCCGTCCGCGTTCCTGCTCTGCCTCTACTTCGCCGCGCTGCCGCTGGCCGCCCTCGGCGCCTGGCTCGCGGCCGCCCGACTGACCGGCCGCGGCTCGCTGCGCGCGCTGGCCGCCGTGCTGTGGATGTTCGCCCCCACCTTCCTCAGCGCGATCGCCGACGGCCGCCCGGCCCCGATGATCGCGCACATCCTGCTGCCGTGGCTGTTCTTCGCCGCGGCCGCAGCCGGTCGCTCCTGGTCGGCATCGGCGGCATCCGCCCTGCTGTTCGCCGCGATCGTGGCCTGCGTGCCCTCGCTCACCCCCGCACTCCTGGTGCTCTGGGTGCTCGCCGTGGCGTTCAGCGGCCGCGGCATCATGCGCTTCATCGGAATCCCGATCCCCGCCGCCGTGCTGGCAGCCCCCTCGTGCTCGACCAGGCCCTGCGGGCCAACTGGTGGGCGCTGCTCGCCGACCCCGGCGTGCCGCTGCCCGGAGCGGGCGCATCCAGCTGGCAGCTGGTGCTCGGCTTCCCGAACGGCGACTTCGGCGGCTGGGGTGCGTTCCTCGGTGCCATCGGCCTGCCCGGGGCCAGCGTTCCGCTGCTGGTGCCGATCCTGCTCGCCCCGCTGGCCGTGCTCGCCCTGCTGGCCCTGTTCCTTCCCGGCTCCCGGCTCGCCCTGTTCGGACTGCTGACGGCGTTGCTCGGCTTCGCGACGGCCGTCGCGGCGACCCTGATCAGCGTCACGGCGCTCGGTGAGCAGAGCATCCAGCTCTGGCCGGGCGCCGGCCTCAGCCTGTACTGGGCCGGCCTCATCGGCGCGACCGTCATCGGGCTGAACGCGCTGGGCCGCGGCTCCACCGCCCCGGTGTTCATCACCGGCCTGGCCCTGGTGACGGCCGTGCTGCCGTTGGCGGCCTCGCTCGCCCTCGGCGCCGGCGCCCCGCTGCCGTCCGCCGTGCATGCCGGCGATGCGCGGATCCTGCCCGCCTTCGTCACGGCCGAGGCGCAGACCGACCCGCGGGTCGGCACCCTTGTGCTGGTCCCGCAGAGCGGAGGCGCCGTGCTGGCCCAGCTGCAGCGCGGCTCGGGCACCCGGCTCGACGACCAGTCCACGCTGTTCGCGACCGACACGACGCTGAGCGCCGATGAGAAGGAGCTGGCCGAGCTGGCCGGCAACCTGAGCTCGCGCAGCGGCTTCGATGCCCAGCCGGCCCTGGACTCCCTCGGCATCCGCTTCGTCCTGCTGGCCCCTGGCGCCGACAGCGCCGACGCGCGCGACACCGCCAGGCGGGCAGCCAGCTCGCTCGACGGCAACGCCCTCTTGGCCCCGGTCGGCCAGACAGATTTCGGCACGCTGTGGCGCTACCAGGCCGCGGACGGGGCGACGGATGCCGGCGACATCCCGCCCGACGCCGGCGGCTGGCTCGGCCAGGCCGTCCTCTGGACGCAGCTCGCCGTGTTCGGCTTCGTGCTGCTGCTCTCGATCCCCACCGGAGCCGGCCGTGACGCGCCGCGCGGCCGGGCCGACGCCGCGGGCACCGGCAGGACCCCCGTCCAGACGCCTGCCCAGACGCCTGCCCAGACGCCCGCCGAGTCGCCCGCCGAGACCACAACCGCCAGAGAGAATGAGCCAGACGATGAGCACTAGCCGCCGCTGGGCGCTGGCCGGCGCCCGGGTGATGACCGGGTTGATCGGTATCGCCGCCGCCCTCTCCACGGTCGCCGCGGCCGTGCTGCTGCCCTGGCCGAGCCAGAGTGTGCAGCCCGTCGAGACCGTGGTGACCCCGGCCGCCGCCGAGCAGCAACGCGTCTGCCCGGGGCCGCTGCTGACCCTCGCCGCCGACGCCAGCGCGGCCTCCGCCGCCTCATCGATCGGGTCGGCGAACACCGTTTACGCCGCGGGCAGCGTGAACGCGCTCTCGCCGGACGCCGTTGCCGTCTCCCCGCTGCAGATCCCAGACAACGTCGCCGGCGAGGCAGCCGGCACCCCGCTGGTGCTCAGCGTTCCGGCCCAGGAGGATGCGGCCAGCGACGCCCCGCTGTTGGCCGGCGCCCAGTCCCAGACGGCGCAGACCGAGACGCTCACCGGCTTCGCAGCCGCCCGGTGCGCTGAGGCCGGCTCGGACGGCTGGCTCGTTGCCGGCTCGACCTCGACCGGCCAGACCAGCCTGATCCTGCTCAGCAACCCCACCGCCGTCGTTGCCTCGGTCGACCTGACCGTGTACGGCGAGAACGGCCTCGTCGACGCACCCGGAGCAACGGGCATCCTGGTACAGCCCGGTTCACAGCGCGTGGTCGCCCTGGCCGGTCTCGCACCCAACCTGAACTCGCCGGTCGTGCACGTGGCCACGCGCGGCGGCCAGGTCGTCGCCTCACTGCAGCAGAGCGTCATCCGCGGCCTCGTTCCGGGCGGCATCGACCTCGTCGGCACGACGGCGGCCCCCGACCTCGAGCAGGTTATCGCCGGGTTCATCGTGCCGGCCGCCCTGATCGACCCGACGCGCAGCAACGAGAGCGGCATCCATGACGACGGCGCCGTCGTGCGCGTGCTCAGCCTGGGCGACGTGCCGGCCGACGTGACGCTGAGCGTCACCGCCGACGCGGACGGCGGCAACGGCAGCTCCACCACGGTCACCCTGGAGCCGGGCGTCGCCTCTGAGATCCCGCTCGGCGATCTCACCGCGGGCAGCTACACGGTGCGGTTGAACTCCGACGCTCCGCTCGTTGCTGCCGCCCGCAGCACCGAGAAGTCGGCAGCCAGCGAGGACTTCGCCTGGTTCGCTGCCTCCGGCACGCTCGGCGACCACAGTGCCATCGCCGTGGCCGACGGCCCGGCGCCGACCCTGCGCCTGGCCAACCCGAGCACCATGGCCCAGACCGTGACGCTGCAGCAGCCGGGCGCGGCTCCCGTCACGCTCAGCCTGCCGGCCGGCTCCGCGTTGATCCGGCCGCTGGATGCCGGTGCCAGTTACACGCTGGAGGGCGAGAGCCTGGACGGCGTGCGCGCGAGCGTCAGCTACCAGGGCAGCGCGGCGCTGGCATCCTTCACCATCAGCCCGCCCGGGCCGCTGGCGCAGCCGATCGGCGTGTACGTCCGCTAGGGGCGGCGAACCGGCCGCTCAGGCCGGAAGCGGCTAGAAGTGCCGGAAGCGATCCGGGGCCAGATCCCACGGGTCCTTGCCGAGCAAGTCGCCGACGGCGCGGAACACGCAGCTCTCCACCATCATCCGGCGATGCAGCGCGTCGTCGTGGTGCAGCTTGCTCATGCGCTGGATCGGCACGCGGAAGAACACGATGCGGCCGCGCTGCTGGTCGACGTGCCAGCGGTCGACGTGGTCGCCGTGCAGCGCCTGCTCCGGGGCCGCTGCCACCTCAAAACGCACGTTGGCGAGCTCGGCGGGCCAGACACCGCGCAGGTACTCAGCGGTGGAGAGGATCGTCTCCTCGAACACCTCGATTCGGCCGCCCAGCATCGGCAGGTACGGGCCGGAGACGGAGGAGCGCAGGCCCCGGCCGTGCCGGTCCCGGATCCCACGGCGCGCCGACCCGCCCGCAGCGCGGGACGAGGCGCGGCCGGAGGGGGAACGAGAGGAGCGGGTCATGTTCCCAATCCTAGGCGGCCATACCGGCATCCTCACCCGGAATCGGGGCGCTCTGGCGATACGCTGGAGTCGACATGAACAGGCCCTGCTCCAAGATCGCGTGCTCCGAGAACGCCGTCGCCACCCTCACCTACGACTACGCCGACTCGATGGCGGTGCTCGGCCCGTTGAGCGTGACCGCGGAACCGCATTGTTACGACTTGTGTGGTCGGCATGCCGACCGGCTCTCTGCCCCCGTTGGCTGGCAGGTGGTGCGGCATATGAGCCTCGCCAGCAAGCCCGGCCGGCATGTGGCGCGTGACGAGGAAGCGGCGATGCTGCAAGAATGACGCCATGACTGCCGCCTCCTCCACCGCCCTGCCGTTCAAGGTCGCCGACCTCTCCCTCGCAGAGGCCGGCCGCCACCAGTTGCGCCTCGCCGAGAACGAGATGCCGGGGCTGATGGCACTGCGTGCGGAGTTCGGGGCGTCGCAGCCGCTGGCCGGTGCCCGCATCGCGGGCAGCCTGCATATGACGGTGCAGACCGCCGTGCTGATCGAGACTCTCACGGCTCTCGGCGCCCAGGTGCGTTGGGCCAGCTGCAACATCTTCTCCACCCAGGACGAGGCCGCGGCCGCGATCGCCGTCGGGCCCACCGGCACCGTCGAGGCGCCGGCCGGCGTTCCCGTCTTCGCTTGGAAGGGCGAGACGCTCGAGGAGTACTGGTGGTGCACCGAGCGCATCTTCGACTGGAGCGCTGAGGCCGCTGCCGCCGGTGAGAGCTGGTCCGGCCCGAACATGATCCTCGACGACGGCGGCGACGCCACCCTCCTCGTGCACAGGGGGCGCGAGTTCGAGCAGGCCGGCGCCGTTCCCGGCACGACGGATGCCGACAGCGCCGAGTACCGCGTCGTGCTTGACACCCTGCGCCGTTCGCTCGACCTCTCCACCGACCGCTGGACACGCGTGAGCGCGGAGATCAAGGGTGTGACGGAGGAGACCACGACGGGCGTGCACCGGCTCTACGAGCTGGCGGCGTCCGGCGGGCTGCTGTTCCCGGCGATCAACGTCAACGACTCGGTCACCAAGAGCAAGTTCGACAACAAGTACGGCATCCGGCACTCGCTGCCGGACGGCCTGAACCGTGCCACCGACGTGCTGATGGGCGGCAAGGTGGCCTTCGTCGTCGGCTACGGGGACGTCGGCAAGGGCGCAGCAGAGGCGCTGCGCGGCCAGGGAGCCCGCGTCATCGTGAGCGAGGTCGACCCGATCTGCGCGCTGCAGGCGGCCATGGACGGCTACCAGGTCGCCCAGCTGGAGGACGTCGTCGGCGACGTCGACATCTTCGTCACCTGCACCGGCAACTTCAACGTGATCACCCTCGAGCACATCCTGGCGATGAAGCACCTCGCCATCGTCTCCAACGTCGGCCACTTCGACAACGAGATCGACATGGCCGCGCTGGAGGCGCTGCCCGGCGCCGTGCGCGTGCAGATCAAGCCGCAGGTGCACGAGTGGCGCCTGCCGACCGGCCGCAGCGTGCTGGTGCTGAGCGAGGGCCGCCTGATGAACCTCGGCAACGCGACCGGCCACCCCTCCTTCGTGATGAGCAACTCCTTCACCAACCAGGTGCTGGCCCAGATCGAGCTGTGGTGCTACCCGGAGAAGTACCCCGTCGGCGTCTACGTGCTGCCGAAGCACCTCGACGAGAAGGTCGCCCGGCTGCACCTGGACCCCCTCGGCGTGCGGCTGACCACGCTCTCGCCGGAGCAGGCCGCCTACATCGGCGTTCCCGTCGATGGCCCGTACAAGGTCGACCACTACCGCTATTAGCCCCGAATCGACAAGCAAGAAAACGCACCAACGGGCCTCCGTTGGTGCGTTTTCGTGCTTCTGGATGACGCGGGCGCCGGCGCCTGCCCGGGCTAGCGCTCGGGGAAGCCGTGCGGGCGGCCGTGCAGCACGGGGGAGAGGCGCTCCAGCCTGCGGGCGGTGAGCTCCAGCCCGGCGGCGTCGCGCTGCCGGCGCAGGGCGGCGACCCCGGCCAGGAACAGTTCCGGCTCGATCTGCGGCAGCGGCGAGACGTAGCGGGATGCCTCCCGCGCCAGCTCCCCGGCCAGACGCGCCCGCGCGGCGGGCGAGAGCCGCGGAGCCTGCACCAGGAACTGTGCGATGCGGCGCTGCAGCCGGTCCGGCAGCGTGGCGACATCCGCCACCTGCGCCCAGGCCTGCAACGGCTGCGGTACGCCGTGGGCGGCGGCGGTGTAGCGGGGCACCCGCTCCATCTGTGCGTGCGTGCCGGCCAGCATGTCGCCGAGGCGCTTGCCGTCCGGGTTCAGCAGCCCCACTGTGACGGCCAGGCCGCCGAGTGTCATGTAGATCTCGAGCACGCCGGTGAGCGCGCGGACGAAGGCGTGGCGCAGCGCGATCGCGCCGCCGTCATCGCGCACGACCCTGACACCGATTGCGAGCTTGCCGAGAGAGCGCCCGGCGCTGGCGGTCTCGACGATGGTCGGCGCCAGGACGAGCGCGGTGACCAGACCGATGATGGAGAGCGCGGTGGCCATCGACTGGTCCAACCCGTCGCCGGCGGCGGCAGCCACGGCCCAGGCCAGGGCGGCGAAACCGCCGAGGTAGGCCACGGCGTCGATCATGGCGCCCCCCGCGCGCAGCAGAACGCTGGCCGGGTGCACGTCGAGGGCGACGGCCTCGCCGGTGAAGACCTGACCGGGCTCGGCCTGCGGATCCGCGCGCCGCAGATCCGTTCGGTGCGGTTCGTTCAGCGCGCTCGGCTCGGCCATGGTTAGTATTCAATCAGATGGATCTCGACGCCTATTCCGCCGCCCACCGTGACCGCTGGGAGCGCCTCGACGCCCTCGCGGCCCAGCGGCGGCTGAGCGGGGCCGAGGCCGACGAACTGGTCGAGCTGTACCAGGCCGGTGCCGCGCAGCTCTCCCAGCTGAAGACGACGGCCGGATCGACCGTGCAGGGCGACCGGCTCTCGGTGAGCCTCTCCAGGGCCCGGCTCCGTTTCACCGGCACCGGCGACAACCTGCTCAGCCAGTTGCCGCGCTTCTTCGCCGTGCAGCTGCCCGCCGCCCTGTACCGGCTGCGCTGGCTCACCCTCGTCTTCGCGCTGGCCACCGTGCTCATCGCCGCCCTGTACGCGCTGTGGGCGCTCGGCGACCCGCGGGTGTTGGCCAACTTCGGCTCCGCTGCGCAGCTGCAGCAGCTCGCCGACGAGGACTTCGTCGACTACTACTCGGCCAACCCCGCTGCATCCTTCGCCGGCCAGGTGTGGACGAACAACGCCTGGATCGCCGCACAGTGCATCGCATTCGGCGTGCTCGGCGTCTACGTGCCCGCCGTGATCTTCAGCAACGCGCAGAACCTCGGCGTGACGGCTGCCGTCATGTTCGCGCACGGCGAGGGCGACACCATGCTGCTCTACATCGCCCCGCACGGCCTGCTCGAGCTGACCAGCGTCTTCGTCGCCGCGGCCGCCGGCATGCGCATCTTCTGGGCCTGGATCGTGCCCGGCGCCCGCACCAGGGGGCAGGCGCTGGCCGCGGAGGGCCGCGCCATGTTCACGGTCGTGATCGGGCTGGCCATCGCCCTGTTCGTCTCCGGCATCATCGAGGGCTTTGTCACGCCGGCGCCGTGGCCGTGGCCGGTCAAGATCGGCATCGGTGCGCTCGCCCTCGGCGCGTTCCTGTTCTACATGCTGTTCGTCGGCGGCCGGGCGGCCCGCTCCGGCGAGACCGGCGACCTGGCCGAGTTCGAGGCCGGCGCGCACACCATCGCCGCCGCCTAGTTCCGTTGAGAGCGGTCAAATGGCCGGTTTCGGGGTCGAAAAGCGGCCATTTGACCGCTCTCAACGGACTTGCGACGGGGACCGGGCGGGGCTAGAGGCGACCGGCCGCCTTCAACGCGATGTAGCGGTCGGCGAGGGCCGGCGGCAGTTCGGCCGGCGCTGCGGTGACCACCTCGGCGCCGCACTGCCGGATGGCGGCGGAGATGCGCTCCACGTCGAGCAGTGCACGCTCGGCCGCCGCGGCCCGGTAGATCGCTGACCGGGTGCCGCGCGTGGCGGTCGCGTCCCGCACGGCGGGGTCGGTGACGGATGCCACGACCACGGTGTGCCGTTTGGTGAGCTCCGGCAGCACGGCGAGCAGGCCGGTGGCGGCGCCGGGCGCCTCGATGCTGGTCAGCAGCACGACGAGCGCGTGCCTGCTGGTCACGCCGCGCACCAGCGACGGCACGGCCGTCCAGTCCGTCTCGATCAGCTCCGGCTCGATCGGAGCCATCGCCTCGACCATGCGGCTGAGCAGCTCGGCACCGGCCGCGCCCTGCACGCGGCCGCGCACCAGCCGATCGTAGGCGATCATGTCGACCCGGTCTCCGGCGTGCGAGGCCAGCGCGGCCAGCAGCAGGGCGCTCTCGAAGGCGGTGTCCAGCCGGGGCTCGTCGGCGATGCGGGCGGCCGAGGTGCGTCCGCTGTCGATCACCAGCACCACGCGCCGGTCGCGTTCCGGCCGCCAGGTGCGCACCATCAGGGACGGCGCCATGCTCGGGCTGCTGCGGCGGGCGGTGGCCCGCCAGTCGATGGAGCGCACGTCGTCGCCGCGCACGTACTCGCGCAGGCTGTCGAACTCGGTGCCCTGGCCGCGCAGCATGACCGCGGTGCGGCCGTCCAGCTCGCGCAGCCGAGCCAGCCGTGACGGCAGGTGTTTGCGGGAGTGGAACGGCGGCAGCACACGGATCCGGCCGGGCGCCGCGAGAGTCGCCTGCCGGGCGGCCAGGCCGAGCGGTCCGACCGAGCGCACCGTGACTTGCTCCACCCGGCGCTCGCCGCGCCGGGTCGGCGTGAGCAGCATGCTCAGCCGGCGCCGCTCGCCGGCCGGCAGCGCGATCCGCTGCCGGTTCGACGCCGCCCCGGCCGAGGGCTGCCAGGCGTCGCGCAGCACACCGCGGAGCGCCCGGGTGCCCCGGTTGCTGATGAACAGCTGCGCTTCCGCGCTCTCGCCGAGCCGCAGCCGCGCCGGCAGCACGCGCTCGACGGCCAGCGCGCGCGGCGTCGCCGCGAGCACCAGGTCGAGCGTCAGCAGCGCCAGCATGAACAGCAGCCACACCCCGAGCACGGTCGCGGCATCCGCCAGCGAACCGCCGCCGAGCGCCACGATGGGCACCACGCCGAGGGCGAGGAGCAGGACGAAGCGTGGCGTGATGGCCATCGTTAGATCGGCACCTGCACCTGGGCGACGATGGAGCGCAGGATCGCGTCGACCGAGACGCCCTCCAGCTCGGCCTCCGGGCGCAACTGCACCCGGTGCCGCCAGACGGGCAGCAGCATGGCCTGCACGTGGTCGGGGGTGATCGAGTCGTAGCCGCTCAGCCAGGCCCAGGCCTTGGCCGAGGCGAGCAGCGCGGTGGTGCCGCGCGGGCTGACGCCGAGCTTGACCGACGGGCTGCTGCGGGTGGCGCGGGCCAGGTCGACGACGTAGGCGAGCACATCGGCGCTGACGCCGACGGATGCCGCGGAGGCCTGCGCCGCCGCCAGCCGACCGGCGTCCAGCACCGGCCGCACGCCGGCTCCGGCCAGGTCGCGCGGGTTGAACCCGGCCGCGTGCCTGCGCAGCACCTCGATCTCGGTGTCGCGCTCCGGCAGGTCCAACACGAGCTTGAGCAGGAAGCGGTCCAGCTGTGCCTCTGGCAGCGAATAGGTGCCCTCGTACTCGACGGGGTTCTGCGTCGCCGCGACGATGAAGGGCTCCGGCAGCGGCCGGGAGACGCCGTCGACCGAGACCTGGCGTTCCTCCATCGCCTCCAGCAGTGCGGACTGCGTCTTCGGAGGGGTGCGGTTGATCTCGTCGGCGAGCAGGATGTTCGTGAACACCGGCCCCTCGCGGAACTCGAAGTCGCCGGCCTTGACGTCGTAGACGATCGAGCCCGTCACGTCGCCCGGCATCAGGTCAGGGGTGAACTGCACGCGCCGGGTCTGCAAGTCCAGGGCCGCGCTCAGGCTGCGCACCAGCAGCGTCTTGGCGACGCCGGGCACACCCTCCAGCAGCACGTGGCCGCGGGCGAGCAGCGCGATGATGAGCCCGGTGACGGCGGCGTCCTGGCCGACGACGGCCTTGCCCACCTCGGCGCGGACGGCCGCCAGCGCCCGGCGCAGCTCGGCGGCCTGCTCCGGCGCGCGCACGGTGTGGCCCGTCGACGGCGCATCGTATGGCTCTGGACCACCGGCGGCAGCGATGTCGGAAGCGATGTCTGTCATGGTTCCATTCTCTCGGTGGATGGTGCGTCGGGCGTTGAAGCCCCGCTCGACGGCGTGCTGCTGGATTGCGGAGTGTTTGACGGCTGGCTGCTGCGGATGACGGCCTGCTCGAGGTCGCGGAGGCGCTCAGAGAGGTCGAGCATGCCACGGTCGGAATATGGCTCCTCCGCGACCAATACCGCGGTGACAGCGTCGAGCCGGCGGCCGGTGCTCGCCGCGGTGGCGGCCACCACTTCGTCGAGAGTGGCCGTGCGGGGCAGACCGAGCCGGCCGGCGATGCGCCCGATCGTGGCCAGCCGGAGCGCGTCGACGGCGCGCAGCCGGGCAGAGTTGCGGGCATACAGCCGGGAGCGGCCCTCCATCGTCTCGCTGGCTCGCACGGTCACGGGCAGCCGCTCCAGCACCAGCGGGCCGAAACGCCGGCCGTAGGCGATGGCGGCGGCGACGCCGGTGAGCACGAGCAGCACCATCACCGGGGTCACCCAGCCGGGGCTGAGCTCGGCCAGGCTCGGCGGGGCGCCGGCCGCGACATCGGCGAGGGTGGGCAGGTACCAGACCAGGGTGGGCTGCTCGCCGAGCAGTCCGAGCGCGAGCGCCGCATTGCCGGCGGCGGTGACCGACTCGTTGGCGAGGATCGCCGGGTCGGCGAGCAGGCTGAGCGTTCCGGTCGGGCCGGCCCGCTGCACCAGCACGGAGGCGCCGTCCCCGTCGGTGAAGCAGCTGCTGAAGCCCGTGGCGTCGGCGGGAACCCGCAGCGTCTTCAGGCCGGCGCCGGGCAGCGCGGCGACGCTGCCTGCCCTTTGGCCCGCCGGGCTGGAGCAGAGTGCACCGGCGTCGATGGCCGAATCGGCGGGGCTGACCCCGCCGAATCCGACCGCGGGGGCGAGCGCCTGCAGCATGCCGAAGCTGGGGTCGACGATGACGAGGTGTGTGGC
Organism: Microterricola viridarii; assembly: GCF_001542775.1. Taxonomy (GTDB): domain Bacteria; phylum Actinomycetota; class Actinomycetes; order Actinomycetales; family Microbacteriaceae; genus Microterricola; species Microterricola viridarii_A. The sequence continues at coordinate 481,286 of NZ_CP014145.1, forward strand.
GGCATCCGCCAGCTCGGCAAACCGTCCTTCGTCGAGGGTGCCGTTCTGGTCGTAGACCAGCATCGTGGCGCCGCCCTGCGCTGCGGATGTCGCAGCCAGCGCTTCGTCCAGGCTGTCGGCGGTGACGACGTCGACGCCCTCGGCGGCGAGCACCTCGGCCACGGCCATGCCGCCGGTGGGAGCCGCGTTGGCTCGGCCGAGCGCCGGACCGCCTGAGGACGCGGCGCCGTTCAGCAGCAGGGCGATGACGGCGACGATGAGCGCGCCGGCGGCGGCGGCCAGCCAGAATCCGGCCTTCCGGCCGCTCTCGCGGAGCGTCGGGGTGAGCGCGGGCGCCATTCCGGGCGTGACGGCGGCGTCTGCGGCGGCCCGGTCCGTTCCGGTGTCGATCATGCGAGTACCGCCGGCTCCGGCAACAGCGGCCTGGCCTGCTGCAGTCGCTCGTCGAGCGCCTGCACCGCCCGGTAGTCGGCCTCGCTGCCCGGACGGCCGAGGTAGCGCACGGCGTCGAAGGCGCGGGCAGCCTCGGCCAGCGCAGCACCCTCGGCGGGGAGGGCGCGGGCGGCGGCCGCCGCGAAGTCGGTGGCGGTGGTTCCGGGGCTCAGTGCGACAACGGTGCGCTCTGCCAGGTCAGCCGCCAGGGCGCGGAACTGCTCGGTGATGGCCAGCGGCCAGTCGGCAGAAGCCGCGGCGTCCCGGGCGGCTGCTCGCATCTGTGCGGCGGTGCGGTGCTCCCGCTCGCCGAACAGCACGCTCGCGGCGGTGCGCCGGTTGAGCCGCGGCACACCCCAGACCAGCAGCGCGACGACCACGGCGGCCACGACCAGGATCGTCGCCACCAGCGGCAGCCAGCCGCCGCCTGCCCCGTTTGCGCCGGAGAAGAGGGAGCTCAGCCAGTCGAAGAAAGCCTGTGAGGCCCGGTCGAACCAGTTGGGCTGGGCAGCCAGGTACGGCGGTTTGGCGAGCTCCTCCAGCAACAACCGGTGCGCCTCAGGGGCGTCGGGCTCCACGGGTATGGCCAGCACGACGACAGACGGCGCGGGGCCGATCATGCGGTGGTCGCCGCGGCGTGCGGGGGCAGGTAGGGGTCGGCGACGCCCTGCTCGCCAAGCTCACGGGCCTCGACGAAGCGCAGCAGCTCGAGGTCCAGGCCCTCCTTGCGCATGCGCAGGTCGATGTAGATCAGCGCGACGGCCGCCGACTGCGCGACGATCGCGATCGAGGTGATGACCAGCGTGACCAGCATGAGCAGCAAGTACGAGGCGACGGCCGGCGCAATCGTGCCGAGCGCGTTGTTCGGATCGATCAATGTCGTCGCGAAGCCATAGAGGAGCGAGATCGGGGTGGTCACGACCTGCGACACCAGGTTGACGATGAAGCCGATCAGGAACTGCACGCCGAGGGTCTTCCAGAAGTAGCCGCGGGTGAGCGACCAGGAGCGAGAGATCGCGGCGCGGACGCCGAGCTGCTCCAGCATGATCAGGCAGGGCACCAGCGAGGTCTTCACGGTCAGCCAGGCCAGCAGAGCCACGGTGCCGAGGCCGAGCAGCACGCCGACGGTGATCGTCAGACCGAGCAGCGCCGGGCCCTGCACGGCCAGCAACACCACGGCGCCCACGGCGACAGCCAGCACGACGACGTAGCCGGCGGCGAGCAGCAGCACCCAGCCGAGCAGCGGCCACATCCGGCGCAGCGCGGTCTTCCACAGCGCGAACAGGCCGAGCTTCTCGCCGAGCGTCGCGCGGGCCACTTCCAGCACGATCACACCCTGCAGCACGGCGGATGCCAGCACGGTGAGCAGCACGGGAATCAGCGCGGCGAGCAGGATCGCCGCCACGCTGCCGGCGGCGACAGCATCCGACTCTGCGGCGCTGGCGCGCTCCATCCGGTCGATCGCGATGAATGTGACGGGGCCGAGCACCACCAGCGACACGAGCACCGAGAGGGCCTGCACCAGCAGGGCGCTGCCGAACGTGGCCTTGGGGTTGCGGCGCAGCACCTGGAACGGGGCGCCGAGCAGGGTGCCAAAGCCGAGCGGGCGCAGCGGGATCAGGCCGGGCTTGGGCGGGGGAGTCCAGCCGGGCTGCTGACCGTAGGCGGGCTGGCCGTACGCGGGCTGACCGTAGGGTGCCTGGCCGTAGGGCGCCTGGCCGTAGGGCGCCTGGCCGTACGGCGCCTGGCCGTACGGGGCCTGACCATACGGGGCCTGGCCGGAGGGCGCTTGCCCGTATGGCGGCTGGCCGGAGGGCGCCTGTCCGTGCGGGGCCGGCCCGGAGGGCGCGGCGCCGGGCTGGCTCCGCTCAGCGGGTGACTGCCAGCTCTGCTCGTCGGTCATACCGCCCATGCTCCCACATCACGCCCTACTAGGCCGGGACTGCACTACTGTTGTCCCCAAGCATGCCGCTGCATGAATACTGCACGGCCCCAGCGGGAATGGACGCATGAGCGCACGGATTTTGGTCGTCGACGACGACACCGCCCTGGCGGAGATGATCGGCATTGTCTTGCGCAGCGAGGGCTTCGAGCCCAGCTTCTGCGCCGATGGAGCGCTCGCGCTGGACGCGTTCCGGGCGAACAAGCCCGACCTGGTGCTGCTCGACCTGATGCTGCCCGGCCGTGACGGCATCGAGGTGTGCACGCTGATCCGCGCCGAGTCCGGCACCCCGGTGATCATGCTCACCGCCAAGTCCGACACCACGGATGTCGTCAAGGGACTCGAGTCCGGCGCCGACGACTACATCGTCAAGCCGTTCAACCCCAAGGAGCTGGTGGCCCGGATCCGCACCCGACTGCGGCCGGCCGCCGCAGCATCCGAGACCCTGCAGGTCGGCGACCTGGTGGTGGATGCCGCCGGCCACGAGGTGCGGCGCGGCGACGAGCGGATCAACCTCACCCCGCTGGAGTTCGACCTCCTGCTGGCGCTGGCGTCCAAGCCGCAACAGGTCTTCACCCGCGAGATGCTGCTGGAGCAGGTCTGGGGCTACCACTACAAGGCCGACACCCGCCTAGTCAACGTGCACGTGCAGCGCCTGCGCGCAAAGGTCGAGCACGACCCGGACAACCCCCGCATCGTCACGACGGTGCGCGGGGTCGGCTACCGGGCCGGCTCCGCCAGCTGAGCTGTGGCGTACCGAACTGTGGCATACCGAACAATGGCTGACTAACCAATGGTTGACTGGCGCTCGTGGCGCAGCTGGCCGCAACGGGTGGGGCGGGCCTGGCGCGAGTCGCTGCAGTTCCGCACCGTGCTCATCTCGCTCGGGCTCTCCAGCGTCGCCATCCTGCTGACCGGCCTCTACCTCTCAGTGAGCATCAGCAACAACCTGTTCCAGGCCCGGCTCGACCAGGTGCTCGGCGAGTCCTCCCGCGCCGTCGCCTCCGCCCAGCAGCTCGTCGACGCCTCCGACGCCACCGACCGCGCCGCCATGCTCAGCGTCATGAACAGCGCCCGCAACGCGTTGAGCGCCGGCTCCTCCAACCGTCTCGTCGCCGGCTTCCGCGTTCCCGGGCAGGAACCGAGCGCCATCGCGCCGCTGGACTTCGTGCCGTCGACGCTCCGCACCGGCGTGATCACCCCGGAGCTGCAGCAGCAGGTGCGCGCGAACGGCGACGAGCAGTTCTGGCAGTCGGTGAGCCTGCCGACGCCGGAGGGCGGATCCGTTCCGGGCATCGTCGTCGGCTCTCAGCTCGTGCTGCCAACCGCCGGGCGCTACGAGATCTACATCGCGTACAGCCTGGCCGACGCCGAGCAGACGCTCGGCTTCGTGCAACAGACGGCCGGCGTCGCCGCGGTCGCTTTGCTGCTGCTGATGGGCGCCGTCACCTGGGTGGTGGTGCGCTTCGTGGTCACGCCGATCCGGGTCGCCGCCGAGGTCAGCCAGCGGCTGGCCGCCGGCGAGCTCGAGGTGCGGATCCCCGAGAAGGGCGAGGATGTCATCGCAACCCTCGCCCGCTCCTTCAACGGCATGGCCGACAGCCTGCAGGCGCAGATCCAGAAACTCGCCGACCTCAGTGAGGTGCAGCAGCGTTTCGTCTCCGACGTCTCGCACGAGCTGCGCACGCCACTGACCACGATCCGGCTGGCCGGTGACGTGCTCTACGACCAACGCGGCACGTTCCCGCCAGCCACGGAACGCACGGCCGAACTGCTGCACACCCAGGTGCAGCGCTTCGAGCTGCTGCTGTCGGACCTGCTCGAGATCAGCCGCTACGACGCCGGCTCCGTCGCCCTCGACCTGGAGCCGACGAGCCTCGTCCACATCGTCGAGGAGTCGATGGAATCGATGAGCAGGCTGGCCGCGCAGAACGGCACGGAGCTCAGCCTGGTGGCCCCGGGCGGGCACCTCCCTGCCGAGCTCGACCCGCGCCGCATCCGCCGCATCGTGAACAACCTGCTCGGCAACGCCATCGAGCACAGCGAGGGCAAACCGATTGTGCTGTTCGTCGACAGCACGGCCACCGCCGTCGCCCTCACCGTGCGCGACTACGGAATCGGCATGAAGAAAGAGGAGGCCGCCCGCGTCTTCGATCGGTTCTGGCGTGCAGACCCCTCCCGCAAACGGACCATCGGCGGTACCGGTCTCGGGCTCCCGATCTCGCTCGAAGACGCGTTGGTGCACGGCGGAACGATCGACGTCTGGTCAGCGCCCGGCGCCGGGTCTGCGTTCCGGGTGACGTTGCCGCGCGTGCACGGCCGCCCGATGGGGGAGTCCCCGCTTCCGTTGCCGCCGGAAGACGCGGGCCACAGCCGCCCTGAACCCGCCCGCACAGAGGAGGGGGACACCCCGTGAACGTCCGCTCCAGACTCGCCGGCCTTGCCGCACTGCTGGCCATCGCCCTCGCCGGCTGCTCCAGCATCCCCAGCTCCGGCGGCGTGCACCCCGGGCGCGGGGTCGAGAGCGAGGCGAGCCCCGAGTTTGACTTCCTGGCCCGCAGTCCGCAGCCCGGCGCCACTCAGGAGGAGATCTTGCTGGGCTTCGTGGAGGCTGCGGCCAGCCCGCAAGACCGCTACGCGGTGGCCAGGGAATATCTCACCTCGGACTTCGCCGCGGAGTGGGACCCGGACTCCAGCGCCCTGATCGACGGCGGCAACTTGCGCAGCCTGCAACCGGTGGGCGAGAACGCCATGAGCCTGACCGTGTCGGCGCTCGCCGATGTGAGCGTCACCGGCGACTACATGCAGCGCGAGGCGCCGACGGTGCAAGTGCTGGGCTACGAGTTCAGCAAGGTCGACGAGCAGTGGCGCATCAGCAGTGCGCCGCAGGGCATCCTGGTCGACCAGCCCACCTTCTCGCTCGTCTTCGGCAGCTACCCGCTCTACTTCTTCGACCCCACCTTCAGCTATCTGGTGCCAGACCTCCGCTGGTTCCCACGGCGCACCTCGACGCCGACGGTGATCGTCAAGGCCCTGCTGAACGGCCCCAGCGAGTGGCTGAACGGTGCAGTGCAGTCCGCCTTCCCCGAGGGCACCGCGCTGGTGCCCGACTCCGTGCGCATCGTCGCGCGCACAGCCGTGGTCGATCTCTCACCCGGCGTGCTGCAGACAGAGCCAGCTCAGCTGGCGCGGATGCAGCAGCAACTGAGCACGAGCCTGCACAACGTCTCGGCGATCTCCGGCATCAGCATCACCGTCGACCAGATCGAGCAACAGATTCCCGCCAACCCGGGCACCGTGATCAGCGACCCGCACGTCGACCCGCGCGCGCTCATTCTGCGCGACGGGCAGTTCGGCTACCTGGCAACGACGGGCGACAGCATCACGCCGCTCGACGAGTCGGACGCGATCGTGGCGCTGGACCCCGTCGCCGTCAACCTGGGCGCCAGGCAGCAGTCCGGAGACACGGCGGCCGTGCTCAACGCGGACGGCGCCCTGGTGGTGCGCGCGGGCAGCGCTGCGCGGTTGCTGGACCAACGGCCGGGCCTGATCGCGCCGACCGTCGACGTGTTCGGCTACGTCTGGTCGGTGCCGGCCGGCGCGCCGGGGGAGCTCCTGGCCTTCGCTCCGGACGGCACAGAGCACGCCGTCGTCACGAGCTGGCCGGATGCCACCCAGATCATCTCCCTCGCCCTCTCCCGCGACGGCACCCGGCTGCTCGCGCTCTACAGGGCAGGCGACACGACACGTCTGGTGGCGACCGCCGTGCAGCGCCGCGACGGGGAGGGGCGGAACGCACCGGCCAAGCTGGGCACGCCGCTTGAACTCGCGGTCCCGTCCGCGAAACCGTTGGCGACCGCCTGGGTGAACGAGCTGACCGTCGCGACGCTGACCACGGCGGACGGCACAGAGACGGTCATCACGACGCAGCAGTTGGGCGGGCCGAGCTCCGAGATCGATGGGGCGCCCGGCGCTGTCACGCTGAGCGGCGGCAACGCGGCCCGCGAGCTGCGCCTGCTGACCGCCGACGGCGTGCTGTTACAACGCCGCGGGCTCAGCTGGCAGCCGCGGATCGACGGGGTCGGGGTGCTCGGGGTCTCGCTCGGCCGCTAGGGCTGTTGCGCCCCGGGCTGTTGTACACAGCGCCCGCGCTCGCCGCCGTCGTGCACAGCCCGGGTCGGCACGCGCCCCGGCGGGTGCCGCACGGTGCACACTGGCGCCATGACCCCCGTGCTGCCGATACTGCGGGCGGCGCTCGCCGACGCGCTGGCGGTGTTCGCCCCGAGCGAGTGCGTCGGCTGTGCCCGGCCGGACCGCGGGCTCTGCCGGCGCTGCGCCGCCGCGTTCGCGGCGAGCGAGCCGCACGCCACCGAGCGGTTCGGGCAGCGCGTGTGGTGCGGGCTGGACTACGCGGGCCCGGCCAGGCGGGCGCTGCTCGCGTTCAAGGACGGCGGGCGCACCGAGGTCGCCTCCGCGCTCAGCGTGCCGCTGCGTGCGGCCATCGCCGCCGCGCTCGCCGAGGCACCGGCCGGGGCGCCGATCGAGCTGGTCTGCGTGCCCTCGGATGCCGCGGCGGTGCGCCGCCGCGGCTACCACCCCGTGGGCACCCTGCTCGCCGCGGCTGGGCTGCGGTCCGCCCCGCTACTCGCTCACACCGCCCCGCACGTGGACCAGGTCGGCTTGGACCGCGCGGCCCGCAGCGACAACCTGCGTGGCGCCCTGCGGCTGCGGCCGGGCACCGCCTCGCTGGCCGGTCGCCGGCTGCTGCTCGTGGACGACATCCTCACCACCGGAGCCACAGCGGCCGAGGCAGTGCGCGCTCTGCGGGCCGCGGACGCCGCCGTCTGCGGGGTCGCGGTGCTGGCCGACACGCGGCTGCGCGCCGACCTCTCGGCCGCTCCCGGCACCTTCGGATGAAATGACGATGACTTTCAGAGAGGCAGCGACTACGGTGGGCCTAAAGGCGAGAAAGGTCCGCCCAGTAGACGCCGGGCGGCACGCCTGTCTGGGAGGTCGTCATGGAAATTAACATCGTCGGACGCAACCTAGGAATCACCGATCGTTTTCGGGAGTACGCCACAGAGAAGGCGGAAAAGGTCGCCAACCTGGCCGAGAAGGCGCAGGTCCTCGAGATCAAGGTGAGCCGCCAGAGCCAGGTCAACGGCTCGGCGCGCAGTGACCGGGTGGAGCTCACTCTGATCGGCAAGGGACCCCTGGTCCGTGCCGAGTCCGAGGGTTCAGACAAGTACGCCGCGTTCGATGTCGCACTCGGCCGCCTGCTTGAACGGGTCCGTCGGGCCAAAGACAGGCGCAAGGTGCACCGCGGCAACCACCGCCCCATTTCGTTGCGCGAGGCCAGCACGGGCGGATTCGAGGCCGTGCACATGACCCCGGCCGACGCAGACGTGCTGGAGCAGGTGCGCACCGGCTCGATCCCCGTGCAGAGTGAGAACTCCGGCGAGGAGGCCGATGAGGCCTATACACCCGTGGTGATCCGGCGGAAGCTGTTTGCGTCCATCCCCATGTCGATCGATGACGCGCTGTACAACATGGAACTGGTCGGCCACGACTTCTACCTGTTCCACGACATCGAGACCGACCGCCCGAGCGTCGTCTACCGCCGCAAGGGCTGGGACTACGGCGTGATCGGGCTGGGCGACGCCGAGCTTGAGGCCGTTTCGGCCTGACCTTCCACCGCCAGCCGCCCGGGCCCCGCACCAGTCACTGATGCGGGGCCCGGTGCTGTCCGGGCGACGCATTCACACCGTTCTGCCCGATACGCTTGCTATCGTTGCCGAGTGGAGTCGGCCGCGCGCTGACGCGCCCCGCTGTTCGACACCGTGGCGGCACGACCCGAGCCCTCAGACAACTGGAGACAATCCGTGGCCTCAATTCTGGAAAAAGTCCTTCGCGTCGGTGAGGGGCGCACCCTTAAGCGCCTCGAGAACTACGCCAAGGCGATCAACGCGCTTGAAGACGACTTCACGCACCTCACCGACGAGGAGCTCAAGCACGAGACTGTCGAACTGCGCGAGCGCTACTCGAACGGCGAGTCGCTGGATGACCTGCTGCCGGAGGCCTTCGCCGCCGTGCGCGAGGCCAGCCGACGCACGCTGGGCCTGCGCCACTTCGACGTGCAGCTGATGGGTGGCGCCGCCCTGCACCTCGGCAACATCGCCGAGATGAAGACCGGTGAGGGCAAGACGCTCGTCGCGACGACCGCCGCCTACCTGAACGCCATCACCAGCCGCGGCGTGCACATCATCACCGTCAACGACTTCCTGGCCAGCTACCAGTCCGAGCTGATGGGCCGCGTGTTCCGCGCCCTCGGCATGACGACCGGCTGCATCGTGTCCGGCCAGACCCCTGAGGTGCGCCGCGAGCAGTACGCCGCCGACATCACCTACGGCACGAACAACGAGTTCGGCTTCGACTACCTGCGCGACAACATGGCGTGGCAGACCAGCGACATGGTGCAGCGCGGTCACTACTTCGCCATCGTCGACGAGGTCGACTCGATCCTCATCGATGAGGCGCGTACCCCGCTGATCATCTCCGGCCCGGCATCCGGCGAGGCCAACCGCTGGTTCACCGAGTTCGCCCAGCTCGCCAAGCGACTCGTGCCCGGCACCGACTTCGAGGTCGACGAGAAGAAGCGCACCGTCGGCGTGCTCGAGCCCGGCATTGAGAAGGTCGAGGACTACCTCGGCATCGACAACCTCTACGAGTCGGCCAACACCCCGCTGATCTCCTTCCTGAACAACGCGATCAAGGCCAACGCCCTGTTCAAGCGTGACAAGGACTACGTCGTCATGAACGGCGAAGTGCTCATCGTCGACGAGCACACCGGCCGCATCCTGATGGGCCGCCGCTACAACGAGGGCATCCACCAGGCGATCGAGGCCAAGGAGGGTGTCGCCGTCAAGGCAGAGAACCAGACCCTCGCCACCGTCACGCTGCAGAACTACTTCCGCCTCTACTCCAAGCTCTCCGGCATGACCGGTACCGCCGAGACCGAGGCCGCCGAGTTCATGTCGACCTACAAGCTCGGCGTCGTCTCGATCCCGACCAACAAGCCGATGAAGCGAATCGACCAGGCCGACCTCGTCTACAAGAACGAGGAGGCCAAGTTCGGCCAGGTCGTCGAGGACATCGTCGAGCGCCACAAGAACGGCCAGCCCGTGCTGGTCGGCACCACCTCGGTCGAGAAGAGCGAGTATCTCTCGCGCCTGCTCGCCAAGAAGGGTGTGCGCCACGAGGTCCTGAACGCCAAGAACCACGCCCGCGAGGCCGCGATCGTCGCGCAGGCCGGCCGTCTCGGCTCGGTCACCGTCGCCACCAACATGGCCGGCCGTGGCACCGACGTGATGCTCGGCGGCAACGCCGAGTTCCTCGCCGTCGCCGAGCTCAACGCCAAGGGCCTCAGCCCGGTCGAGACCCCGGAGGAGTACGAGCTCGCCTGGGACGAGGTCTTCGAGAACGTCAAGGCCACCGTCGAGGAGGAGGCGGCCAAGGTCGTCGCGGCCGGCGGCCTCTACGTGCTCGGCACGGAGCGGCACGAGTCGCGCCGCATCGACAACCAGCTGCGCGGTCGTTCCGGCCGTCAGGGCGACCCGGGCGAGAGCCGCTTCTACCTGTCGCTGACCGATGACCTCATGCGCCTGTTCAACGCCGGTGCCGCCGAGGCCCTGATGGGCCGCACCGGTGTGCCAGATGACATGGCCATCGAGTCGAAGGTCGTCAGCCGTGCCATCCGCAGCGCCCAGTCGCAGGTGGAGGCGCGCAACGCCGAGATCCGCAAGAACGTGCTCAAGTACGACGACGTGTTGAACCGCCAGCGCGAGGCGATCTACAGCGACCGCCGCCACATCCTCGAGGGTGACGACCTGCACGAGCGCACACAGGCGTTCCTGGAGAGCGTCATCGACGATGTGCTCGCACAGCACACCAGCGAGGGCGCGGGCGACGACTGGGACTTCGACGCCCTGTGGACCGAGCTGAAGACGCTCTACCCCGTCGGCATCACGATCGACGAGGTTGTGGCCGAGGCCGGCAACAAGGGCAAGATCAACCCGGAGTTCATGCGCCGCGAGATCCTCTCCGACGCCAAGCTGGCCTACAAGAAGCGCGAGGAAGCACTCGGCGCCCCGGCCATGCGCGAGCTCGAGCGCCGCGTCGTGCTCTCGGTGATCGACCGCCGCTGGCGCGAGCACCTCTACGAGATGGACTACCTCAAGGACGGCATCGGCCTGCGCGCCATGGCGCAGCGCGACCCGCTGGTCGAGTACCAGCGCGAGGGCTACACCATGTTCCAGCAGATGATGGGCCAGATCCGCGAGGAGACCGTCGGCTTCCTGTTCAACCTCGAGGTCGAGGTGACCCCTGGCCAGGGCGAGGTCTCCGGCCCGCGCGTCGCCGCGAAGGGGCTCAGCCGCTCCGAGGCGCCGGTCGAGAAGCTCAGCTACACGGCACCGAGCGATTCCGGCGGGGTCGAGGTGCGCAACCAGCGCGGCCAGATCCAGCAGGCCGCGACCGACCGTGCCCGCCGCCAGGTGGCTGCCAGCCAGACCGAGCCGGATGCCGCAGAGGCACCAGCAGCCGGCCCCGCCGCCCGCGGTGCCTTCGGGCAGAACACCGGTGGCCCCGCTGCCGCTCCGGTGAACCGTGCAGAGCGTCGCGCGCAGGGCAAGAAGTAGCGTTTGCCACACCCGGAATGCCCCCGCGCTCGATGAGTGCGGGGGCATTTTGCTGTCTGGGCCGTGACTGTGGCTAGAGCACGTTGATCGCGCTGGCCCGCCAGCGCTGGTCGAGACCCTCGAGCCGGATCGCGACGGCCCGGCTACGGGTGCGACTGTGCACGATGACGACGGCCTCCACCGCTCCGTCGCGCGGCTCGCTGACCAGCACCCGTGCGATGTGGTTGCTCTGGCGCTGGATCGGCGTCTTCTTGACGGCGCGTGCCCGCGCCGCGATGTTGACCCTGGTCAGCAGTGAGGCGTAGACGTCGTCGGTCACCCAGCGGGCGATCTGCTCCAGATCACGCTCGCCGGCGAGGATCTCGAGCACGTTCCTGGTCAGGTTGATCAGCAGCGGTTGCGGGTCCGGCAGGGCCTCCCTGCCGGTTCGCTGCGGGGCGAAGGTCTCATCGGCGGGGGCGACGGCCCGGGCCGGTCGGTGCAATTCTGTGGGCATGATGCCTCCGCGCGTCCCCCATAGTGGGGGTATTGATTTCCTGACATGAAACCATCCGTGGCCCGAACTGTCCAGAGTGGGTTTGAGCTGTGGATAACTTTCGACCGCTCCACGCGGAACCCGCTAGCGTGTGCGCATGCGCTGGGAGAGCCTGTTCGACGACATGGAGAGCCAGCTCGAGCAGGAGCTGGGCGCCGAGGATGCCCAGCTGCGTGCGGAGGAGGAACGGCTCCGGCTCGGGCGGCTCACCCTGCGCGGCCGCCTCGCCGCGCTCAGCCGGCAGACGGATGCCGCCTCCGGGCCGCTCCGGCTGGAGTTGCGCTCCGGCGCACACGTCACCGTGCGTGCGCTCACGTTCGGGCGGGACTGGCTGGCCGGCGAGATCGCCCCCGCCGGTTGGCCGGCCGCGGGCGGCGCGCAGTGCGTGATCCCGCTCGCGTCCGTCGCGGGTGTGCTGCTGGAGCGCTCCGCGGTCGAGCGCAGCCTCGAAGAGCAGCCGGCCGCACCGGCTCGGCTGGCGGAACGGATCGGGCTGGCCTTCGTGTTGCGCGACCTGTGCCGGCGCCGCGCCGGTATCGAGGTCGACTGCGGTCTGCGGCCATCGGGGGCGGCCTGGCTGTTGCACGGCACGATCGACCGGGTCGGCCGGGACCACTGCGACCTCGCGCTGCACGAGGCGGGCACCCCGCGGCGGGAGTCGCTGGTGACCGGCTATCGGATCGTGCCATTCGAGCAGATCATGATGGTACGGCTGAGCGGATAGCCCGTTGGGCCGCCGGCTCAGCTCTCGTCGCCCGGCGGCTGATCGTCCGGGCTGCGCGGCCCGCGCACGATGGTGCCGCCAGAGAGCTCGGGGATGTTGGCGAACGCGGCCTGGTTCCACAGCCCCATCCGCCGGGTCTCCTCGTACTTGGCCTCGATGTAGGCCTCCAGCACGGCGCGCTCCACCCGCCACATGCTCGCGCCACCGCTGCTGTCAGCCGCACGCCCGACCCGGATCGCCGCCAGCTCGCCGGAGCGTACCAGCGCCAGCGCCTCGTCGACGCTGATCTTCAGGATCTCGGCGGTGTCGCCCAGGGTCACGAAGCGACCGAGGGCGTCATCGGGGGAGGCAGGAGGCATAGTCCGATTATGACCGTGCGCGGCCGCGACGACACCCGGAAGCCCGGGCTGTGGATAACTTTTTCGGGCGCCTCGGAACTTTGCAATCATGGGAGCGCCGGCGCGGCAGGAATGGCGTCGGCGGCGACAGGACGGTCATCGAGGAAGGGCGCGCTCATGGGGCAGCAGGTCGACGGCGAGGCGGTGCGGGCTTCGAGACGGCCGTTCTGGTTCGACCCGCGCTTCGCGGTCGGCATCGTGCTCGTCATCGGCTCGGTCGTCGGCGTCTACGCGGTCGTCGCCGGCGTGGATGACAGGGCCGAGGTCTACGCGGCCAGGGGCGCGCTGCCGGCCGGCACGACCGTCACGGCCGACCAGCTGGAGACGGCCGCGGTGAGCCTCGGCACGCTGGGCGACCGCTACCTCGCCGTCGGAGAGCTGCCCGAGCAGGGCTTGGTGCTCACCCGGGCCGTGTCCGCCGGGGAGCTGATCCCGGCAGCCGCGCTCAGCGAACAGGCGGAGGCCGGCCACACCAGCGTGGTGGTCGGGCTCTCCGGAGACATCGCAGCCGCCGTGGCGCCCGGCGCCCGGGTCGACCTCTGGGCCGCGGAGCAGCTGGAGCACGGCCGTTTTGGCCCACCCGCCGTCATCCTCTCGGCCGGCGAGGTGGTGCGAGTGTTCGACGGCGGCGGACTGCTCGGCGGACAGGGCCGCTCGGTGGAGCTGCGGCTGCCGACCGGCAAGGTCGCCGCGGTGTTGCAAGCGATCGCCAACGGCGACGCGCTCTCGCTGGTGCCGGCCAGCCTCGCCCAGGCGGCGGAGTAGCGATGGCCACCCTGGTGCTCGCCCTCGACGGCCACACAGAGGACAGGCTGCTGGCCGACATCCTCGAGCATGGCCACCACATCGCGGCGAGGCTCGGCACCGCGCGCGAGGTCGTCGCCGCCCTGGAAGGCGGCGCAGGGCCGGAGGCGGCCCGCATCGACGCCGTGATCGTCTCGGCCAGCACGCAGACGCTCGGGGCCGAGCTGCTCGCGGTCTGCGATCGCCGCGGCATCCGTCTCATCGCGCTCGCCGACGACGCAGGGGAGCGCGCGCATGCCGCCCGGATCGGGCTGCACGAGGTGGTCGTGGCCGGCGCGCCCTGGGCAGAGATCGAGGGGCAGCTCACCGCCGGGGTGGCAGAGCGCCCGGCGTCGGAGCCCCTTGCGGCCGGCGGCACCGTGATCGTGGTGTGGGGCCCGGGTGGGGCGCCGGGGCGCACGACGGTTGCGGTGAACATCGCCGCCGAAATCGCCGCGCTCGGCCACTCCGTCGTGCTTGCGGATGCCGACAGCTACGGCGGAACGGTGGCGCCCGTGCTCGGCATGCTGGACGAGTCGCCCGGCTTCGCCGCAGCCTGCCGGCTGAGCGGCAACGGCGGCCTGGACCAGGGCGAGCTGGAGCGGATCGCGCAGCGCTACCTCTCGCCGCAGGGCGGCCTCTGGGTGCTGACCGGCATCGGCCGCGCGGAGCGCTGGCCAGAGCTCGCCGCCGAGAAGGTGACCACGACGATCGAGGCCTGCCGGGGCTGGCAGGAGTACACGGTGATCGACATCGGTTTCTGCCTGGAGTTCGACGAGGAGATCGCCAGCGACCTGTTCGCGCCGCGCCGGAACGCCGCCGCCGCGGCCGCGCTGGCGGCGGCCGACCACGTCGTCGCCGTCGGCTTGGCCGATCCGGTCGGCATGTCCCGGTTCCTGCGCGGGTTCGCGGCGCTGCCGGAGCACGCGCCGACGGCCAGGATCAGTGTCGTCATGAACCGGGTGCGGGCCAGCGCGGTGGGGCTGGACCCGCACGGCCAGGTGCGCCAGACGCTGCGCCGTTTCGGCGGCATCGAACAGGCGACGCTGCTGCCGCACGAGCTGAACGCCCTGGACACGGCCGTGCTGGACGGCCGCACCCTGCGCGACTCCGCGCCCCGCTCGGCTGTGCGGGCCGGCATCCGCGACCTGGTCGCGACAGAACTCGTGCCTGACGTTGCGCAGCCGCCGCGCCGGCGGGCGCTCTGGCCGCTCTTCGGTGCCGCCCGGTAAAGGTACGCTGGATGCGTGTCGACGCTTAGTGATCTCGTACTTGCCCAGGGCCGCAGCAGCCAGGTTGATGTTGATTGGCTGCACATGCTGGTCGCAGACGGCCAGCTCATCGCCGACCTCGCCTTCGCCGACATCGTCATCTGGGTGCCGACAGAGGCGGGCAGCTTCGTTGCTGTCGCGCACGCCCGGCCCTCCAGCGCCGCCACCCTGTTCTACCGCGACTTCGTCGGCCAGGAGATCAAGGGCGAGTGGCGCAAGCAGGTGACGGAGGCCTTCGAGACCGCGAAGATCGTCGACAACACCGCGCCGGACTGGTACGAGGAGACGCCGACCCGCGTCAAGGCCGTTCCCGTGATGCGCCGGATCTCGGCATCCGGCTCGGCCGTGGCCGAGGCACCCGTCGCCGTGCTCACCCGGCACACCAACCTGAGCGAGGCGCGCACTCCGAGCCGCCAGGAGCTCACCTTCAACGACTGCGCGAGCGAACTGTTCGCGATGATCGCCTCCGGCGATTTCCCCGATCTCGGCGCCCCGACCGGGCCGCGTCGTGGCGCCCCGCGCGCCTCCGACGGCCTGATCCGACTCGACGTGGACGGGATGACGACGTTCGCCAGCCCGAACGCGCTCTCCGCCTTCAACCGGATGGGCTTCGCCGATGAGCTCGAGGGGGAGTCGCTGGCCGAGGTCACCACCAAGCTGCTGCCGGGCAAGCTCGTCGTCGACGAGTCGCTGCCGCTCGTCGTCACCGGCCGTGCCCCCTGGCGCACCGACATCGAGGCGCGCGGCGTCACGGTCGGCCTCCGTGCGATCCCCATCCGCAACCGCGGCGAGCGGGTCGGCGCGATCGTGCTTTGCCGCGACGTGACCGAGCTGCGCCACCAGGAGCGCGAGCTGATCACCAAGGACGCCACGATCCGTGAGATCCACCACCGGGTGAAGAACAACCTGCAGACGGTGGCATCGCTGCTGCGCATCCAGGCCCGCCGCGGCCGCTCTGAGGAGGCCAGGGAGGCGCTGACCCAGGCCATGCGCCGCGTTGCGGCCATCGCCGTCGTGCACGACACCCTCTCGGAGGGGCTCAGCCAGAACGTCGACTTCGACGCCGTATTCGACCGCGTGCTGCTGCTCGTGGCCGAGGTCGCCTCCGCGCACAACACGACCGTCCACCCGAAGTCCAGCGGCACCTTCGGCGTGCTGCCCAGCGAGTACGCGACGCCGCTGGCGCTCGCACTGACCGAGCTCGTCACCAACGCCGTCGAGCACGGGCTGGCCGGCCGCGAGGGCGAGGTCGAGATCATCGCCGAGCGCGATGACGAGAATCTCACCGTGCGGGTGCGCGACACCGGCTCCGGCCTGCCGGAGGGCAAGGTGGGCTCCGGCCTCGGCACCCAGATCGTGCGCACCCTGATCCAGGGCGAGCTCGGCGGAACGATCGATTGGCACACCGTGCTCGGCAGCGGAACCGAGGTCACGATCGAGATCCCGCTGCGCTGGTTGGACAAGCGTCGGTAGACGAGGGCCCAGCACCCCGGCAACGAAGAAGCGCCGCACGGATTCCGTGCGGCGCTTCTGTCTTGAATCTCTCGGAGGGGTTCGACCTCTAGGAAGCGCGGCGTGCGCGTGCGGCGCGGCGCTTGAGCGCGCGGCGCTCGTCCTCGCTGAGGCCTCCCCAGACACCGGAGTCCTGTCCGGTCTCCAGTGCATACTGCAGGCAGATCTCGGTGACGTTGCAGCGGCCGCAGACGGCCTTCGCCTTCTCGATCTGGTCGACGGCCGGGCCCGTATTCCCCACAGGGAAGAAGAGCTCGGGGTCGGCGGTCAGGCAGGCAGCTTTATCGCGCCAATCCATGGGGGTGCTCCTTTATTGCGGGGGTTGTTCTGCGGAGCCGTCCGGCTCACATGCGAGTAACGGTCAGGTTGCAGGAAGTAGAATCTGAGATATTCAGCTCACGTCCCTGTGAGCGTCAACTTGACCTCAAATATGCTCCCATAGTGGAGGGGTCAAATCAATAGTTTTGTATGGGATTCCTCTGTGAGTAACGAGCTGTCTACCCCCGATAGGGCGGGAAAAAACCCCCCTTTCCGGCGTCGCCCTTCCCGCGGAATGGTGCTACTGCGCGCGCTTTTGTTCGCAGAGGCCGCCTTGCTGCTCGTCGCGGTGCTCTGGCTCGTGTTCGAGCTGCTCACCGAGCAGCCCGCCTCCTTCGTCAGCGCGCTGGTGATCCTGGCGCTCACGATCGTCGCCTTCGTCTTCGTGGGCGCTGTCGCCGTCGGCGCCATGCGCCGGCAGTCGTGGATCAGGGGCGCCGGCATCGGCTGGCAGCTGATGCAGATCGCCGTCGCCGCCGGCTGCTTCCAGGGCATCTACGCGAACCCGGCCGCCGGCTGGGCGCTGCTGGCCCCGTCACTCGTCGTGATCGCCCTGCTGCTGGCCCCGGGCATCCGGAACCAGCTCACCGCCTCAGGCGGCGACGCCGAGGCGCTTGCGTAGCATCGCCACGTGGCCGGTGGCCTTGGTGTTGTAGAAGGTGTGCGTGATGCGCCCCTCCTCGTCGATGACGAAGGTGGAGCGCAGGGTGCCGGTGATGATCCGGCCGTAACTGTTCTTCTCGCCCCAGGCACCGTAGAGCTTGTGCACGGTGAGGTCTTCATCGCTGAGCAGGGGAACGTCAGGGCGTCCCGCTCGGCGAAGGCGGCCAGCTTGGCCACGTCGTCCTTGGAAACGCCGATCACCTGGTAGCCGTCGGCCGCGAGGGCGCTGAGGTTGTCGCGGAAGTCGCAGGCCTGTGTCGTGCAGCCCGGGGTCATCGCCGCCGGGTAGAAGTAGAGCACGACCTTCTGGCCGCGGTACGACGCGAGTGAGACCGGTCGGCCGGTCTTGTCGGGCAGGGTGAAGTCGGGGCGAGCTCGCCGGGCTCGAGGCGCACAGATTCGGTCATGCCTCCACCGTAGCGCGCGCACCTGCGCGCTTCGTCCGGGTCGCCAGCGCCGGGTCGCCAGCCGACGCGCGACAACGCTCTGTGCGCCACGTCGTGGTGCTCTGCTCCACATCAGGTGGCGCAGAGGGCCACAAACTGGCGCGGAGCGGGCTGGTGCGCCGGCTAGCGCTCTGACGTGACCGTGCGGTTGGACGGCGCGAAGGTGCCGAGCAGGCGCTGCAACGAGTCCAGCCGGGCCGGGCCGGTGTCGCCCAGGCGCCCAGCCTCGACGGCCTCGACGATGGCGCAGTCCGGCGCGTCTGGAAGGTGGGTGCAGCCGCGCGGGCACTCCTCGGCGATCGCAGCCAGGTCGGTGAAGGCCTTGAGGATGTTCTCCGTGTTGATGTGGCCGAGGCCGAAGGAGCGCACGCCGGGGGTATCGATGCACCAGCCGCGGCCGGCATCTGTCTGCAGGCGCAGGGAGACCGTCGACGAGGAGGTGTGCCGCCCACGCCCGGTGACCGTGTTGACCACACCGACGGCGCGGTGTGCGTCGGGCACGAGGGCGTTGACGAGGGTCGACTTGCCGACGCCGGAGTGGCCGACGAAGACGGTGTCGTGCCCGACCAGGGCGGCCGAGATCTCCTCGATCGGCATCTCATCGGTGCGGCTCGTGAACACCTGGAACTCGAGCCCGGCGAAGTTGGCCAGGAACTCGGCCGGGTCGGCGAGGTCGGTCTTGGTGACGCAGAGGATCGGCGTGATGCCGGCGTCATATGCGGCGACCAGGTAACGGTCCACCAGGCGGATGCGCGGCTCCGGGTTGGCGGCGGCCACCACGATCAGCATCTGGTCGGCGTTGGCGACGATCACGCGCTCCACGGCGTCGGTGTCGTCGGCGCTGCGGCGCAACAGCGTGACGCGCGGCTGGATCCTCACGATCCTGCTGAGGCTGCCCTCTGCGCCGGAGGTGTCGCCGACGATGTCGACGCGGTCGCCGGTGACGACGGCCTTCTTGCGCAGCTCGCTGGCGCGCGCGGAGGTGACCTGGCGTTCCTCCGGTGTGTTCTCGTCGAGCAGCACCGTGTAGCGCCCGCGGTCGACGCCGAGCACACGCCCGGTCAAGGCGTCGTTGTGCTCTGGCCTCGTTTTGGTGCGCGGCCGGTTGCCCTTGCGGTTCGGCCGAACCCGCACGGCCGACTCGTCGAGCTCCTGCTCGTCATCGTCATCGTCGGCGCCTGCCCACCAGCTCATGCGCCGTGGCCGCCCAGCATGGCGTGCCAGAGCTGGGTGAACTGCGGCAGCGTCTTGGCGGTCGTGTCGATGTTCTCGATCTGGACGCCGGGCACGGCGAGGCCGATGATGGCGCCGGTCGTGGCCATGCGGTGGTCCTCATAGCTCAGCCAGGTGCCGCCGTGCAGCTCGGCCGGCTCGATGTGCAGGCCGTCCGGCAGCTCGGTGACCTTGCCGCCGAGCTTGTTGATCTCGGTGACGAGCGCGGCCAGCCGGTCGGTCTCGTGGTGACGGATGTGGCCGATGCCGGTGATTGTGCTGGGCTCGCTGGCGAGTGCGGCCAGCGCGACCAAGTTCGGAACGAGCTCCCCGCCCTCGGGCAGGTCGAGAGTGACGCCACGGATGCCGTCGCCGCCGGTCACGGTGAGGCGGTCGCCGTCACGGCTGACCGTGGCGCCGAAGAGCGGCAGCAGGTCGGCCAGCCGGGCGCCGATCTGCGTGGTCTCGTTCGGCCAGCCGGTGATCGTCACGGTGCCGCCGGTGACGAGGGCGGCGGCGAGGAATGGTGCGGCGTTGGAGAGGTCGGGCTCGATGTCGACATCCGCGGCCGCGATCGGGCCGGGCGCGACGACCCACTGGCCGGTGGCGGGAGAGTCGACAGTGACCCCGCGGGCGGCCAGCGTTGCAATCGTCATTTCGATGTGCGGCAGGCTCGGCAGCCGCTCGCCGGAGTGGGTGAGCGAGAGGCCGTTGTCGAAGCGGGAGGCGGCCAGCAGCAGCCCGGAGACGAACTGGCTGGAGAGCGACGCGTCGATCGTGACCTCGCCGCCGACGATGTGGCCCGTGCCGTGCACGGTGAAAGGCAGCACGGGGCGGCCGTCGTCGTTGATGTCGACGCCGAGCGCGCGCAGCGAGCTGATCGTGGTCGCCATCGGGCGGCGGCGGGCGGCATCGTCGCCGTCGAAGGTGGTGGGACCGAGTGCGAGCCCGGCCAACGGCGGCAGGAAGCGCATGACGGTGCCGGCCAGGCCGCAGTCGATCGTGGTGCTGCCGGAGAGTTCCTCGACAGGGGTGATCAGCAGGTCGTCGCCGTACTCGCCGTTTCCGGGCACGGCCTCGATCACGGTGCCGAGCTCACGGAGCGCCTCGACCATCAGCTCGCTGTCGCGCGAGTGCAGCGGGGAACGCAGCAGCGACGGGCCATCGGCCAGCGCAGAGAGCACGAGTTCGCGGTTGGTCAGTGATTTCGAGCCGGGCAGCGAGAGCACGGCGCTCGTCGGACCCGTCGCCGTTGGCGCGGGCCACAGCGTTTCTTCGGGCTCTGGGCTGTTTTCGCCGTAGGGGTCGAAGTCGGGCTTGGAATATCTCGAGATCAGCATTGGTTATCAGGATAGTCGGTACGGGTGTGCCGCACCCGAAGATGAAGCTGGAGCGTGAGGAGAACAATGGCAGAGGCCGCACTACTGGAACGCCCTGTCCGGGCATTCTCGGAATCCGACGCTCTAAGCTTGCCGGTGATGAGCACCGAATCACCGGGCGCGGAAACGCCCCCAGCAGACCACCTAGATCTGAGTGCGCTGTTCGAAGAGCAGGCGCTGCCCTTCATCGACCAGCTCTACGGCGCTGCGCTGCGGATGACGAAGAACCCCTCCGATGCGCAAGACCTCGTGCAGGAGACCTTCGTCAAGGCCTTCGCAGCGTTCAAGCAGTTCGAGCAGGGCACGAACCTCAAGGCGTGGCTCTACCGGATCCTCACCAACACGTTTATCAACACGTACCGCAAGAAGCAGCGCGAGCCTTTCCAGGGCACGATCGACGAGCTCGAAGACTGGCAGTTGGGCGGCGCAGAGTCGCGCACCGCGAGTGCCAGCCGCTCGGCCGAGGCCGAGGCGATTGACCACCTGCCGGACAGCGCCGTCAAGGACGCGCTGCAGTCCCTGCCGGAGGACTTCCGCCTCGCCGTCTACTTCGCTGACGTCGAGGGATTCTCCTACCAGGAGATCGCCGACATGATGAAGACCCCCATCGGCACCGTGATGAGCCGCCTGCACCGCGGCCGACGGATGCTGCGAGAGATGCTGGCCGGATACGCCCAAGAACAGGGCATCGGCCTCACCCACGACACCGGTGCACGCACACCTAGGAGCAAAAAATGAGCGATTGCGGATGTGAGAAAGCCAAGGCAGAACTCGAGGAGTACCTGCACAACGAACTCTGCAGCACCGACGCCGCAGACATCCGTGAGCACCTCGAGAACTGCGCTGAGTGCACCACCGAGCACCTCGTCGGCGTGATGCTGACCGAGACAGTGCAGCGCGCCTGCAAGGAGACCGCTCCGGAGGACCTGCGCGACCTGGTGCTCTCGCGCCTGCGCCTCTCCCAGCAGCACGCCTAGGACGGCGCTCGCCGCGGGGCATCCCGACACGCGCGGAGCGTCAAACTTTTGATTGTTTCGCCTGGCTAGATAAATCGATAGCCTTGTCTGCGTGAACAAAACTGCCCTCGATCGGTCCGCAGATCCAACCCGCCCCTCGTCTCGTGTGCCCCGCTGGCTGCGGGTCACGATCCCGGCGGTCCTGATACTCGTCTGGTTCGCCTTGTTCGGCATCGGAGGGGCGTCGTTCGGCTCCATCGGCGCCGTCGCGACGAACGACCAGGTGCAGTTCCTGCCGGCCAGCTCAGAGGCCACCCGGGTGCAGCAGATCCAGTCCGAGTTCCGGGGCAACGAGTCGATCCCCGCGATCGTGATCTTCCAGCGCGACGGCGGCCTCACGGATGCCGACCGCACGATCATCGCGGACGCGGCCACCGCGTTCCAGGCCACGCCGGGCGTGATCGCCGACGGTGTCTCCCCGGCGATCCCCTCGGCGGACGGAGAGGCAGCCGAGGTGTTCGTCCAGATCGACGCCACCGCGGAAGTCAAGGATGTCGTCGGCGACCTGCGCGCTGAGCTGGCGGCGATCGACGTCGACGGACTCACCAGCTACCTTGCCGGCCCGGCCGGATTCACCGCAGATCTCTCTGGCGCGTTTGCCGGAATCGACGGCCTGCTGCTCGCCGTCGCCCTCTCGGCGGTCTTCCTGATCCTCGTCATCGTCTACCGCTCGCCGCTGCTGCCGCTGATCATGCTGGGCTCCAGCATGGCCGCCCTCTGCGCGGCGGTCTTCGTCGTCGTGCAGCTGGCCGCCGCCGACATCCTGCTCATCAACGGCCAGACCCAGGGCATCCTCTTCATCCTCGTGATCGGTGCCGCCACCGACTACTCGCTGCTCTACATCGCGCGCTACCGCGAGGCACTGCACGTGCACGAGAGCAAGTGGACAGCCACCTGGGCGGCGCTGCGCGGCTCGTGGGAGCCCATTCTCGCCGCGGGCGGCACGGTGATCGCCGCGCTGCTGTTGCTGCTGTTCAGCGAGCTGAACTCCAACAAGATCCTCGGCCCCGTTGCCGCCATCGGCATCGTGTTCGCACTGCTGGCCTCGCTCACCCTGCTGCCCGCCCTGATGCTGTGGGCCGGGCGCACGGCGTTCTGGCCGCGCCGGCCGAAGGTGGGCGAGGTGGGCCCGAGCGAGAAGAGTCTCACCGCGAAGGGGATCTGGCCGTCGCTGGCCCGGTTCATCCGCCGCCGCCCCCGCACCATCTGGATCACGTCCACCCTGCTTCTCGGCGTGATGGCACTCGGGCTGCTCGGGCTGAAGGCCGACGGTGTGGCGTCGAGTGAGTTCGTGCTGGGGGAGTCGCAGTCCCGTGACGGCCAGGCGCTCATCTCCGAACACTTCCCCGGTGGCTCCGGCACCCCGGCCGTGATCGTCGCCCCGGAGGGGGCGCTGCAGCCCGCCGCCGACGTGCTGCTGGCCACCGACGGGGTCGACTCCGTCAGCGTGCTCTCCGCCGACTCGCCGAGCGGCACCCTGCCGGTCACCGCCGAGGGCATCCAGCCGGTCGGTGCGCCGGGCAGCGCCCCGGCCGAGCCCACCGTCATCAACGGCCAGGTGCTTCTGCAGGCGACCCTCAACTACGCCGGCGACTCGCTCCAGGCCGAGGCCCTCGTCACCGAGCTGCGCACCGAGCTGGCCTCGGTCGGCACCGCGGAGGACCCTGTGCTGGTCGGCGGCACGACCGCCGTCGCGCTGGACACGAACACGGCGGCCATCCACGACCGTAACCTGATCATCCCGCTCGTTCTGATCGTGATCATGCTGATCCTGATGGTGCTGCTGCGCTCGATCGTCGCGCCGCTGCTGCTCATCGGCAGCGTGGTGCTGTCGTTCGCCTCGGCCCTCGGCGTCTCCGCGCTCGTGTTCAACAACGTGTTCCACTTCGCCGGAGCCGACCCGGTGGTGCCACTGTTCGGCTTCGTGTTCCTGGTGGCCCTCGGCGTCGATTACAACATCTTCTTGATGACCAGGGTGCGCGAAGAGACCAAGGTGCACGGCGCCAGGGAGGGCGTGCTGCGCGGACTCGTCCTGACCGGCGGCGTGATCACCTCGGCCGGCCTCGTGCTGGCTGCCACCTTCGCCGCGCTCGGTGTGCTGCCGATCCTGTTCCTGGCCCAGCTCGCCTTCATCGTCGCCTTCGGTGTTCTGCTGGACACATTCCTGGTGCGCTCCCTGCTGATCCCGGCGCTCAGCTACGACATCGGACGCGCCATCTGGTGGCCGTCGAAGTTGTCGCGGATGCCGGACTCGCCCCGCTTCACGGCCAGCGAGAAGTAGCTACCGGCCGAACCGCATCGAGCGGGGGCTTCTGCACAGTGGGCGCATCGCGCACTGTGTAGAAGGCACCGGGCAGAAGCCCCCGCTCGTTGTCGTTGGGGCCGGTGGTGTGCTGTTACTGGGGTGCGGGGGCGGCCGCGCGGGACGCGTCCCTCCGAGCCTTGGCGGCCTTCGCCGCGTCGAGCGCCTTCTTGGCGGCCGCGTTCGCCTTGCGGCTCACCTTCTGGGCGCCCTCGAACTCGGTCGCGAGGATGCCGAGGCCGCCGAGAGCGATCAGACTGCCTGGACCGGGGAGCGGCATCAGCACGACGCCGAGGGCGACGGTGCCGCCGCCGACGACGCCGACACCCGTGCGGTACACCTTGTCGGCGGTCGGGTTCTTGCGGATGGCGGCACGCGTTCCGCGCGCGGCGCTGCTGGTCGCCCGCCCGACGGCGGCACCGGCGCGCTTCGCGTTGCTCTGCTGCTCACTCATGGCCCCAGCCTAGACGGCGCCCGCCGAGGGCACGCTGTGCGGGAGCGGTGTTGGCTTCGGTCGCTGGCGCTCCCTCGAGCCAACGGGGGAGGCGCGGGAGCGGGAACGCAGAAGGCCCGCCGCGACCTGGTGGTCGGGGCGGGCCTTCTTGCAGTTGCTCCGTGTGTTAGTCGAGCGTCAGCGCGGTGCGCAGCAGCTCGGCCTGCTCGGCGGCGTGGCGCTTGGCCGAACCGGCGGCGGGCGACGCGGATGCCGGGCGCGACACGACGCCGACCGGGCGGTGGCCCAGCTTTGCCGTCTCGAGGCAGAAGAACGGCCAGGCGCCCTGGTTCTCCGGCTCGTCCTGCACCCAGTACAGCTCTGCGTTCGGGTACTCGCTGACGACGTCCTTCAACTCGGCGGCCGGGAGCGGGTAGAACTGCTCGAGGCGCACCAGGGCGATCTCGGGGTTCGGGTTCTTCTCCAGCTCGCTGCGCAGGTCGTAGTAGATCTTGCCGGCCATGAACAGCACGCGCTTGACGGCCGCCTTGTCGGTGATGCGGACATCGTCGATCACCGGCTCGAACGCGCCGGTCGTGAAGTCGGAGACCGCACTGGAGGCACCGCGCAGGCGCAGCATCGCCTTCGGCGTGAAGACGACGAGCGGGCGGCGCGGGCGCTGGTACGCCTGGCGGCGCAGCAGGTGGAAGTACGACGCGGGCGTCGACGGGCGGGCCACGGTCATGTTGTTCTCAGCGCACAGCTGCAGGAAGCGCTCGATGCGGGCGGAGGAGTGGTCGGGTCCCTGGCCCTCGTAGCCGTGCGGCAGCAGCAGCACAACGCTCGAGCGCTGGCCCCACTTCTGCTCGGCCGAGGCGATGAACTCGTCGATGATGGTCTGCGCACCGTTGGCGAAGTCGCCGAACTGGGCCTCCCAGAGCACGAGGGCGTCCGCGCGCTCCACCGAGTAGCCGTACTCGAAGCCCATCGCCGCGTACTCGCTGAGCAGCGTGTCGTAGATCCAGAAGCGGGCCTGGCTCTCGCTCAGGTTCGCCAGCGGCAGCCACTCCTGGCCGTTCACCCGGTCGTGCAGCACGGCGTGGCGCTGAACGAAGGTGCCGCGGCGGGCATCCTGGCCGGCGAAGCGCACCGGGGTGCCCTCCAGCAGCAGCGAGCCGAGGGCGAGCAGCTCGCCGAAGCCCCAGTCGATGTTGCCGTTGCGGCTCATGTCGAGGCGCTTCTGCAGCAGCTGCTGCAGCTTGTTGTGCACGGTGAAACCGGCCGGCTTGTTGTTGAACGCGTCGCCAATCAGGTGAACCACGGCCTCGCTGACACCGGTGGTCTCCGGCACGCCGATCGCGTCGTCGCTGTCTGCGTCGCCGGTGCCCAGCGGGTTGATGACGGTCATCGAACCGGTCTGTGCCGCGTGGGTCTCCATGAAGGCGCGCTCGAGGCGGTCCTGGAAGTCGCGGTGCGACGCCTCGTACTCTTCCTCGGTGATGTCGCCACGGCCGACGAGGGCTTCGGTGTAGAGCTTGCGCACCGAGCGCTTGGCTTCGATCAGGTTGTACATCAGGGGCTGCGTCATCGAGGGGTCATCGCCCTCGTTGTGGCCGCGTCGGCGGTAGCAGATGAGGTCGATGACGACATCGCGCTTGAATTCCTGGCGGTACTCGAAGGCGAGCTCGGCCACGCGGACGACGGCCTCGGGGTCGTCGCCGTTCACGTGGAAGATCGGCGCCTGGATGGTCTTGGCGACATCCGTCGAGTAGACGGAGCTGCGGGCCTCACCGGGGGGAGTGGTGAAGCCGACCTGGTTGTTCACGACCACGTGGATGGTGCCGCCGGTGCGGTATGCACGCAGCTGCGACATCTGCAGGGTCTCGAGCACGACACCCTGGCCGGCCATAGCCGCGTCACCGTGGATGAGGATGGGCAGCGTCGAGAACGTGCCGATGGGCTTGCGGTCCTGCTTGGCGCGGACGATGCCCTCGAGCACGCCGTCGACGGCCTCGAGGTGGGAGGGGTTCGCAGCGAGGTAGACGGGGATCTGCGCGCCGGTGCTGCTGCGGAAGACGCCCTCGGTGCCGAGGTGGTACTTGACGTCGCCAGAGCCCTGCACGTTCTTGTTGCTGGCGGTGCCTTCGAACTCCTGGAACACCTGGCCGTAGGTCTTGCCTGCGATGTTGGTGAGCACGTTCAGGCGGCCGCGGTGGGCCATGCCGATCGCTGCCTCGTCCAGGCCGGCCTCGGCCGCGCCGGCGAGCACTGCGTCGAGCAGGGCGATGGTGGACTCGCCGCCCTCCAGGCTGAAGCGCTTCTGGCCGACGTACTTGGTCTGCAGGAAGGTCTCGAAGGCCTCGGCCTCGTTGAGCTTGCCGAGGATGCGCAGCTGCTCGTCGTGCGTGGGCTTCTCGTACTTGCGCTCCACCTTGGACTGCACCCAACGGCGCTGCTCAGGGTCCTGGATGTGCATGTACTCGATGCCAGTGGTGCGGCAGTAGGAGTCGCGCAGCACGCCGAGGATGTCGCGCAGCGGGGCGGAGCGACGCTCGCCGAAGCCGCCGGTGACGAACTCGCGGTCCAGGTCCCAGAAGGTGAGGCCGTGGGTGGCGATGTCGAGGTCGGGGTGTGAGCGCTGCACGTACTCGAGCGGGTCGATGTCGGCCATCAGATGGCCGCGCACGCGGAACGAGTTGATCAGCTCCTGCACGCGGGCCGTCTTGTCGACGGCGCTGGCCAGGTCGACGCTGATGTCGGGCGCCCACTCGATCGGGGCGTACGGGATGCGCAGCGCGGAGAAGATGTCGGAGTAGAAGGTGCGCTTGCCGGTGAGCAGCTCGTGCACGATCTTCAGGAACTCGCCCGAGCCAGCACCCTGGATGACGCGGTGGTCGTAGGTGCTGGTGAGCGTGATGGTCTTGCCGATGGCGAGCCCGGCAAGCGTCTTCTCGCTGGAGCCCTGGAACTCGGCCGGGTACTCGAGCGCGCCGGCGCCGATGATGCAGCCAGCGCCCTTCATCAGGCGGGGCACGGAGTGCACGGTGCCGATGCCGCCCGGGTTGGTGAGCGAGATCGAGGCACCGCTGAAGTCATCGGCGGTGAGCTTGTTGCCGCGGGCGCGGCGGACGAGGTCCTCGTATGCGGCGAGGTACTCGCTGAAGGTCATCGTGTCTGCACGCTTGATCGCGGGCACCAGCAGGGCGCGCGATCCATCGGGCTTGGGGATGTCGATGGCGATGCCGAGGCCAACGTGGGCCGGCTTGACGACGGAGGGCTTGCCGTCGACCTCGCTGTAGTAGACGTTCTGGCTGGGGAACACCTTGAGCGCCTGGATCAGGGCCCAGCCGATCATGTGGGTGAAGGAGATCTTGCCACCGCGGGCACGCTGCAGGTGGTTGTTGATGACGATGCGGTTGTCGATCATCAGCTTCGCCGGGATGGTGCGCACGCTGGTCGCGGTGGGCACGGTCAGGCTGGCGTCCATGTTGACGGCGAGCGTCTTGGCCATGCCGCGCAGCGGAACGACCTCGTCCGGGCGCTCAGCCTGCTCGCCGGCCACGATGGGCTGCGGCGTGGTGATGGGCGCGTCGGCGGGCACCGGCTCCGGCTTCGGCGCGACCGAGGTGGTCTTCGCCGCCGGCTGGCTGCCGATGGTGGGGATCGGCGCGGTGATCGGTGCCGCGGTCGCGGCGGGGGCCGCTGGCGCTGCGGCATCCGGCGCCTGCGGGGTGTAGTTCTCGAAGACCGGCCACCACGACTGGTCGACGGAGTTCTTGTCAACGAGGAATCTCTCGTACATTTCGTCGACGAGCCATTCATTGGCTCCAAATTCTTCCGACGTTGTTTCGTCGGAACCCGACCCGGTCAACTGGCTCGACACAGCCGATCGCCCACTCTCTTCGTTGATCTTGGAACTGGGATGCGGCTGACGCTCGCGGGGAGCGCACGCCACAGCTCTCAAGCCTAAACCCCTTTTTGTGGCGAGGGTGCGTGCGCACCTCGCGCGTCTGCCGTGTTCGGGGCTAGCGTGGGCCTCATGGAGTTCTACAGCACAGCGCCGCGCCACGATCTCACCTACTCGGACGTCTTCCTGGTGCCCAGTCGCTCAGCCGTCAGCAGCCGGCTCGACGTCTCCTTGGCGCCGAACGACGGCACGGCGGCGACCATCCCTATCGTCGCCTCCAACATGAACTCCGTGACCGGCCCGCGACTGGCCGCGTCGTTGGCGCGGCGCGGCGGCCTCGGAGTGCTGCCGCAGGACACACCGCTGCAGCAGCTGGACGAGGCGATCCGCTGGGTCAAGGCGCAGTCCGTGCGGTTCGACACCCCCTTCTTCTTCGCCCCGGAAGCCACCGTCGCCGACGCCCTGCGGCAGGTGCCCGCCATCGCAGGCCACGGCATCGTCGTGCACGAGGACGGCGGCCGCTACCGCGGCTGCATCCAGGCGGCGCGGCTCGCGACGGCCCCGCCCGACGCGCGCCTCGGCGACCTGCTGCACGGGGAGCTCACCGCCCTGGACGCCGACGATGTCGACACGGCCAGGCGCGCCTTCGACCTGATGACCGCTGCCGAGCTGGAATTCGCCCCGGTGATGCACCACGGCGCCGTCGTCGGCACGCTCAGCCGCACCAGCGCGCTGCGCTCCACCCTCTACCAGCCCGCCGTTGACGCCGACGGGCGGCTCGTGGTCGCCGCGGCGCTCGGCGTGAACGGTGACGTCGCCGCCAAGGCGCAGGCGCTGGCCGCAGCCGGCGTGGACGTCCTCGTGCTGGACACCGCGCACGGGCACCAGGACGCCATGCTGCGCGCGCTGGCCGTGGTCAGCGACCTGGGCCTCGGGATCCCGCTGGTGGCCGGCAACGTGGTCACGGCGGATGCCGTCGGCGACCTCGTCTCGGCCGGGGCGAACATCATCAAGGTTGGCGTCGGCCCCGGCGCCATGTGCACCACCCGCATGATGACGGCCGTCGGCCGTCCGCAGTTCTCTGCCGTGTTGGAGACGGCGGAGGCGGCAGCCGAGCTGGGCGCCCACGTCTGGGCGGACGGCGGCGTGCGCTACCCGCGGGATGTCGCGCTCGCCCTGGCGGCGGGTGCGGCATCCGTCATGATCGGCTCCTGGTTCGCCGGCACGGTCGAGGCACCGGGCCTGCTGGCAGAGGATTCCGCGGGCCGGCTGTACAAGGAGAGCTGGGGGATGGCATCCACGAAGGCCGTCAAGGAGCGTTTCGAGCGGCTCGACGCCTACGAGCTGGCGCGCAAGACGCTGTTCGCCGAGGGCATCTCCTCCTCGAAGATCTACCTGGACCCGCTGCGCCCCTCCATCGAGGATCTGCTCGACATGATCACCTCGGGGGTGCGCAGCTCGTTCAGCTACGCCGGCGCCCGCACGGTGGAGGAGTTCCAGCAGCGCGCGCGGGTCGGCATCCAGTCGGCGGCCGGTTACGAAGAGGGCAAGGCGCTCCCAGTGAGTTGGTAGCTCGGCTCGCATATACTGGCAACACAATGGACGACCCTCCCCCTGCATCTTCGCCCAGCCATAAACCTTCGCCCGTGACCCGCGGGGGTGAATTCGATGTCTGAGTGGATACTTCTCGGAATCGGACTCCTCCTCACCGTGGGAACGGGCCTCTTCGTCGCCAGCGAGTTCGCGCTGGTGAACCTCGACCGCGCCGACCTTGAGGCGCGGCGCGATCGGGGTGAGAGCAAGCTCGGCATGACCATTGCCGCGCTGAAGATCACCTCGACGCACCTCTCGAGTGCGCAGCTCGGCATCACGCTGACGACGCTGCTCACCGGTTACACCATGGAGCCGGCGTTCACCAGCCTGCTCACCGGGCCGCTCACCGCCTGGGGGTGCCGGTCGGGGTCGTCCCCGTGCTGGCCACCACCGTCGCGATCGTGCTGGCCACGCTGCTCTCCATGATTGTGGGAGAGCTGGTGCCGAAGAACTTCGCGCTGGCGTTGCCGCTGGCCACCGCGCGCTTCGTCATCCCCTTCCAGACCGTGTTCACCGCCGTGTTCAAGCCGGCCATTGTGTTGCTGAACGGCAGCGCGAACGGCATCCTGCGCTCCGTCGGCATCGAGCCGAAGGAGGAGCTGAGCGGTGCCCGCACCGCAGAGGAGCTCTCCTCCCTGGTGCGCCGATCCGCCAGCGCGGGCATGCTCGAGGCCGACACGGCCACGCTGCTGAACCGCACCCTGCGCTTCGCCGAGCACACGGCATCCGATGTGATGACCCCGCGCCCGCGCATCGCCAGCATCTCGCGCACCGACTCCGCGCAGGCCGTGATCGAGCTCACCGCGCAGACCGGCTACTCCCGGTTCCCGGTCATCGACGAGAGCGTGGATGACGTCGTCGGCGTCGTGCACGTCAAGCAGGCCATGGCCGTGCCTCGCTCCCGGCGCGGAGAGGTGCCCGTGTCTGCCCTGCAGTCCGACGCCCTGCGCGTGCCGGAGACCATGAAGCTCGACACCCTGTTGGGCGAGCTGCGCGGCCGCGGGTTCCAGATGGCGGTCGTCGTCGATGAGTATGGCGGAACCGCCGGCGTTGCGACGCTGGAGGACCTGGTCGAGGAGCTGGTCGGCGAGGTCGCCGACGAGCACGACCGTGCCAAGGCAGGCATCGTGCGCCAGATCGACTCGCTCACCTTCCCCGGCATGTTGCGCCCCGACGAGCTGCTCGAGCGCACCGGCATCAAGGTTCCCGAAGAGGGCCCGTTCGAGACCGTCGCCGGTTTCGTGATGAGCGAACTCGGCCGGCTGCCCGTCGTGGGCGACACCGTCGCCATCGACAGCGGCGAGCTGCGCGTCGAGCGCCTCGACGGGCGCCGGATCGAGCGGATCCGGTTCACGCCCAACGCCGATGGAACGCCGCCAAGTGGCAGCGCAGAGGCGGATGCCGCGGCATCCGCCCGTGGGGAGGGAAGCCGATGAACGACTGGGCCGGACTGGCATGGCTGGTCGTCCTTTTGCTCGGCAACGCCTTCTTCGTCGCCGCCGAGTTCGCCGTTATCTCGGCGCGCCGCTCGCAGATCGAGCCGCTCGCCGAGGCAGGCAAGTCCAGCGCGAAGACAGCGCTCTGGGCGATGGAGCACGCCACCCTCATGCTGGCGACCAGCCAGCTGGGCATCACGGTGTGCTCGCTGCTGATCCTGAACGTCTCTGAGCCGGCGATCCACCACCTGCTCGAGATCCCGCTGGCCCTCACCGGCTGGTCGGAGGCGCTCATCGGCGGTGTCGCGTTCGCGATCACCCTGGTGCTGGTCTCGTACCTGCACGTGGTGTTCGGCGAGATGGTGCCGAAGAACCTGTCCTTCTCTGTGCCCGACCGCGCGGTGCTGATCCTGGCCCCGCCGCTGGTGCTCGTTGCCCGCGTGTTCAAGCCGGTGATCGTCGCCCTGAACGCGACCGCGAACGGCGTGCTGCGCCTGTTCGGCGTGGAGCCGAAGAGCGAGACGACGAGCACGTTCACGCTCGATGAGGTGGCCACGATAGTCAACCAGTCCACCCGTGAGGGTGTGCTGCGCGACAGCAACGGCGCCCTGAGCGCCGCGTTCGAGTTCACCACCAAGAAGGTGCGCGATGTTGCCGTGCCGCTGGCGTCGCTGGTGAGCCTGCCCTTCGACGCCACCCCGACCGACCTGGAACGCGCCGTCGCCCGGCACGGCTTCTCGCGGTACGTCATGCTCGACGAGCACGGCGAGCCGAGCGGCTACCTGCACCTGAAGGACGTGATCGACCTCGATCTGGTTCCGGATGCCACGACGCCGGCCTGGGACGAGCCGGTGCCGGCCAAGCGCATCAGGCAGCTGGCATCCGTGTTCGAAGGCACCGACCTCGAAGACGCGCTGAGCGCCATGCGGCGCACCGGCGCCCACCTGGCTCGGGCCTTCGACGCAGACGGTCAGGCGATCGGCGTCTTGTTCCTCGAGGACATCATCGAGGAGCTCGTCGGCGAGGTGCAGGACGCCACCCGGCGCGCCTGAGAGCCCGCGGCTCCTCCAACGGAACCGCCCAGAAACGGTGTCATCGATCCGTTTCTGGGCGGCCGTTCCGCGCTCCCAACCGTCGGCGTAGGCTCGCAGCGGGGGAGAAAAGAGGAATCCTGATGATGGATTTCACGAATGTAATGGCAGTGCTTCCCGCGAGCGACCTCGGCCGCGCGCAAGCCTTCTACAAGGACAAGCTCGGCCTGGAGCCCGACCCCGAGATGAGCGACACGGGCGGCGTCGTCTACTCCGTCGGCGGGCACAGGTTTCTGCTCTACGAGACGGGCTTCGCCGGCACGGCGAAGAACACCGCGCTGACCTTGGAGACGGCCAACCTCGACGGCACGATGACCGAGATGCGCGGCCGCGGGGTCTCCTTCGAGGAGTACGACATGCCGGGGCTGAAGACCGAGAACGGGGTCGCCGGCATCGGCACAGAGCGCACAGCCTGGTTCGTCGACAGCGAGAGCAACATCATCGCCGTCTCCGAGAGGAGCTAGCGTTCAGGTATGAAGACCGCGTCGGAGTGGCTGGAATGGGATGAGCGCAGGGCCAGGGAATGGTTGGCCGTGCCTCGCGCCGGAGACGACAAGTACTCCCGCGGCGTGCTCGGTGTGATCACCGGATCGCACGATTACCCCGGCGCGGCCGTGCTCGGCGTTGAGGCCGCGATGCGCACCGGCGTCGGCATGGTGCGCTACACCGGCCCGAATGCCGTGCGCCAACAGGTGTTGGCCAGGCGGCCGGAGGTCGTCGGCGTTGCCGGGCGGGTGCAGGCGTGGCTGATCGGCTCCGGCATGTCAGCGACCAGGCGCACCCTGATCCTCGGTGCAGAGCTCGGCCAGGCCGTCGCGCAGGGGGTGCCGACGGTGCTGGATGCCGGCGCGCTCGACCTCGTGCACGAGGCCCGCGGCGCGGTGGTGCTCACCCCGCACTACCGGGAGCTCGCCGAGTTGCTGATGGAGAGCGCGCGGCGTGCGGGCCACGGAGCGGTGAAGGTCACCCCGGCGCACGGCGGGCCGCCGCATGTCGACCAGATTGCGACCCAGCCTGCGCTCTGGGCCGGCAGGGCGGCGCAGCAACTGGGGGCGACGGTGCTGTTGAAGGGTGCGGTGACCTACATCGCCCACCCCGACGGCGCGCGCTTCACGGTCACCGGGGCGCCCAGCTGGCTGGCCACGGCCGGAACAGGCGATGTGCTCGGCGGCATCTTGGGCGCCCTGCTGGCGACCAGGCACCGCACCATCGCGCAGGACCCGAGCGCTGTCGCCCCGATCGCGGCGACGGCCGCTCTGGTGCACGCGCTTGCCGCCCGCCGGGCCTCGCAGGGCGGCCCCATCACCGCCCTCGATGTGGCCGGCGCCATTCCGGCCACGATCGCCGCGCTGCTCACCGGCGACTAGTCGCGCGCTGGTGCGCGGGGCTCAGGCTGGCAGCTGTTGGGTGCGCCCCGGCGTGGTGAAGCGGGCGAGGAACTCGCGCGTGCGCTCCTGCTCCGGGTGGCCGAGTAGTTGCTCCGGGCTGCCCTGCTCGACAATCAGCCCGCCGTCGAGGAACACAACACGGTGGGCGACATCGCGGGCGAACGCCATCTCGTGCGTCGCCATCACGATCGTGGAGCCGCCCTGCGCCAGCGTGCGCACGAGCTCGAGCACCTCGCCGACGAGCTCGGGGTCGAGCGCGCTCGTGATCTCGTCGAGCAGCAGCAGTTCCGGGTCGGTGGCGATCGCGCGCACGATGGCGACCCGCTGCTGTTGCCCGCCGGAGAGCCGATCCGGGAACTCGCGCGCCTTGTCGGCCAGGCCGATCTGGTCCAGCAGCTCCAGCGCGTGCTTCTCTGCTGCCGCCTTGCCGCGCCGGTGCACGGTGCGGCTGGCGAGGGTCACGTTGCCGAGCACGCTGAGGTGCGGGAACAGGTTGTAGTGCTGGAAAACGACGCCGATGCGGGCCCGCACCGCGTCGAGCTTGACGCGCGGGTCACTGATGTCGGTACCGGAGAGGAACACCTGCCCGTCATCGATCGTCTCGAGCAGGTTCGCGGTGCGCAGCAGCGTCGACTTGCCGGAGCCGCTGGCCCCGATCAGGGCGACGACCTCGTGCCGGCGCACATCGAGGTCGATGCCGCGCAGCACCTCGACGTCGCCGAAGGACTTGTGGATGCCGCGCATGCTGAGCACGGCCGGCTCCAGCTCGGTACCGGGGGAGGTCATACGATGCTGCCCATCTGTTCGCGCTTGCGCACCCGCGCCGAGTACCAATCGGTCAGCCGGATCATCGGCCAGGCCAGCAGCACGAACAGCAGGCCGGCCAACACATAGGGCGTGAAGTTGTAGCTCGCGGCGACCTCGATCTGGGCGGCGCGCACCGCGTCGATGGCTCCGAGCACCGAGATGAGGCCGACATCTTTCTGCATGGCGACGAAGTCGTTCATGAGCGCCGGGGTCACCTTGCGCACCGCCTGCGGCAGCACCACCTTGCGCATGGCCTGGCCGTGGCTGAGGCCGAGGGCCCTGGCCGCCAGCCGCTGTGAGGGGTGAACGGCCTCGATGCCGGCGCGGAACACCTCGGAGACGTAGGCGGAGTAGGTCAGGATCAGGGCGATGGTGCCCCAGAACGCGATCGGCATGCGTGGGAACAGCTCGAGCCCCGGTACGCCGAAGCCGACCAGGTAGAGCACGATGATGAGTGGAATGCCGCGGAACAGGTCGGTATACCCGGTGGCCAGCGCGCGCAGCGGGAAGAACACCGGCCCGCGCACGGTACGGGCCAGCGCCAGCAGCATGCTCACGATGAGCACGCCGATCACGGCGAAGAACAGCACCTGGATGTTCAGCCAGAGGCCGGCGATCACCCGCGGGAACGCCGCGATCGCGGCATCCAGGTTGAAGAAGCTCTGCTGCACGGCCGCCCAGCCGGGCGTGTTGACGACGAGCACCCAGACCAGGATCGCGACGACCACGGTGCTGGCGAAGGAGACGGCCACGGACTTGCCGTTCTGGCGTCGCCGGTACAGGCGCCGGTCGAGCTCGATCTGGCTCGGGATCCGCTCCGCTACTGCGCTGCTCATCGCTTCGTTCTCACCGCACAAAACTATCGGATGCCGGGCGCGCCCGGCATGCTGCTACTTCAGCAGGGGAGCGTCGGCGCCGGCGGCCAGCCACTTGTCGGCCAGGGCGTCAAGCGTGCCGTTCTCGCGCAGCGTGTCGACGGCTGCGGTGACCTGCTCGGTGAGCGGGCTGCCCTTGGGCAGCACCAGGCCGAACTGGTCGCCGGCCGCGGCGGTCTTCGGCAGCTGGCCGATGATCGAGCCGCCCTCCAGCTCGACGCCGGTCAGGTAGAACGCGGTCGGCAGGTCGACGACGATGGCGTCGACGGTGCCGTTCTGCAGTGCGAGCTTGGCGTCGTCGTTGCTGTTGAAGGCCAGCGCGCCCTGCGTCGGCGCGATCTGGCTCTCGACGGCCTGGAAGCTGGTGGTGCCGGTCTGCGCGCCGATCAGCAGGCCCTGCAGCTCGGCGATGGAGCTGGCGCCCTCGGCGGGGGAGCCCGGAACGGTGATGACGGCCTGCGTCGTCTCGTAGTACGGGCTGGAGAAGTCGACGGTCTGCTTGCGCTCTTCGGTGATGGAGAACTGCTGCAGGTTGATGTCGAAGTCCTTCGGGCCCGGCGCGATCGCCTGGTCGAAGGTGCTGCGCACCCAGACGACGTCCTTGGCGTCGAAGCCGAGCTCAGCGGCGACGGCGTAGGCGACGGCGGCCTCGAAGCCCTCGCCCGACTCCGGCTTGTTGTCGAGCACCCAAGGGAAGTAGGCCGGCTCGCCAGTGGCGACGGTGAATGCGCCCTCCGTCACATACTCGGATGCCGGGGCGCCGGAACCGGAACCGGCATCGGCGGCACACGCGCTCAGCGCGAGCAGCGTCGCCGAGGCGGCAACGATCGACAGGGTGCGGGCGAGGCGTGACGACATGAGGGCTCCAGACGGTTGCGGACACCTCATTCTGGCGTGAATGCCCGCCCGGAGCGGCTCCGCCGACGCATTCCGACATGCGCGGGTAGCATGGCCAGCATGCCTGAGCCCTCCGCGCCGCTCGCCGGGGCCCCGGTCGCCACGCGGCCGGCGTGGCCGAGCGCCGGTGTGCTGCGGCATCCACTCACACTCTGGGCGGCGTTCGCCCTCGTGCACACGGTGCTGGTGCTGCTCTGCCTGCACGCGCCCGGCTGGCCGCTCGGCGACGTCGAGGTGGTCTACAAGTTCTGGGTGGCGCAGGCCGTTGCCGGCGGCAACCAGGTGGGCATCGACGAGGCGTGGGTATACCCGATCTTGGCGTACCTGCCGATGGCGCTGGCGAACCTGCTCGGCCCTGGCCTGTACGTGCAGACCTGGCTGGGCCTCGTCGTCGCCCTGAACGCGGCGGCGTTCGCCGTGCTGATTGGCGGGCTGCGTCGGCGCCCGGCACGGCCGCGCTGGCGGGTCACCGCCGCCTGGTGGTGGCTCGGCTTCCTGCTGTTGCTCGGCCCCATCGCGCTGGCCCGCATCGACGCGGTCACGATTCCGCTGGCGATCGTCGGCCTGCTGCTCGCCGCCGGCCGGCCGGTGCTCGGGGTGGCGCTGCTCACCGTTGCGGCGTGGGTGAAGGTCTGGCCGGCCGCCCTCGTCGGCGCGCTGTTCGTCGCGGCACGCGCCCGCGCCCGCGTGTGGCAGAGCGCGCTCGTGGTCAGCGGGATCGTGGTTCTCGTGAGCGTCGTGCTCGGCGGCGGCGCCTACGTGCTGGGCTTCGTCGGCGAGCAGACCGGCCGCGGCCTGCAGATCGAGGCGCCAATTGCGACGCCGTGGCTCTGGCAGACGGCCGCCGGCGTGCCCGGCGTCGGCATCTACTACGACTTCGACATCCTCACCTACCAGCTGCATGGGGCGGGCACCGGCTGGGCGAGTGCGCTGGCGACGCCGCTGATGGCGGTCGCCGCGGCCGCCGTTCTGCTGCTCGCTGTGCTGCGGCACCGAGCCGGGGCGCACTACACGAGGCTGGTGCCGCCGCTGGCCCTGGCCCTGGTGCTGGTGTTCATCGTCTTCAACAAGGTGGGCTCGCCCCAGTTCATGACCTGGCTGGCCGCGCCGGTCATCCTCGGGCTGGTCTACCGGGGGAGGCAGTGGCGGCTGCCCGCCGCGCTTGCACTCACCCTCGCCGCCCTCACCCAGCTGATCTACCCTTATCTGTATGGCGCCCTGCTCGCCGCGGAGCCGTGGATGGTGTTCGTCATCACGCTGCGCAACCTGCTTGAGCTGGTGCTGCTCGGCTGGGCGGTGCGCGCCGTCTTCCTCTCCAACCGGGGCCCACTGCTCCGCACAATCCCCTAAGGATCAATCATGCTCGTCGCATTCTCCGTCGCACCGAGCGGCACCGGCAAGGCTGACGGCTCGGTGCACGACGCCGTTGCCGCCGCCGTCAAGATCGTCCGCGACTCCGGGCTGCCGAACCACACCGGCTCGATGTTCACCGAGATCGAGGGGGAGTGGGACGAGGTGTTCGCCGTCATCAAGGCGGCGACGGATGCCGTCGCCGGCTACGGCTCGCGGGTCTCGCTCGTGATCAAGGCCGACATCCGGCCCGGCTACAGCGGCGAGATCGACGCCAAGGTTGAGCGGCTGGAGGCCGCGCTGGAGCGCGGCGCCGACGCCGAATAGGGGTGGACCGCATCGCGCCGGCGTCGATTGCGGCCGCGCATCGAATCGATTCGATTCCGTCGTAGACTGGGCCGGTGACTGAACAGACCACCGCCCTCTCGCCCGCGCGCGTCCGTTTCGCGCTGCTCGCGCTGGCCCTCGGCGGCTTCGGCATCGGCGCCACCGAGTTCGTCGCCATGGGGCTGCTGCCGAACCTCGCCGCCGACCTGCTGCCCGGCCTTGCCGCCAGCGATCCGGCCGCTGCCAATGCGCAGGCCGGCTGGTTGATCAGCGCCTACGCCCTCGGCGTCGTCGTCGGAGCCCCCACCATCGCGGCGGCCGCCGCGCGCTGGCCGCGCAAACAGCTGCTGTTGGCGCTGCTCGCCGCGTTCACGCTCGGCACCGTGGCATCCGCACTGCTGCCCACCTTCGAGCTGGTGCTGGCCGCCCGCTTCGTCGCCGCGCTGCCGCACGGCGCCTACTTCGGCATCGCCTCGCTCGTCGCGGCCAGCCTGATGGGCCCGGGCAAGCGTGCCCGCGGCGTCGCCCTGGTGCTTTCCGGCCTGACCATCTCGAACGTGGTCGGCGTGCCTGCGATCACCTGGCTCGGCCAGATGCAGGGCTGGCGGGCGGCTTACATCGCCGTCGCGGCCATCTTCGCACTCACGTTCCTCGCCGTGCTGGCTACCGTTCCGCTGCAGCCGGGCGACCGCAACGCGACCATCCGCAACGAGCTGAAAGCCTTCGGCAGCGCCCAGGTCTGGTTCGCGCTCGGCATCGGGGCCATCGGCTTCGGCGGGCTGTTCGCCGTCTACAGCTACGTGGCGCCACTCGTCGCCGAGGTGACCGGACTCGCGGAATCCGCCGTGCCCCTGGTGCTGGTCGTCATCGGGCTCGGCATGACGGCGGGCAACTTCCTCGGCGGCTGGTGCGCCGACAGGAGCGTGCGGCGCAGCATGTACGGCTTCTTCGTGCTGATGCTGCTGGCCCTGCTCGGCCTGGCGTTGAGCGCGCAGAACATCGTCGGCCTGCTGCTGTTCATCTTTTTGGTCGGGGCGGCGGCGGCCGCGCTCTCGCCCACGATCCAGACCCGGTTGATGGATGTCGCCCGCGACAGCCAGTCCATCGCGGCGGCGCTCAACCACTCGGCGTTGAACATCGGCAACGCCCTCGGCGCGCTGCTCGGCGGTCTGGCGATCGCCGCCGGCTTCGGCTACGTCGCCCCGGTCTGGATCGGCCTGGGTCTCAGCGTGCTCGGCCTGCTGATCGCGCTCGTCAGTTTCGCCTGGGATGGCCGGCGCCGCAGCCGCGGCGAGGTGCTCGGCTACGGCACCGAGCTGGTGCAGGTGGTCGGAGCGACGCGCTAACACCGGCCGGCATCCGCAGGCACGAAAGAGGGCCCTGAAACTCGCGTTTCAGGGCCCTCGTCGTGTTGTCTGGGTTGGACCTAGTCGGTCTGCAGCAGGATGCCGTCCTGGATGGCGCGCTTGCGCAGGGCGACCTTGGTGCCCACGTCGAAACCAGCGACGCGGTACTTCTCGCGGATGCGCTTGAGGTAGGACTTCGCCGTCTCCTCAGAGATGCCGAGCTGGAACGCGACGGCCTTCACCGGCTCGCCGGCGCCGTACAGGGCCATGACGCGCCGCTCCTGGGCGCTGAGGCGCGGGGTGTCGCCACGGGTACCAGCGGTCAGGGCCAGGTCGAGCTCCTCCGAGATGTAGGACTCGCCCTTGTGGGCTGCGCGGATCGCCTCGACGATCATGTCGGCTTCCTCGGTCTTGACCAGGTAGCCGAGGGCGCCGGCGGCGAGGGCCTCGCGCACGACGGCCGGCTCAGAGTAGGTGCTCATCAGCACCGTCTTCACCCCGGTGGTCTTCAGGGTGGAGATCTTCAGCGAGATGGGAATGTTGTCTTTGAGGTCCAGGTCGAGCAGCACCACGTCGACGGGGAACTGCGGGTGCGAGAGCAACTCGGGCCAGGTTGTCGCCGCGACGACGAGATGGATGTCGTCCGCAGCCCCCCTGATCCACTCCGTCAGGGCACCCAGCAGCATCTTGTGGTCGTCAACGAGCGCCAGACGAATCTTATTGGCCGGGTTTCCCACGCATTCCTCCTTGTGCATACGCACGATTCGATGCCCCGTTTGCCCTACGCATCCACGGGGTTGTCAACCGTGCACTCGATCTCGACGTGCAGGTCTCCCTTGCGCGTGTACTCCGAATGTGGGCCAACGTTAGAGATAGCTTCCCACGCCGCGGGGTCTACCTTGCGCCTTGGAACGCCCGTGGCGTGAAGAAAGATTGGAAACCGGATCTTTCTGAGTGAGTTGGCGGATGCGGGTGCCCGCGGCCCGATCTCGATGTGCAGCATCACGTCGTCGCGCTTGGCGTCGCTGACCAGCAGCCAGATGGCTGTGAGCATGGCATCGCGCTGGGCTGGCGAGAGCAGACCGGCCAGGCTGGCCGGGTCGTCGAGCGAGACGGCGGGCGCCAGGAACTCCGATTCGGTGATGGCATTGTGCAGCCAGGTCTTCTTGCGCCCGGCCACCAGGTGCAGGCGCAGCTGGGTGGCCAGCTGGGAGGCCGCGCTGGCGGCGTCCGGATGCAGCGGCAACGCCGTCCTGCCCTCCGCGACGTCGTCGAGCAGCCGCTCTGCGTCGAAGTCGAGGCGCACCAGCTCCTCTGAGGCCAGCATGCCAACGGCCAGCCGGGGGGCGTCGACGGTGCTCTGCACCAACACCAGGTCCAGCTCCAGCTGCACCATGCGCCGGAAGGCGCGCACCACCGAGATGGCGATGAACGGCATCCAGACGGCGATGGCGATCGCGACCAGATCCGGTCCGAGCGTCAGGGGGTCGCTGCGGCTCTGGCTGAGGGCGCTGACGAGCAGCGCCCCGCCGAGCACAGCGGTGGCTGCCATCACCTCGCGGGTCTCGCGCACGCTGACCAGCGGCGTCATCATGACGCCGGCGGCGAGGGCGGCGGTCGGGTACATGCTCTGATCGGCCACTGGCCAGACCCCGACGAGGTCCAGGGCGACGACGGCGGCCAGCCCGCCGAGGGTGAGCGCGAATAGCCAGGTGGGCATGGTGCCGCCGCTGAACAGCACGCCGAGCAGGGCGCCGGTGGCCGTGACGAGCAGAAGCAGCCAGGCGGCGAGGGGGAGCGCGGGCGAGGGGTAGACGTCCCATTGCTCGACGGTGCGCCAGACCAGGAACAGCGCCATCACCAGACTGCCCGCGA
This sequence comes from Microterricola viridarii, assembly GCF_001542775.1. Taxonomy (GTDB): domain Bacteria; phylum Actinomycetota; class Actinomycetes; order Actinomycetales; family Microbacteriaceae; genus Microterricola; species Microterricola viridarii_A. Next base: position 522,240 of record NZ_CP014145.1, read on the forward strand.
TCATGCCGCCGGCGAGGTCACGGCCGCCGAGCCCGCGCTGGTTGGCCCTGGTCGTCGACACGGTGCGCTCTGAGCGCTTGAATGAGCGGTTGGGGTCGCGCTGCCTGCGCTCGCGCCCGACGATCACGCCCAGCGTGTTCTCCTCGATGCCGGATCCGCTTGTCGCCTTGCTCATCGTTCACCGCCCAGGTGTCGGTCCGCGCCGAACGGCTCATCGTGGCCGAGCGGGTCATCGTGCCCGATGGGCTCGCCGTGGCCGTACGTGTCGTCGTTCTTGGGCACCTCGAGCACGACGGTGGTTCCGGAGCCGGGGGAGGAGAACAGTCGGGCGTTGCCGCCGACCTCGCGCAACCGGCCCACCACGGATTCCGCGAAGCCGAGCCGGGCGGGGTCGACCTCCCCGAGGTTGAAGCCGACGCCGGCGTCGGTGACCATGGCGCGCAGGGTGTGCTCGTCGTCGGTGATGGTGACGTCGGCCTCGCTGACCTGGGCGTGCCTGCGCACGTTCTCGAGGCACTCGCCGAGCGCGCCGAGGAAGGCGTCCAGCACGTCGCTCGGCAGCAGGATCTGGCCGCTGCCGTGCCATTTGACGTCGAGGCCCATCCGGCCGAAGCGCTGCTTGACCGACTCCAGCGTGTTGCCGAGCGCCGACTCGGCAACGGGCTCGAGGGTGTACGCGCCGGAACGCTTGGGGGTCGGCACCCCGCCGAGGCGCAGCTGGCGCAGCAGCTTCGCATCGTTGGCAGCCTGGTGCCGCAGTGCGTCAGCGCTGACGCCGACGCCGGAGTGGGCGAGCAGCGTGAGGGTGGCCAGCACGGTGTCGTGCAACAGCCGGGCATCCTGCCTGCGCTGCGCCTCGGCCTCGCTGGCCAGGCGCTCTGCGTGGTGGGCCCGGCCGATGCTGGCGATGCGCTGCATCACCCGGGGGACGCTGCGCGCGATCCACCAGCCGGCCGTGGCGATGGCCGCCCACGCGGCGATGGTGAGGATCAGCGGGGTCGAGTCCGGCAGCGCGCGCGGTGCGGATGCGACGGCAACGCTCACGCAGGTGACCAGGAAGCCGACGCCGACCAGGATCATCCGGGAACGGCTCACCGTAGCCAGCAGCGCCAGTGCGCCGAGCACGCCGGCGCCGATCACCGAGATTGCAGCGACGGCGGCGATGCTGGGGTCGTGGGCGAGGACGGGGTCGACCGCCTCGCCGGCGTTGAGCACGTCGCCAGGGTCGACGCCGAGCAGCAGGATGGCGAAGTTGCCCGCGATCAGGCAGATCGCCATCCAGAGCGGGGTTCCGCGCTCACCGATGAAGTAGTGCGCGATCGCCATGATGCCCACCAGAGCCATGGTCGAGGCGAGGGTCAGCGGTGCGACCCCGCCGGGCAGCACGATGCAGACGGCGGCGAGCAGACAGGACGCGAGACCGGAGTAACGCGCGGCCCGGCGCAACAGCCGGTCGCGCTCTTTCAGAATGCGCTGCATGGATCCTGCCGGTGGAGAGAACGGGGGTGAGGCCCAGACTAGCTTGCAGCCGGGCCCTCGTGCAGGAGGCGGCGCAGCTGCTCTGCAACGAAATCGGTCTCGATCAGGAAGCCGTCATGGCCGTACTCCGAGACGAGCGTGACCGGCACGTCTCCGTCGATGTTGTCGGCCAGGCCGGCGGCGATCACCTGCTGCCCGTCCAGGGGGAACAACCGGTCGCTGTCGATGCCGAGCACCAGGCTGCGCGCGGTGACCATGGCCAACGCCGCGCCGATGCCGCCGCGGCCGCGGCCGATGTCGTGCGAGTTCATCGCCTCGACGAGCGTGATGTAGCTGTTGGCGTCGAAGCGGCGGGTGAACTTGTTGCCATGGAAGTCGAGGTAGGACTCCACGGCGAAGCGACCGCCGGCGCCGAGTGGGCTGATGTCGCTCTGCCAGCTGCGCTCGAACCGCGCGTTCAGCTCGCTGTGGCTGCGGTAGTTCAGCATCGCCATCCGCCGGGCCAGGGCGAGGCCGCGGGTCGGGCCGTCCCCGGCTACGGCGTCGTAGTAGTCGCCATTGCGGAACAGCGGGTCGGTCCGCACCGCCTCGATCTGCACCGAGTTCAACGCGATCTGGTCGGCGGTGGTCACCGGGGGAGCGGCGAGCACGGCGAGGCGCTCAACGCGCTCCGGGCGCCCGACGGCCCACTCGATGGCGTGCATGCCGCCCATCGAGCCGCCGATGACAGCTGCCCAGCGGTTGACGCCGATCGCGTCGGCCAGGGACGCCTGCGCGTCGACCTGGTCGCGGATGGTCAGGAACGGGAAGCGGGTGCCCCACTCACTGCCGTCCGGCGCCAGAGAGGCGGGGCCGGTGGAGCCCTGGCATCCGCCCAGCATGTTCGGGGCGACCACGAACCAGCGGTCGGTGTCGACGGCTTTGCCCGGGCCGACGATGCCGCCCCACCAGCCGGATGTCGCATGCCCGGGGCCGGCCTCGCCGACCACGTGGCTGTCGCCGGTGAGCGCGTGCAGCACGAGCACCGCGTTGTCGGCGGCCTCGTTCAGCTCGCCCCAGCTCTCGTACGCCATGCGGGCGTAGGGCAGGGTGCCGCCGGCCTCGAACTGGCGGGAGCCGATGCCAACGAAGTGTCGGTTGCCGACGGGGTCGCCCTCGCGCCACGCCCCCGTCGCGGGGGCCTTGCCGAGCAGCGAGCGGGCCTGGGCTTCCGTGATGAAGCTCGAGGGCGCGACATCCGCCGAAGTTTGCCAGTCCATGACTCAATTGTGCCGTGCACACAGAGCCGCCCAGGCATTGTTACAGCTGCGAATATCGCGGCTGAACGGGCCCGGGCGGCTGAGAGGGTGCTTAGGCGTTGGCGTTGGCCGCCTCGGTGACGGCGCGGGCCGCCGCGAAGCCGGACTCCAGGTCGGCCAGAATGTCGGCGATGTTCTCGATGCCGAGCGAGAGGCGCACCAGGCCGGGCGTGACGCCGGCGGAGAGCTGGGCCTCGGGCGAGAGCTGCGAGTGCGTCGTGGACGCCGGGTGGATGATGAGCGAGCGCACGTCACCGATGTTGGCGAGGTGGCTGAACAGCGACACGTTGTCGACCAGGGCGCGGCCGGCATCGACGCCGCCCTTGAGCTCGAAGGAGAGCACAGCGCCGACGCCCTTGGGGGCGTACTTGCCTGCGGCGGCGTACCAGGGGCTGGAGGGCAGGCCGGAGTAGTTGACCGAGGCGACGTCCGGGTGGTTGTCGAGCCACTCGGCGACGTCCTGCGCGTTCTGCACGTGGCGCTCGATGCGCAGCGACAGGGTCTCGATGCCCTGGATCAGCTGCCAGGCGCTCGCCGGGGCGATGGCCGCACCGATGTCGCGCAGCAGCTGCACACGGGCCTTGATGATGTAGGCCAGGCCGTCGCCGACCGCGGCCGTGTAGCTGGCGCCGTGGTAGCTGGGGTCCGGAACCGTCAGGCCAGGGAAGCGCTCGACGTTCTTGGACCACTCGAACTTCCCGCCGTCCACGATGACGCCGCCGATGACGGTGCCGTGACCGCCGAGGAACTTGGTGGCGGAGTGGATGATGATGTCGGCGCCGTGCTGGAACGGCTGGATCAGGTACGGCGTGGCGATCGTGTTGTCCACGATCAGCGGGATGCCGCTCTCGTGCGCGACATCGGCGACGAGCTGGATGTCGAGGATGTTGATCTTCGGGTTGCCGATGGTCTCCGCGAAGAAGAGCTTCGTGTTCGGGCGAACGGCGCGGCGCCACTCGTCGGCGTCGTCCTGGTTCTCGACGAAGGTGGTCTCGATGCCGAGCTTGGCCAGCGTGTACTTGAACAGGTTGTAGGTTCCGCCGTAGATGGAGCTGGAGGAGACGATGTGGTCGCCGGCCTGGGCGATGTTGAGCACGGCGAAGGTCGCGGCGGACTGGCCGGAGGCGACCAGCAGGGCGCCGGTTCCGCCTTCAAGGGCGGCCAGGCGCTGCTCGACGACGTCCTGCGTCGGGTTCTGGATGCGGGTGTAGATGTTGCCGAACTCGGCGAGGGCGAAGAGGTTCTTCGCGTGGTCCGCGCTGTTGAACACGTAGGAGGTGGTCTGGTAGATCGGGGTGGCCCTGGCGTTCGTCACCGGGTCGGGGCGCGCACCGGAGTGGACCTGCTTGGTCTCGAACTTCCAGTTGCTCGTGTTGTCGCTCATGAGGGTCTATCTCCTTAGAGCGTGCGGACCATCCACCGCTCGAGAGTGAGCCTAAGCCTGTGCTCAGTGCGCGGCAATGAGGTCTGCAATGCGTCGTAACACAACGAAATCGGGTGTAGCGGGGTGCCCGCTTCCGCTATCGGTTGTCGCCCTTGGGCAGCACGATCGTGCCCGTCGCCGTGCTGTCTGTGCGGCGGAACAGCCACTCCGCCCTGGGCTCGACGAGCGGCCGGAACACCCGCCGGATGAACGGCATCGAGAGCACGATCGACACGGCGATGCAGAACACGATCATGCCGGGCAGCACCCACCACGGCTGCGGCCCGGCCAGCACGCCGCTCTCTCTGATCGGGTAGAGCACGAAGGAGTGCAGCAGGTAGATGTACATGGTGGCGGCGCCCAGCCCGGTGAACCAGGTGGTGCGACGTGGCATCAGCATCAGGAAGGCGAAGACCAGCGCGAAAGCAAGCAGCATGAAGCCGAGCCGGATGCCGCCTGCCCACCACTCGGGGTAGCCGATGCTCGCGTACGACTCGTCGTAGAGCAGGAAGCGCCGCAGTTTCAGCTCCCGCCAGGTGCCGACCCCGAACCAGCAGACGAGCGCGACCAGCGCGAACAGCGCGATCGCGGCGGCACGCCAACGCCAGAGCACGGCCGGGCGCATGGTCAGCCAGCGCCCGGTGACCTGCCACTGGCGCAGGCTCCAGCCGAGCACGAAGAAGGGGAACAGCCCGAGCGTGCGGGAGAGGGCGAACAGGGAGTCGACGTTCCCGAAGTAACCGACCCCGAGCGACACGGCGATCGCGATCGTCAGCGGCCAGCGCAGCAGAACGACATAGGGCAGTGTGACCCGCCAGACGGCGAGCGAGAGCAGGAACCAGAGCGTCCAGCTGGCGCTGGAGTAGTCGAGCTTGAAAGCGCCGCCGTTCAGCCAGTGGATGACCGACCAGATCGTCTCGAAGATGATGTACGGCAACACGATGCTGGTGATGATGCCCTTCATCTGCCGCCCGCCCGGGGTCGCCGACTTGGCGAAGTAGCCGCTCACCGTGACGAACACGGGCACGTGGAACGCGTAGATGACGAGGTACACCGAGTACGCGGCATCCGACTCGGCGATCAGCTTGAGGATGCCGTGGCCGATCACCATCAGCGTGACGGCGATCCAGCGGGCGTTGTCCCAGAGCGGGACGCGTCGTTTGGCCTTGGCGGCAGTGAGGGAGGACATCGTGTTCCATTCTCCCCTGCACGGTGCGGGGTGCCCAGTCGGGGGCGGCAGAATGGTGGGCATGACTGTGAAGAATGTGGGCGTGAAGCGGGCAGTGGTGACGGGTGCGAGCTCGGGGATCGGGGCGGCGACCGTGCGTCAGCTGCGCGCGGCGGGCTGGGATGTCGTCGGTGTCGCCCGCCGCGAGGACCGGCTGGCAGCGCTCGCCGCGGAGACCGGGGCGAGCTACTTCGTCGCCGACCTCACCCAGCAGGCCGACGTCGACGCGCTCGCCGCACACCTGCGGGCGACAGGCCCGCTGCACACGATCGTGAACAACGCCGGCGGCGCGAAGGGGCTCGACAGTGTCGAGGCCTCGGATGCCGACGACTGGCAGTGGATGTTCGAGGTGAACGTGATCGCGGTCAAGCGCGTGGTCAGCACGCTGCTGCCCCTGCTGCGGGAGACCCTGCTCGCCGAGGGCTGCGGCACCGGGGCTCTGGGCGCAGACATCGTGACCGTCACCTCCATCGCCGGGCACGTCGCCTATCTGGGCGGCGGCGGCTACAACGCGGCCAAGTTCGCGGCGCACGCGATGACCGAGGTGCTGCGGCTGGAGTTGAACGGCGAGCCGATCCGGGTGATCGAGATCGCGCCGGGCATGGTTCACACGGAGGAGTTCTCGCTGGTGCGCTTCGGCGGCGACCAGGCCAAGGCCGACGCCGTCTACACGGACGTGCCGAACCCGCTGAGCGCCGACGACGTGGCCGAGACGATCGTGCACGCACTCGGCCGGCCCGCCCACGTCGACCTCGACCTGATCGTGATCAAGCCGGTCGCCCAGGCGGCGCCGCACCGCTTCGCGAAGGGCGAGCTGGCGCCGCGCTAGCGTCTCAGTCCACAAGCCTGTCGGTCGAGTAGCGAGGAACGAGCGTATCGAGACCCCGTGCACGGCTCGGTTTCACGCCGGAAACCGGGTCTCGATACGGCGCTGGCGCGCCTACTCGACCAGCGGCTCGGGGACGGTGTCGTCCCTCCCGCTGGTTGAGCCTGTCGAAACCCCGCCGGGTGAGCTGCTCCCGCTGGTTGAGCCTGTCGAAACCCCGCCGCGGGGCGCGGCTGCCGCGGCATCCGGGTCGGCGAAGGCCAGCTTCGGCACGAAGAACAGCAGCACGGCGGCGGCGAGGGCGCCGAGGCCGCACACCGCCCAGACCACCATGTAGCCGGCCAGGCTGGCCGCCGTCGAGGTGACCGCAGAAGCCGCCCCGGCCAGCAGCACCACACCGAAGACGGCGGAGGCGAACGATCCGCCGATCGTCTTCGTGGTGTTGGTGAGGGCGGATGCCACGCCGGTCTGCCCCTGCGGGGCCGCCGCGGCTGCAGCTGCCGGCAGCGCGCCGACGAGCGCGCCGGAGCCGACGCCGGCGATGAACATGTTCAGGAACACCTGCCACACCTCGAGGTGGAACGGGATGAACATGAGGTAGCCGAGGGCCACGAGGAACGCGGCCGCGATGAGCGCGACGCGCGGGCTGAACCGCTTGGACAGCACCGGGAACAGCAGTGCGCCGAGGATCATCGAGATCAGATAGGTACCGATGAGGGTGGAGATGTCGGAGGCGTCCAGGCCCAGCCCGTAGCCGTTGGCGGTGTCGGTGCCCGCGTAGGTGGCGAGCGGTGCCTGGGCACCGAGCAGGCTGATGCCGACGAGGCCGGCCGTCAACAACACCGGCCACATCGTCGGCTGGCGCATCACGCGCAGGTCGATGGCGGGGTCGGCCTGCTTCAGCTCCCACTTGCCGAACGGCCAGAAGCTCACCACTCCGACGGCGATCAGCGCCCACACCCACCAGGTCTCCGGGCCGTTGATGCGCATGAAGGTGAGCCCCGATGTGATCAGCAGCAGTCCGATGGTCAGCAGCGAGAAGCCGACGATGTCGAGCGAGCGCTTCTCGGTGCCCGGCTCGGATTCCGGCACGCCGAACAGGATCGCGAAGAAGACCAGGGTGACGGCGATCGCCGGCACGAAGAGGGTGAGTGTGACGTTCTCGCCGAGTGCGGCGAAGACGCGTCCGGCGCTCAGCGCGCCGATGATCGCGCCGGCCTCCAGGGCGACGACGAGCAGCCCGGCTGCGCGCCGCGTCTGAGACGGGCCGCGCCCCGACCGGCGGCCGCGGTCGAAGATCAGCGCCACCTCCAGCGGCAGCCAGACGACGTAGAAGCCCTGCAGCGCCCACGCCGCGAGGAAGCTCCAGAAATCGCCGGCGAAGGCGAGCCACCAACTGGCCGCCGCGGTCAGCACGGTGGAGGCGAGCAGGATGCGCTTGTGCCCGTACATGTCGCCGAGCTTCGCGAGGATCGGCACCACGAGCGCGGAGAGCAGCAGCTGGGCGGCCTCGAACCAGTTGAAGTCGGCGTCGTGGATGCCGAGGTGGTTGACCAGGTCGGGGATCAGCGGCACGTAGTACCCCTGCAGGATTCCGCTGGTGATTTCCACGAGGAACAGCCAGCCGATGATGGCCGCCGTCACGCCCGCGGCGGTGCGGGCGCCACTGCGCGCCGTCGCTGCTGAAGTCATTCTGGGATGCTACCGCCTGCGGCATCCGCAAAATGCTCAGAAAAGTGCGATTACCCTTACTCCATGGCCTTTGATGCAGACGACTCCGCAGGATCCAACACCACCATCGAGAAGGAGATTCTCGAATGGTCTGATTTCGCCGACGCGTCGCGCGGCCTGGCGGAGGACGTGCTGAAGAGCGGGTTCGTTCCCGAGGTGGTCATCGCCGTGGCCCGCGGCGGCCTGCTGCTGGCCGGTGCCATCTCGTATGCACTCGGTACCAAGAACTGTGGCTCGATCAACGTCGAGTTCTACACCGGCGTGAACGAGCGCCTCCCGGAGCCGCAGCTGGCCGCGCCGATGCTCGATGCTCCCGCCCTCGCCGGCAAGCGCGTGCTGCTCGTCGATGACGTCTCGGACTCCGGCCACACGCTCGTCAAGGTGCTCGGCATCCTGGCTGAGAACGGCGCAGAGGTGCGTACGGCGACCCTGTACACGAAGCCGCACACGGTGCTGGAGCCCAACTTCTACTACCGCAAGACGGCCGGCTGGATCGTCTTCCCCTGGTCGGCCCTGCCGCCCGTCTCTGTCTAGTCTCGTGGCAGGCGCTTTCGACCGCTCCGCCGTGCACGCGGGGTGGCTGGACGCGCTCGAGCCTGTTGCCGGCGAGCTGGCCGGGCTCGAGGCGTTCCTCGCCTCCGAGCCCGGCTACCTGCCGGCACCGGACGCTGTGCTGCGGGCGCTCCGCGTCGACCCGCAAGACGTGCGGGTGCTCATCGTCGGCCAGGACCCATACCCGACGCCGGGGCACGCCGTGGGGCTGGCGTTCTCGACCGCGCCGCACGTTCGGCCACTGCCGCGCAGCCTCGCCAACATCTACACCGAGCTGCGTGACGACCTCGACCTGCCGACGCCGGAACACGGCGACCTGAGCGCCTGGTCGGACAGAGGCGTGCTGCTGCTGAACCGCGTGCTCACGGTGCGGCCGGGGGAGGCCGGCTCGCACCGGCGGCGCGGCTGGGAGGCAGTGACAGAGCAGGTGATCCGGGCGCTTGCTGAGCGCGCCCCCGCGCAGCCGCTGGTCGCCATCCTCTGGGGCAACGACGCGCAGGCGATCGCGCCGCTGCTGGAAGGCGTGCCCGTGATCGCCTCGGCGCACCCGAGCCCGCTGTCAGCCCGGCGCGGGTTCTTCGGTTCCCGCCCGTTCAGCCGGGCCAACGCCCTGCTCGTCGAACAGGGCGGCGAGGCCATCGACTGGTGGCTGGGCGGAACGGCGATCGCGCCGCATCCGACCCTCGAAATCTTCCGTTAATACGCGTCGTTTACGCTGGCGTCATGCTTGAAGAGGAATACCAGCAGCGCCGCACGCTGCCGCGCCGGCTGCGCAAGCCCGAGCCTCCCGAGGCGCCGTTCGACTACACGCTGCGCGAGGCGGTGGCGGCCGATCTGCCGTCGGTGCGCGAGATCTACAACTACTACGTGGCGAACTCGACAGTCACCTTCGACGAAGACGCCATGACGCTGGCCGAGTGGCGCGACAAGTTCGCCTACCTCGGCAAGCTCGGCATGCCATTCATCGTCGCCGTCTCGCCGACGCAGCAGATCCTCGGCTACGCGCTGGTGACGCCGTGGACCCAGAAGCGCGCCTACCGCTACACGGTCGAGAACTCGATCTACCTGGGCCCGGCCGCGACCGGCAAGGGGCTCGGCCGGGTGCTTCTGGCCGACCTGATCGAGCGCTCGGCGGATGCCGGCCTGAAGCAGATGATCGCCGTCATCGCCGATCAGGGCGCCGACGCCTCGCTCGCCCTGCACCGCGAATTCGGGTTCCGGGAGACCGGCCGGATGGGCCGTGTCGGCTTCAAGTTCGATCGCTGGCTCGGCATCGTGATGATGCAGCTCTCGCTCAGCTAGCCGTTCTCGCCTCCCACCCGCCAGAGTCCGTTGAGAGCGGTCAAATGGCCGGTTTGGGTGGCCGAAAGTGGCCATTTGACCGCTCTCAACGGAACTTAGAGGGCGGGCGGATGCCGCGGGGCGGGCGTCGTGACCCGGCCGAGCACCGTGAGCAGCGAGCGTTGCGGCACCAGCCGCACGGCGCGCGCCGAGAACGCGTTTCCGACGCCGCTGACCACGCGCGGCGGTGTTGAGCGCCGGTCCAGTGCGCGGAACGCCGTGCCGATCACGTCGGCCGCGCTCTGCGGGGCTCCGAACGAGACGCCCTCGCTGCCGGCGACCTGTTTGAACTCGGTGGCGGTCGGGCCGGGGCAGAGCGCCAGCACCTTGAGACCGGTGCCCTTCGCCTCTGACCACAGCCCCTCGGTGAAGCTCAGCACGTAGGCCTTCGTCGCCGCATACACAGACATGAAAGGCACCGGTTGGAACGCCGCAGTGCTCGCCACGTTGATCAGCGCACCGGTCGCCGGGGCGGAGCGGGAGTGCCGCACAAGTTCCGGCCAGAGCTCGTGGGTGAGCTGGGTGAGCGCGGTCACGTTCAGCTGCACCTCCTCGTGCAGGCGTTTGCCTGGCAGCGCGCTGAATCGGCCATAACTGCCGAAGCCGGCGTTGTTGACGAGGGTGGCCACCTGGATGCCGCGGGTCCGGAGGTCTGCCGTGAGGGTCGCGACGGCATCCGGGGCACTGAGATCGAGGGGATCACGGTCGACGCGGTGCCGAAGCGCTCTGCGAGGTCGACGGCGAGGGCCTCCAGCCGGTCTTGCCGTCTGGCCACGAGCACGAGGTCGGCGCCGCGGGCGGCGAACTCGCGGGCGAACGCGGCGCCGAGGCCACTGCTCGCGCCGGTGATGAGCACCGTCGTGCCCATCGGATTGAAGACGAAACGAGACATGGCTTCAGGCTAGACCTCGAGGTGCTCGCGCGCTCCTGTCAAAAACGCTCCTGTCAAAAGCAGAAAGGAGCGCACTGCGGGGCTGCGCCGCGAGGCCCCGCGCTAGGAGCGGGGCATGCCGCGCCGGGCCAGGGCCCAGCCGCCCCGGGCGGCCAGCGCGAGCGCGCCGACGGCTGCGAGTGCCAGGCCGAGCAGTGCCAGTGGGGTCACGTGCACGCCGGCATCCGGGGCGAATACCGTCTGCGGCAGTGGGGCGTAGGCGAACCAGCCGATGCTGGTCTGCGGCGCCGGCAGGAGCATCAGCAGTGCGCCGGTGAGCACCAGCAGAACGGCGAGTACGAGCCCGCCGACCCGCAGCCATGCTGAGCGGCGGGGATCGGAGGTGCTGGGCATGCCGACTTCGCTCATGCCGCGAGACTAGGCCATCGGTGCGCGCACGCGCCACGAGCTCGGAAACTAGGATCGAGGGATGCCCACCGACGCCCCCACCGATGACCGTGCCGCGCTCCCGCCCCGCCCCGCGCGCCACACCGTGCTGCGCTCCTTCGCCGGGCACCTCGACGCGGCCCCGGATGCCGTCTTCGCGGCGATCCGGCAGCGGATGAGCGATCTCCCCGGCGTCTGGGTCGATGTCGCGGGCCGGGAGATCGTGCAGCAGGGCACCTGGTGGTACCGCGGCGAGTATCGCGTGATGGCGGAACCGCTCGACGAGGACGCCGAGCCGGGCGCCGCGGCCGGCACCCGCGTGGAGCACGAGATCGTGAACGTCGCCCAGCGGCCGCACTGGGCCGGGCCCGTCATCGGGCGCCGGCTGCTCGCCGAGGCGCCGTACGCCTTCCATTCGCTGCTGAGCGAGATCGCGGCCGAACTCGATCCCGAGACCGAGACCGAGGACGAGACCGACCCGGTCGACTAGTTCTTCGGCGTCGCGCGGCGCAGCACCGCATAGCCCGCGACCCCGGCCACGGCGGTGAGAAGCAGCGACCAAGCGGCGATTCCCACCATGCCGTTTGCGGCCGCCCACGCGCCGATCGCGGCCCAGCTGTTCGTGTAGGCGACGAGGGCGAACAGCCCGACGAGGGCTGCGCCGCCGACGATCCAGAACACGACCATGCCGTTGATGCGCCAGCGCATGTAGATCGTGGCGATCGCGGCGCCCAGAAAGAAGAACAGCAGCTGGATCGCGAAGTACACGAAGAAGTGCTCGAGCGGGCTACCGCCTCCGTTCCACGCGGCGGTGAACAGCATGCCGCCCAGCCACCAGCCGTCGCTGGCCTGCTCGATGGCGGCGAGCACGCTGAGGGCCACCGCGTTGGCCGCCGAGATGAGCGTGAAGGTGAGCGCCGTGCCGAGGTAGAACTCGCGCCGGGTCACGCTGAAGCCGAGCGCGAACGGAAAGCTCAGGTTGATCGACATGATCGCGGCGACCATCAGGTAGATGATGATGGACGTCACCGCTCCACTCGCCAGCCCGTCGCTCGGCACGCCGACGGAGCGCAGGATCATCCAGATTGCGATGGTGATGGTGAATGCGGTGCCGAGGATGATCCAGGGCAGCACGACGTAGGTCCAGCGGTTGACGAGGTGCATGCGCACGACGTTCCAAATGCGGGTCATGAGTTGGTCCCTTCCGTGGTTCAGGCCGTGGCCGGAAAGTCATGGGCGGCTGCGCTCGTCGTGCGCACGACCAGCTGCTGCAGTGACACTGGCAGCAACTCCACCCCGGCCGCCGCGGCATCCGCCTGTTCGAGTGCGCTCAGCTGACCGTTGATGGTGGCGGATGCCAGCCCGCCGATGCTTTCGCGGTGCAGCAGTTCCCGCCCCGCGGTGAAGGCATCGACCGCGCTGCGGGTGCCCGCGATGGTGGTGGCGGAGCCGCGCAGGTCCTCCGCCTCCGCGTCGATGATGATGCGGCCCTGGTCGATGACGAGCACGTGCTCGAGCAGATTGCTCACCTCGTCGATCAGGTGGGTGGAGAGGATGACGGTGCGCGGGTGCTCGGCGTAGTCACTCAGCAGCCGATCGTAGAAGAGCTGCCGGGCCACGGCGTCCAGGCCGAGGTACGGTTCGTCGAAAAAGGTGAGCGGCGCCCGGGAGGCGAGCCCGACGATCACGCCGACCGCCGAGAGCTGGCCGCGGGAGAGCTTCTTCATCGGGCGGTTCAGCGGAACGGCGAACTCGTCGATGAGCTGCGCCGCGAAGCCGCCATCCCAGTTGCGGAAGAACCAGGGTGCGCTGGTGAAGACGTGCTTGGCGCGGAACTCGTCTGGGTACTTCTGGCTCTCCTTGATGAAGCAGATCTTCGATAGCACGTCGGCGTTCTCGACCGGGCTCGAACCGAACACACTGATGGTGCCGGAGCTGGCGAAGTCCTGCCCGGTGAGCAGCTGCATCAGTGTCGTCTTGCCTGCGCCGTTGCGGCCGAGCAGCCCGTAGATCGTGTTCTCGCGCACCTGGAAGGTCGCATCATCGACGGCGGTGACCGAGCCGAAGCGTTTGCTCAGCGCGGAGACGGAGACGACGGGGGAGGTGTCGGTCATGAGAGCTGCTCCTTGTGGGGGAGGGATGCGGGGTCTGAGGGGTGGGGTGTTGGTTGCGCTACGGCCTCGATGAGGAGCAGCTCGCCGAGCTGTGTGGGGGAGATGCCGAGCTTCGTCGCCTCGGTGAGAAGTGGCCGCAGGTACTCCAGCGCGAAGCGGGCCCGCCGGGCCGAGATGAGGCGCTGGCGGGCGCCGCTCGCGACGAACATGCCGATGCCGCGCTTCTTGTAGAGCACGTCGTCGTCGACGAGCAGGTTGACGCCTTTCAGTGCCGTGGCCGGGTTGATCTTGTAGAACGCGGCAAACTCGTTGGTGGAGGGCACCTGGCTCTCTTCGGCGAGCACGCCGTCGATGATGTCGTTCTCGACCCGCTCGGCGATCTGGACGAAGATCGGGCGCTCATCGCTGATGATCATCGACATGACTTGATCGCTTCACTAGTCATGTAACCAACTAACGCGCTAGTTGAGGATTTGTCAACTCTTTAACTCTGGGTCCGCGAGGCCCCTCAGCCCCGCTGATTGAGCATGTCCTGGTTCGTTGGTTGAGCCTGTCGACACCCCGCTCAGTGTCCCGCGCTGTCGGGGCTTCAGTCGCTGGCGCTCCTTTCAGCCAGCGGGAATCTCCGGTCCGCTGGTTGAGCTTGTCGCCCCCGCTCTCTCCCGGCGGCTGAGGGAGCGAGGAACGAGCGACCGAAGCCCGGTTTCCAACCCGACGACCCCTCGATGACGTAGAACGACCTGGACCGACTCCGCGCTTTGCTGTCGGCGCCCGCCTGGCGCGTCCCGCCCGGTCCGCCCTATCGTTGTTGAGCTTGTCGAAACCCCGCTCAGTGTCCCGCGCTGTCGGGGCTTCAGTCGCTGGCGCTCCTTCCAGCCAACGGGAGTCTCCGGTCCGCTGGTTGAGCTTGTCGAAACCCCGCTCCGTGTCCCGCGCTGTCAGGGCTTCGGTCGCTGGCGCTCCCTCCAGCCAACGTGTGACTCCCGCCCGTCCCGCATCGCCCGGCGCCCCCCTCCCGCCGGCTGAGCGGGCGAGGAACGAGCGACCGAAGCCCGGTTTCCAACCTGACGACCCCTCGATGACGTAGAACGACCTGGACCGACTCCTCGCTGTGCTGCCGGCGCCCGCCTGGCAAGTCGCGCCCGGCCTGCCCTCTCGCTGGTTGAGCCTGTCGAAACCCCGCTCAGTGTCCTGCACTGTCAGGGCTTCGGTCGCTGGCGCTCCTTCCGGCCAACGGGAATCTCCGGTCCGATGGTTGAGCCTGTCGAAACCCCGCTCAGCGTCCCGCGCTGTCGGGGCTTCAGTCGCTGGCACTCCTTCCAGCCAACGGGAGCCTCCGGTCCGCTGGTTGAGCCTGTCGAAGCCTTGCTCAGTGTCCGGCGCTGTCAGGGCTTCGGTCGCTGGCGCTCCCTCCAGCCAACGTGTGACTCCCGCCCGTCCCGCATTGCCCGGCGCCCCCCCCCTTCCACGTCGGCTGAGGGAGCGAGGAACGAGCGACCGAAGCCCGGTTTCCAACCCGACCACCACTCTCCGCACACCCCTACGCCACACCACCGACAAACCGTGAAAAGTTATCCACACCGGCCATTTTTCTCGGGAATGACTTGCTTTTCGCCGTAAAATAGAACCATGGAAAGCGCGACGGAGCACCTGGCTGAGGCACAGTCTCACCTGGCAGCCGCGCTCGCCGTTTCCGACCAGCGGATGCTGCGCGACGACGCCCTGCTCGAGCTCACCGCCGCAGCCGAAGCAGCCGGCCGACTCGTCGATGCCCTCCGCATCCGGGCAGCCGGCGAGGTCGCGTTCCGCTCCCGCCGGGAGCTCGGCGAGGACCGCCTCTCAGCGAAGAAGGGCTGCCGCAACGGCGTCGAACTCCTCGCCCGCATCACGCTGGCATCCGAGCGCACCCTCACCCAACGGATGCGGCTCGGCGAGGCGATGAGGCCGCGCACCGCACTGACCGGAGACACCCTCCCGGCCTCATTCCCCGCAGCATCTGCCGCGCTCCGGGCCGGCTCGCTCGGCTACGACAGTGCCCTGGCCATCATCGACACCCTCGCCCCGATCCGGGCCCGGGTCGGCGACCTCAACCTCGAGCGGGCCGAGCAAGCCCTCGTCGCCGCCGCGACCGGCCCCACCATCGAGTCCCCACTGCCATTCGCGGCCGACGAGGTCCGCGGGCAGGCGCGTGTTTGGGAGAGCGTGCTGGACCCGGACGGCACCATGCCAGCCGAGGAACGTGCCATGCAGGCCCGCGGCATCAGCGCCGGCCTCACCCGCGACGGTCTCGTGCATCGCAAGATGGCGCTACTGCCGGAGATCGACGCCAAGTTCGAAACCCTGCTGAACGCGTACCTGAACCCGCGCAGCAAACCCACCTTCACCGACGCCGACCCCGATTCCCCGAAAGACCCGCGCGCCACGGCGCAGGCCCGGCATGACGTGTTCGCCAGCCTGATCGACGGTGCTGCCCGCAGCGCCAACGCGCCTCGGATCGGCGGGGCGGCCCCGACGGTGCTGGTCTCGGTGCGGCAGGCCGACCTGACCGCCCGTTGCGGGTCCGGTTTCATCGAGGGCTGCGAGGCGGCCCTGTCGATGGCCGGGGTGGAGCAGCTCGTCTGCGCCGGCGGCACCCAAACCGTCCTCATCGGCGAGGATGGCCGGCTGGTCAGCCTCAGCACAAGCGATCGGGTCTTCAACACCCAGCAACGCCGGGCGATCACGCTGCGTGACGGCGGGTGCATCATTCCGGGGTGCACGATCCCGGCTGCCTGGTCGGAGATCCACCACGTGATCGCGCACCGGGACGGCGGTAAAACCGAGGTCTGTAATGGGGTGCTGTTGTGTTGGTTCCACCACCGGACGATTGAGACCAGCGGTTGGCGCATCCTGATGATCGACGGGGTCCCGCATGTGAAACCGCCGCCCTGGCTCCGCGGTGGCCGCTCCGACGCCGAGACGCCGTGGCGCAGATCCACGAAGTCCCGCACCCAGCTCGCCAACCTCCTCGAGAGACATCCGGTGCTGGTCGAGTAGACCGCCCGCGACCGACCGTATCGAGACCCGCGCAACGCCCCAGCGCGTCGGGCAGGTACGCACTCGGCAATGGAGCGGCGGCTGACGCACCATCCCGTCACGACCGCAATAGGCTCGGGTCATGGCTGAACTGCACGATCTCACCGCACTCGACCAGTGGCAATCACTGCAGAAGGGCGAGATCTCGCCCCTCGAGTTGACCGAGCACTACCTCGCCCGCATCGAGCGGCTGAACCCCGATCTCGGCGCCTTCGTCACCGTTACACCGGACGCTGCCCGCGCTCGTGCCGCCGGACTACAAGAATCCGGTCCGGGAACCGCGCCGATCTGGGGCTTGCCGTTCGGCGACAAAGACCTCGAGATGCGCGCCGGCGTGCCTGCCGGCTTCGGCTCGCGCCTGTTCGCCGCCTTTGTGCCGCCGGTTTCTGACGAGATCGTCGAGGCGATGGACTCCGCCGGCGGCGTGAGCCTCGGCAAGACGGCGACGCCGGAGTTCGGCCTGCCGAGCTACACCGAGAGCCTCGCCGGCCCGCCCGCCCGCAACCCGTGGGACCCGTCGCGTGGTTCCGGCGGCTCTAGCGGCGGCGCGGCCGTCGCCGTGGCATCCGGCATGCTGCCCTTCGCGCCCGGCAGCGACGGCGGCGGATCCGTGCGTATCCCTGCCGCCGCCTGTGGCCTGGTCGGTCTGAAGCCCTCCCGCGGGCGGGTGCCCGGTGGCAGCGCCATCGACTCGCTCGCCGGCCTCGCGGTGCCTGGCCCGTTGGCCCGCACGGTGTCGGATGCCGCCCTGCTGCTGGACGCCATGGTCGCCCCGACCGGCTACCCGGCCGACCACCACTACGCGCTGCGGGTGCCCGGCAGCGACGGGCCGTTCCTGGCGTCGGCGGTGCGCGGGGAGGGGCGGTTCCAGCTCGGGGTGATGACGACATCCGCGTGGGATGACGCCTACGACATCACCATCGCTCCGGAGGCGACACAGGCGCTCGACGACGCCGTGACCGCCTTCGCAAGCATGGGGCACGGCATCGAGCAGACCGCCCTGGAGTCCGACCCGAGCTACGCGCCCGCGTTCCGCACGATCTGGCAGGCCGGGGCGGCGAGCATCCCGGCCGAGACGCCCGAGCAGGAGGAGCTGCTCGAGCCGCTCACCCGCTGGCTGATGCACCGCGGCCGCGCCCTCAGCGCGCGCACCCTCGCCGAAGCGCTCAAGACGCTCGCCGCCTATGAGCGCTCGCTGATCCGGCAGCTCTCCCGCTTCGACGCGGTGCTCACGCCGGCCCTCGCCATGACGCCGCGCCCGATCGGCTGGTACGACGCCGAAGATGGCGAACGCAACTTCGCCCAGCAGGTGCAATACACGCCGTTCACCTCGATGCTCAACGTGAGCGGCCTGCCCGCCATCGTGCTGCCAATCAGCCACACGGATGCCGGCCTGCCGATGGGCGTGCAGCTGATCGGGCGGCCTGGGGGAGAGGCGACGCTTCTAGCGCTCGGTGCCCAGCTGGAGCGACGGGTGCACTGGGAACGGCGTCATCCGGCGATGTGGTGACACGCCGAAGGCGCGGTCAGCGAGCCGGGCGCTTTCCGCAGCAATAGTGAGGCAATTCTTGTTCCAGCTTGACAAGGTTAGCCAAGCCTTACCTAATATGGAAACATGCTCGGAACTGACCTCACGCTCGCTTACAACGGCACGCCCGTCGTTCACGGAGCGGATATAGCCCTCGCGCCCGGTCAGATCACCGCGCTCGTCGGCCCGAACGGCAGCGGCAAATCCACCCTGCTGCGCACACTCGCCCGCCTGCACGCCCCGCAGTCCGGCCGCATCGAGCTGCCGGTGGACGGCGGCGCCACGATCGACGCGCTGAGCCTCGGCCACCGCGAGTTCGCCCGGCGGGTCACGCTGCTCGCGCAGAGCCGGCCGACGCCTGCCGGGCTCTCGGTGCGCGAGGTCGTCGAGTTCGGCCGGCACCCGCACCGCGGCCGCTGGACGCGCGGCGACGTCGACGGGGCGGCCGCCATCGAGCACGCCATGACCGTCACCGGCGTTGCGGCCCTCGCCGAGCGCCCCGTCGACCGGCTCTCCGGCGGGCAACTGCAGCGGGTCTGGCTGGCCAGTTGCCTCGCCCAAGACACCGGCGTGCTGCTGTTAGACGAGCCCACCACCTACCTCGACCTGCGTTACCAGGTCGAGCTGCTCGACCTCATCCGCGACCTCGCCGAGGTGCACGGCGTCACGATCGGCGTCGTGCTGCACGACCTCGACCAGGCCGCCGCCATCGCCGACCACATCGTTCTGCTGGCGGACGGCCGCGTGCGCGCCGCCGGCACCCCGCACCAGGTGCTCACCACCGAGCTGCTCAGCGCGGCCTACGGAATCCGCGTCGACGTGCAGCACGACGAGCACACCGGGCAGCTGCGCACCCGTGCCATCGGGCGGCACAACGCCGCCCGCGCCCCGGAACGCGCGGTCGCCTAACCCGGCGACGCCCACTCACCTCCCGCACTCGCACGGCCCACCCCGGCCGGGCAGCCGCATGCCCGAAATCCCCTGGCGAAACCCGCTGGCGAAACCCCTCATCGACCCCACAACACCCAAGGAACCCATGAACAAGCGCACCATTGCCCTGTCCATCGCCGCGGCCGCGACCGCGGTCTTGCTCGTCGGCTGCGGAACGACCGAAGACACCGGCTCTGCGGCATCCGGAGGCGACGCCGCCATCAGCATCACCGACGACCGCGGCCAGGTCATCTCGCTCGACGCCCCCGCCAGCCGGGTCGTCGCGCTCGAGTGGAACACCGCCGAGAACCTCGTCGCACTCGGCGTGATGCCCGTCGGCGTCGCCGACGTCGAAGGCTACGGAACCTGGGTCAAGGCCGAGAACCTCGACAAGAGCGTGACGGATGTCGGCCAGCGCGGCGAACCGAGCATCGACGCCATCGCGGGCCTCGCCCCCGACCTGGTGCTGACCACCTCCGACCTCAGCGAGGCGGCCATCGCCCAGATCGAGGAATTCGCCCCCGTTCTCGTCGTGCGCGGCGCCAACGCCAGCGATGCCATCGGCCAGATGGAGAAGAACCTCAACAACATCGCCACCGCGACGGGCACGGAAGAGGAGGCCGCCACACTCGTGGACGCCTTCGACGCGAAGGTCGCCGAGGGCAAGGCCGCCGTCGAGAAGGCCGGCCTCACCGGCACCGAGTTCTTCATGAACGACGCCTGGGCTTCCAGCGGGCAGGTGTCGATCAGGCCGTTCGCCCAGGGTGCGCTGCTCGCCGAGATCACCGAGGAGCTCGGCATGGTCAACGCCTGGAAGGGCGAGGGCGACGCCGACTACGGCCTCGGCTCCACCGACGTCGAGGGCCTCACCGCGCTCGGCGACGTGAACTTCTTCTACATCGCCACCGAGGGCATGGACGTCTACCAGAACGAGCTCGCGAGCAACGCCGTGTGGACCTCGCTGCCGTTCGTGCAGAGCGGCAAGGTGCACCGCCTCGCCGACGGCATCTGGATGTTCGGCGGCCCGTCGTCGATGAACGATTACATCGACGCCGTCATCGCCGTCGTCTCGAAGTAACCCGCCGGTGCTCTCCTCGATCCAACGGTCCCCGGCGGGCCCAGACGCCCACCTCGTGCCCGGGGAGAGCGCCAGCCCACTGCGTGGGGCGGATGCCGGCCGGCCGGCGGGGCGCCGCGGCACCCTCGCCGCCGCACTGGCCGCCGGCCTGCTGCTCGTCGCCGTGCTCGCCGCCATCCACCTGACCCAGGGCTCCTCGCCCGTCACGGTGGCCGAGCTCTGGCAGGTCGTCACCGGGGGCGGCGGCGAGCAGGCGAACGCCGTGCTCGTCGCCTCCCGGGTGCCCCGGCTACTCGCCGGACTGCTCGTCGGCGTCGCGCTCGGCACCGCCGGTGTCGTGATGCAGACCGTCGCGCGCAACATCCTCGCCTCGCCCGACACGCTGGCCGTCAACGCCGGTGCGTACCTGGCCGTCGTCGCCTTCGCCGCGTTCGGCCTCAGCCTGCCGCTCATCACCGGCAGCCTGGTCGCCTTCCTCGGCGGACTCGCCGCCGCCGCGCTGGTGCTCGGACTCGCCGCTGGCGGAGGCGGCAACGGGGGCAGCGGAGGAGGAACGGTGCGGCTCGTGCTGGCCGGCTCCGCCATCGCGCTCGCCTTCTCGGCGCTCACCACGATGCTGCTGCTGCTCTTCGCCGAGGAGACGACCGGCATGTTCGCCTGGGGTGCGGGAACCCTCGGTCAGACCAGCATCGACGGCGTCGCCCAGCTCGGCCCCGTCGTGCTGGTCGCGGTTCTCGCCCTGCTGCTGATCGCCAACAAACTCGACATCCTCGCTCTCGGCGACGACACGGCGAGCGTGCTCGGCGTCAAGGTGCGCCGCACCCAGGTCATCGCCATCGTGCTCGCCGTGCTGCTCTCGGCCTCCGCCGTGACCGTCGCCGGACCGATCGGCTTCGTCGGCCTCGCCGCCCCGGCCATCGTGCGGCTGCTCGCCGTCCGCATCCCCGGCCTGCAACGGCACCGCGCCCTCATCCCGGCAGCCGCGATCATGGGCGTCATCGTCGTGCTCGGTGCCGACGTGCTGCTGCGCCTCGTCTTCGGCGGCTCGGCAGCCGTCGCGGTGCCAACCGGTGTGGTCACCACCCTCTTCGGCGCCGTCTTCCTGGTGATCCTCGCCCGCCGGTTGAGCGACGGCGGCGGCACGTCATCCGCCGCCGGATTCGCCCTCGGCACCAGCTCCAGCGCGCGCACCCGCCGACTCCTCATCGTCGGCGCGGCCGTGCTGCTCGTGCTCGTCGCGTTCTTCTCGCTGCTGCTCGGCGACGCCAAGCTGCTCGCCGGCGACCTGCTCAACTGGGTCACCGGGCAGGCAGGCCCCGTCACCGAGTTCGTTCTCAACACGCGGATGCCGCGGGTGCTCGCCGCGATCCTGGCCGGTGCCGCGCTCGCCATCGCCGGCGCCGTGGTGCAGGCCGTCACCCGCAATCCGCTCGCCGAACCCGCCCTGCTCGGTGTCACCGGCGGAGCCGGGGTGGGCGCCGTTCTCGTCATCACGATCGCGCCGCTGGCGAGCTTCTGGGCCGTCACCGCCGGCGGCCTGGCCGGCGCGGTCGCGGCCGCCGTCATCGTGTTCGGCCTCGCCGCGGCCGGCGGCTTCGCGCAGAGCCGGCTGATCCTGATCGGCATCGGGGTCTCCGCAGCGGCCGGGGCGATCGTCAGCATGCTGATCATCTCCACCGACCCGTACAACGGCGCAAAGGCGCTCACGTGGATGTCCGGCTCCACATACGGCCGCACCCTGCCGCAATTGCTGCCCGTGCTGATCGCCCTCATCGTCGCGGCGCCGATCCTGGTCGGCGCGCGGCGCGACTTCGACGTGCTGGCGCAAGACGACGACACCCCGCGCATCCTCGGAGTGCCGCTCGGCCGCACCCGGCTTGGCCTGCTGAGCGTCGCCGTCGCGCTCACCGCCGCCGCGGTCGCCGCCGTCGGCGTGATCGGCTTCGTCGGCCTCGTCGCGCCGCACGCCGCCCGCGCCCTGGTCGGCGGCCGGCACAGCCTGGTGCTGCCCATGTCGGCACTGCTCGGCGCCCTGCTCGTCTGCGTCGCCGACGCCCTCGGCCGCACCGTCATCGCCCCCGGCCAACTGCCGGCCGGGCTGCTCACCGCCGTCGTCGGCGCGCCATACTTCGTGTGGCTGCTCTGGCGCTCACGAAGGACATCATGAAGCCCAATTACCGCCGTTTCGACGTCACCGTCGCCGGCATCCGCCCCCTCAGCCCCCACTTCACCCGGGTCACCTTCGCCGGCCCCGACCTGAACGAGTGGGGCTGGTACGGCGCCGACCAGCGCATCAAGGTGGTGCTGCCCGGCGAGATCTGGCGCACGTACACGATCCGCGCGGCGCGCTCCGCCCTGCGTGAGGTCGACGTGGACTTCGTCAGCCACGGGCTCACCGGCCCGGCCACGCGCTGGCTGGCCGGTGCGGCCGTCGGCGACGCCCTCTCCCTGATCGGGCCGGATGCCACCAGCGGGGCCGAACCGGACGGCTACGTCTGGCGGCCCGGCACCGCGCGCACCCTGCTGCTCGCCGCGGACGAGACGGCCGTTCCCGCTGTCGCCGTGATCCTTGAGGGGCTACCGGCGGATGCCACCGGGCACGTGTTCCTCGAGGTGCCGAGCGCCGGCGACGCGCTGCCGCTGACCGCGCCGGCCGGGGTGCAGATCACCTGGCTGCCGCGCAGCACCGACGATGGGCACGAGAATGAGCCGCTGCCATTCGGCGGCGCACTGGTTCCGGCCGTCACGGCGTGGGCCGACGCCTGGGCGGAGAGCTGCGCGCAGCCGGCCCCTGCCGCGGATGCCGCCGGCGAGGAGCCGGCCGCGGAGCCCGCCTCGGACGGCGAGTACGAGATCCTCTGGGAGGTGCCGGAGGAGTCCGAACCGGTCGGGGCGCCGGAGCAGCCGGCATCCGCCGATCTCTACGCCTGGATGGCCGGAGAGGCGGGCGCGATCACCGGGCTGCGCCGCCACCTCGTGCGCGAGCGCGGCGTCGACCGCAAGCAGGTCGCCTTCATGGGCTACTGGAAGCTCGGCCGTTCAGAGAACTAGCGGTGCCGCCCTGTCGCGCCGCCGCGAGCCTGTGAGTATGTCAGTTTGGATTGACAGGTCGAGAATGTCAGTTCAGACTGACAAGCATGGATCCCTTGGATGTTGACCAGCTCCGCACCGCCGACCCGGCAACAGGGCTGCGCGCCGTCACCGCTTTGCATCGACTTGCCGAGCGCATTGAGGCGACGCATGTCGCGGCGGCGCGCAGAGCCGGGTGGTCCTGGGAACAGATCGGTGATGCACTCGGTGTCACCCGCCAGTCGGTGCACGCCAAGTACG
Organism: Microterricola viridarii; assembly: GCF_001542775.1. GTDB lineage: Bacteria > Actinomycetota > Actinomycetes > Actinomycetales > Microbacteriaceae > Microterricola > Microterricola viridarii_A. The sequence goes on from NZ_CP014145.1 coordinate 545,491, forward strand.
GAAAGCGAGAAAGCGATGTTTGAGCGATTCAGCCGCTCGGCCAGGGCAGCCGTCGAGGATGCCGTCTACGAAGCGGTGCGGCGCGGCGACCGGCGGGTCGGCACCGACCACCTGCTGCTCGCCCTGCTCGCAGACGAGGAGCTGGCGAAGCTCGTCGGTGTTGACGCCGCGGCGGCGCAGGACGCCGTCGACCGGCTCGATCGCTCCGCACTCGCCGCCGTCGGCGTCTCGCTGGGCGAGTTCCAACACACCCCCGTCGCCCGGTCCGCCCGGCACAGCGCGTCGATGAGCGCCGGCGCGAAGTCGGTTCTCAGGCGGTCCCTCGCCGCCGCGGTGTCCGAGACGGCACGGGCCATCACCTCCCGGCATCTGCTGCTCGCGCTGCTCGAGAGGGACGCCCCAGACCCCGCCGCCGCGCTGCTCGCCGCCCTGCCTGTTGACCGCGCGACCCTCAGGGAACGAGTGGCGCACGCCGGCTAGCGGCGCGCCGCAGGCCGACGGCGCCCGATTGGGGTCTAGCCCTTCACCGCGCCGGCGGTGAGCCCGGACTGCCAGTAGCGCTGCAGCACGAAGAACAGCACGACCAGAGGTAGAACGCTGAGCAATGCGCCCTGCAGGACGGCGCCATACTGCGGGCTGAAGTAGCTCATCATGCCGTACAGGCCGAGGGTCACCGGCTTCAGCTCCGCGCTGTTGATCATCATCAGCGGCAGCAGGAAGTTGTTCCACGTGGCCACGAAGATGAACAGGAAGATCGTCACCATCGCCGGCGCGATCAGGCGCAGCACGAGGGTGAAGAACGTCCGCACCTCGCCGGAGCCGTCCAGGCGCGAGGCCTCGAGCAGTTCGTCCGGTACGCCGGCATCGACGAACATGCGGCCGAGGAACACGCCGAACGGGCTGACGCAGGAGGGGATGATCACCGCCCAGATCGTGTTCGTCAGGCCGAGGCCGTTGAAGAAGATGTACAGCGGCACGGTGAGCAGCGCGATCGGCATGAGCAGGCCGCCAAGGATGGCGAGCTGGATGCCGGCTTTGCCCGGCATCCGGAACTTGGCCAGGGCGTAGCCGGCGCTCACCGAGACCAGGGTGCCCAGCACGCCCGCGACGGTCGAGTAGAGCATCGAGTTGCCGACCCAGCGCCAGAAGTTGCCCTGCGTCCACGACATGAGCGCGGTGTAGTTCTCGACGATGTTGTTGCCGGCGAAGAGCAGCCCGTTCGAGGAGATCAGGTCGGGGTTGCTCTTCGTCGACGAGACGATCAGCCAGTACACGGGGGCGAGGAACATGACCGCAGCGGCGATCAGCACGATGCGGGTGATGGCGCGGGTCGAGGACGACGGCCGCAGCGACGGGGGAGTGGTGATGGTGGCCATGTCAGCGAGTGCTCCGCTTCTGAACGAGGGCAAAGATGGCGGCGAGGATTCCCGCGATGAGCGCCATCGAGATCGAGACGGCGGATGCCGGTCCGGCACCCGATGGGCTGGTGGTGCCCATCATCGAGCTGTAGGCCAGCATCATCGGCGTGTAGTCGTTGCCCATCCACGGGTTCACCGCGGCGAGCACGGTCGGCTCGTTGAACAGCTGCACCGTTCCGATGATCGACAGGAGCACGGCGAGCAGAGTGGCCTGGCCCACCATGGGCACCTTGATGCGGCGCACGATGGCGAACTCGCTCGCGCCGTCGAGGCGTGCGGCCTCGTAGAGGTCGTGCGGGATGGCCTGCAGGGCGGCCAGGAAGATCAGCATGTTGTAGCCCATGAAGGTCCAGGTGGTCATCGTCGCCATGGACGCGATGATGGTGCCGGGGGCGAAGAAGTCGATGGTCAGGTCGACGGGGCTGCCGAGCAGCGCCGCCAGTGCGTCCGACAGTGCGACGAGCGCCTGGTTGATCGGCGAGAAGCCGGGGCTGAAGATGTAGGTCCAGACCAGGGCGGCGATGACGCCGGGGATCGCGTACGGCAGGAAGTAGGCGAGCCTGAAGAACGCTACTCGCCTGACGATGAACGAGTCGAGCAGCAGAGCGAGGATCAGCGCGCCGCCGAGCATGACCGGGATCTGGACGGCGCCGAAGAGGAGAACCCGGCCCATGCCCTCCCAGAAGATGGCGTTGCCCAGCACCTGGGCGTAGTTGTCGAGGAACGCGAAGGTCTCGACGAGCCCGCCCCCGCCGTAGAGGGAGTCTCCCGCTGCCTTCTCGGTGAAGAAAGAGGAGCGGATCGACACGAGGATCGGCACAACGAAGGTCAGCGCGAAGAGGATCGCGAACGGGGCGAAGAAGCCCCAGCCGATGCGCCCCTCGCGCCACCGGCGCCGTCTGTTGGCCTCTGCGCGCTGCTCACTCGCCAGGCGCTCTGGGGCCACTGGCCTCGTTAGCGTGCTCATCGTCGACTCGCTCATCTCGTTGCTTCCGGAATGATGATGTCGGCGCGGCATGCACTGCTGTGCATGCCGCGCCGACGGTTCAGAGGGTACTGCGCTACTTCGCGACCGGCAGGCCGGCGCTCTCAAGCGCGGCGATGGCGGACTTCTCCGCGGCGGCGAAGATGTCTGACACGGGCGCGGTGCCCTGCCCTGCGGCATCCGCAGCCTTGACCATGTCACCGTTGATCGCCGGGAAGCCGGGGATGTAGATGAAGTCCGGGCTGAGCGACTCGTTCGCGGCGGCGAGCACCGAGAACACGTCCTGGCCGCCGTAGAAGGACTTGATGGCGTCAGGCGTGGTCATGGCGCCCTTGGCGGCGACGACGAGGCCCTGCGAGACGAGCGGGTCGATCTGGGTGTTGAACCAGTTGTTGAACTCCATCGCCTCGGCGGGGTGCGCGCAGCCCTTCATCACGGCAACGCCGGAGCCGCCGTCGGGTCCCGTCATCTGCGTGGCGCCGAAGGTCGGCAGCTCGACGACGGCCCACTGGCCCTCGTTGGCCGAGCCGGCCATGTCGCCGGCGAGCAGCGGGGCCTCCCACGCGGCGCCGATGGTGCCGATCAGGGTCTGGTCGACGAGTGCCTGCTTGAACTCGTCGCCCCAGCGGTTCGCGACGAGGGTGCTCTTGGAGTCGATGAGACCCTGCCAGAACGAGGCGACCTTCGCGGTGCCCGCGTCGGAGACGTCGACGCTCCACTTGCCGTCCTTCGCCTGGAACCAGGCGGCGCCGGCGGCGGCCGTCTGGCCGGAGAGCCAGTACTGGGCCTCATCGGGCTGGAACGCGACGGCGTACTTGCCGGCGGCAGCGGCAGCCGTTGTGGCGGCGGCGAGCTCGTCGGCCGTGGTGGGAACCGTGAGGCCCAGGCGCTCGAACTCGGCGGCGTTGTAGTAGTAGACGAGGGGGCCGGTGTCCTGCGGCAGGCCGACCGTCTCGCCGTTGACCGTCATGAGCGCGACGGCGCCGGCGGAGAAGTTGCCGACGTAGTCCTTTGCGACGTCGGTCACGTTCTCGAGCATGCCCTCGGTGTACATGGTGGGCACCTCGGCGTAGCCGAGCTGCGCGAGGCAGGACACGCTGCCGGCCTTGACATCGGCCTTGAGCTTGGTGAGCATCTCGGCGGCCTTGCCGTCGAACTTGGTCGCGGTGACCTGCACGCCGGGGTGCGCGGTGTTCCACTCGGCGATGATGTCGGCGACCTTGGTCATGCCCTCACCATCGGGGAGGCGGTGCAGGTAGTCGATCGTGATCGACTCGGCCGGCGCTGCCTCCTCTCCGGAGGTGCCCGTGCCGGTGGAACACGCGGTGACGCCGAACAGCATTGTCGCGGCTGCGGCGATTCCCATGGTGCGAATAGCAACTGATTTCATGTGGATTCACTTTCTCGGTGTGCGCTCTGAGGAATCCAAATGGCCTCATCCTCGAAGCATTGCTAAATCATTTGAATAATACCCGAACTAATTACTTCAATGTCAAGATGGAGTTTCAACAAATGGGATTCACCGACGGATCGCCAGTGGAGGCAGGCCGAGATGAGCGGGCGAGTAGACCAGGCCGAGATGCGGCGCGCGAACATGAGCCTGATGCTGCGCAGCCTGCGCAGCGGCGACCCACGCTCGCGTGCCCGGCTGGCGACGGAGACCGGGCTCTCCAAGGGCACCACCTCGACACTGATTGCCGATCTGGTCGGGCTCGGCCTGGTCCGCGAGGATGAGCGTGAGCGCACGGGTGCCGTCGGGCGCCCCGGAACTGCGATCGCGATCGACGGTGGCCGCGTCTTCGGCGTCGGCATGGAGATCAACGTCGACTACCTCGCTCTGACGGTCGTCGACCTGCGCGGCCGCACCGTGCACAGTGCGGTCGCCGCCTTGGATATCGCCAGCACCCCGGTCTCCGAGGTGCTGGACCAGCTCGCTCGGCTCATCGAGGACGCGATCCGCCTCGCCCGGGCCAGGGGTGGCCAGATCGTCGGCATCGGCATCGGCGCCCCCGGAATCGTCGACCTCGACTCCGGTTCGGTGCGGTTCGCGCCGAACCTGGGCTGGCACGGGGTGGCCGTCGCGCGGGAGCTCGCGGCCAGGCTCGGCCCGGCCGCCCCGCCGATCAGGCTCGAGAACGACTCGAAACTCGGCGCCGTCGCCGAGTTCTCGGTGCGCGAGAACCAGGAGATCGAGGATCTGCTCTACCTCTCCGCCGACGTCGGCGTCGGCGCGGGAATCGTGGCCGGCGGGCGCCTGATGCGCGGCTGGTCCGGCTTCTCCGGCGAGGTCGGGCACCTCCCGATCGGACCGCAGGGCGTCGCCTGTCCGTGCGGGCGAACCGGCTGCTGGGAGCTCAACGTCGGCCTCAACGCCTTCCTCGCGCTGGCCGCGGAGCCCGGCGACGTCGTGCACGACCGCTCGGTGCCGCTGGAGGAACGGCTGCGCATCCTGCGCGGGCGCGCAGACAGCGGCGACGGCCGCGTGCTCGCCGCGCTGTCTGCGATCGCCACGAACTTGTCGATCGGGCTCTCTGTGCTCGTTGACGTGCTGAACCCGCGCATGATCGTGCTCGGAGGGTACTTCCCCTCCTTCAGCGACTTCCTCATCGCGCCGATCACCGCCGCTCTCGAGGCGCGCCGGATGGACCTCGGCAGCTCGGCGATCCTCGTCGGCTCCAAGCTCGGGTTGACGTCGGCGGCGCGCGGCGGCGCGCAGCTGGTGCTCGAGGACGTCTTCGACGACCCGACGCTCGCCAGCGCCGTCTAGGGCCGTCTCCGGCGCTTGCCGGAATTGACATCTGAGGTTGGTTGTCGGAATAATTCTGGCATCGAACTAATCAGACTTCAGTGGGCGCGCAGCGTTGCGCGTGCCAGCTGCATCAAAGGATGTCCATGAACGCGACCCCCGACCACTCATCCGCTTCCCGAATCCTGACGGTGCAGGATGGCGCATTCCGGCGAGGCGGCGCAGAGCACCGCATCCTGAGCGGAGCGATTCACTACTTCCGCGTTCACCCGGAGCTCTGGCACGATCGGCTGCTCCGGCTGCGTGCACTCGGACTGAACACCATCGAGACGTACATCCCCTGGAACTGGCACGAGCGGGTTCGCGGTGAGATCGACTTCACCGGCCCCCGCGACGTCGCCCGCTTCGTGCAGACGGCCGGCGATCTCGGTTTCGACGTGATCCTGCGCCCCGGCCCCTACATCTGCGCGGAATGGGACTTCGGCGGGCTCCCCGGCTGGCTGATGGCGGAGCCCGGCATAGCTCTGCGCACCATGGACCCCCGCTTCATCGACGCCGCCGACGGCTGGTTCGACGCCATCACCGCGGTGATGCGCCCGCTCCTGGCGAGCAACGGCGGCCCCGTCGTCTCGGTGCAGGTCGAGAACGAGTACGGCTCGTTCGGTGACGACGCCGAGTACGTGCGGCACTGCCGGGACGCCCTCACCTCGCGCGGCATCGACGTGCTGCTGGTGACCTCTGACGGGCCGATCGCTGGCATGTTCGCCGCGGGCATGGTGGAGGGCGCCCACGCGACCGTCAACTTCGGCTCGCGCACCACCGAGGCCTTCGCCGCGCTGCGCACGGCGCAGCCGGAGGGCCCGGACATGTGCATGGAGTTCTGGAACGGCTGGTTCGATCACTGGGGCGAGCCGCACCACGTGCGGAGCGCCGCGGACGCCGCGGGAACGCTCGAGGAGATGCTGAGCAGCGGCGGCAGCGTCAACTTCTACATGGCTCACGGTGGAACCAACTTCGGCCTGTGGAACGGCTGCAACACCGAGGACGGCAAGCTGCAGCCGACCGTCACCAGCTACGACTACGACGCCGCGGTCGGCGAGGCGGGCGAGCTGTCAGAGAAGTTCTACGCATTCCGGGAGATCCTGCGGCGCTACGCGACGCACGAGATCCCGGAGCCGCCCGCACTGCCCGGCCGCCTCGCGGCGCAGGAGGCCGCCGTCAGCGAGTGGGTGTCGCTGCGTGACTCGCTCGGCGCCTTCGACGCGCCGGAGCGTTCGGCCCTGCCGAGGCAGATGGAGCAGCTCGGCCAGGACCAGGGCCTCGTCTGGTACCAGGCCTCGCCGCTGCTGGACGCCGGTCAGGTCACGCTGCAGGTGGACGGCCTCGCCGACCGCGCAACCGTGCTGCTGGACGGCGTGGTCGCCGGCATCATCGACCGCAACGACGCCGAGCACACGCTCGTGGTGCAGACGCGCACCGACGGCCAGCCGACCGAGCTCGTCATCATCGTCGAGAACCAGGGGCGCATCAACTTCGCGGGAGGACTCGGCGAGCACAAGGGCCTCCGCAGCGTCCGCCAGGGCGCCCGGTTCATCCACGGCTGGACCAGCACCGCACTGCAGATCGGCCAGGACGGCGCGATCGACCCGCTCCGCTTCGACGGCTCCGCCGCGGCGGCCGGCCCGGTGTTCGGCCGCAGCACGCTGACCGTCGACGAGCAGGCAGACGGCTTCATCGCCCTGCCCGGCTGGGGCAAGGGCTTCGTCTGGCTGAACGGCTTCCTGCTTGGCCGCTACTGGGAGCGCGGCCCGCAGGTGACGCTGTATGCGCCTGCCCCGCTCTGGCGGGCCGGCGAGAACGAGATTGTGGTGCTCGAGATGGAGCGCGCGGGCTCCCGCATCGAGCTGCGCAGCGAGCCAGACCTGGACGGCGGTCGTCGCGCCGGCATCCCGAAGGCCGCCGAGTTCTTCGACTAAGCCGACGGCCGGGCGTTCCGCTGAGCTGTCGGCCGCGCCGCCGCCCCTGACGGGCGGCGCGCGGCCGGCAGGTAGCCGCCCTTTTCCAGGCCGGCCTCGATCTCGAAGCGGTTCTTCAGCGGGTTGCGTCCGGCGAACAGATAGAGCAACGGGAACAGCATTCCGTAGCGCTGCCACTGGCGCTTGTGCACGGCCTCGTGCTCGATCACGTCCGGTGTCACGTTCTGGTCGGTCAGGTAGCAACCGCCAACGCAGGAGCCGCCGCGGCCGAACGCCCACTTCGGCATTCCGCGGAACACGAACAGACCCGCGTGCCGCTCGACGCGGCCGGTGCTCCAGATGAAGCCCCAGACCAGCCCGACGAGGGTCGCGTAGAGGTAGCCGAGGCGGCTGATGGGGGAGTCGAGGAGGAGGGCGCGCACGACCTCAGCGTAGCCGTCGCGCCGGGTGGGGAGCGCACCAATCCGGGCGCCGCCTGTTCGGGCTGCTCAGGCCGCCTCGGGCCGGCCGTACTCCTCGAGCAGCCGAAGCCACACCTCGCTGAGCGTCGGGAACGCCGGCACGGCGTGCCAGAGCCGGTTCAGCGGCACCTCGGCCACGACGGCAATCGTGGCGGCGTGCAGCAGCTCGGCGACATCCGGCCCGACGAAGGTCAGGCCGAGCAGCACCTCGCGGTCGGTGTCGATGACGGCGCGCACCTGCCCGCGGTAGCCGTCGCGGTGCAGGCTGGCGCCGGAGACCCAGCCGAGCTGGTAATCGATGACGCGGATGCCGCGGCCCTCCTGCTCGGAAAGCCGCGCCGCCGCGGCGGCCGTCAGCCCCACCGAGGCGACCTCCGGGTCGGTGAACGTCACCTGCGGCACGGCGGCATGGTCGGCCGTTGCCGCGTGCACGCCCCACGCCGCGTCGTCGACGGCGGTGCCGTTCGCGCGCGCCGCGATCACGTCGCCGGCCGCCCGCGCCTGGTACTTGCCCTGGTGGGTGAGCAGGGCTCGATGGTTCACATCGCCGACCGCGTACAGCCAGTCGCTGCCTGGCACCCGCAGGGTGTCGTCGACGGTGATCCAGCCGCCGGGCTCCAGCCCGACCGTCTCCAGGCCCAGCTCGCCGGTGCGCGGGGAGCGCCCAGTGGCGACGAGCACCTCGTCGGCCTCGAGTGCCGGTCGGCCGTCGAACTCGATCCGCACCCGGCCGTCTGGCCCCCGGTGCACGGCGGTCGGCGTCGTGCCGGTCAGCACTTCGACGCCGGAGGCGGTGAGCGACGCCTGCACGGCTTCGCCGGCGAACGGCTCCATGCCGCCGAGCAGCCCGCGCCGGGCGATCATCGTCACAGCGCCGCCGAGCGAGCGGAACACGGTCGCCATCTCGCAGCCGACCGTGCCGCCACCGATGACGGCCAGGTGTGCGGGAACCTCCTCGGCGGAGGTCGCCTCCCGGCTGGTCCACGGCGCTGCCGCGCGGAGGCCGGGGATGTCGGGCACGGCGGCGTCCGAGCCGGTGCACACGGCAACGGCATGCCGGGCGCGCAGCTGGATCGGCGCCAGGGCAGGGTCGGTCGGGGTGACGGTCACGGTGCGCACCCCGGTGATGCGGCCGTGCCCGCGCACCAGGTCGATGCCGGTCTGCTCGAGCCAGTGCGCGCCGCTGGCGTCGTCCCAGTCGCCGACGGCGTCGTCTCGCCGGCGCAGCACGGCGGCGGCGTCCAGCGTGCCGGTGATGGCGGCATCCGCCCCCGCGACGGCCCTGGCCGCCGCCAGCGCGGCCGCCGGTCGGAGCAGCGCCTTCGAGGGAACGCAGGCCCAGAAGGAGCACTCGCCGCCGATCAACTCGGCCTCGACGATCACCACGCTCAGGCCGCCGGCCTTCGCGCGGTCGGCCACGTTCTCACCGACCGGGCCCGCTCCGATCACGATCAGGTCATACTCGATCGGGCCATCGTCGGCAGCGGTCACGGCGTTCTCCTTAGCGGGTAAGCGCGCCGATCACGCGCAGAATGGTGGGCAGGTCGCCCTCCGCGTCCAGGGGGAGGCGGGGGAGAAGCCGGCGATGGTGGCACCGGCCAGGGGGAACTCCGCGCGCAGCGCGGTGAGCGTGCCGGTGAGCTGCTCCAGGCTCAGCCCGAACGGCAGCGGGTTCGCGAGTCCGGTGATGACGGCCGGGTCGAGCACGTCGAGATCGATGTGCACGTAGACGCGGCTGGCGCCGGTCGCGCGCACGGCGTCGAGTAACGGCGCGGGGGCCTCGAGGTGCTCTGCCGCCACCCGGGCGATCTGCTTCGCGTCGATGAACTCCGACTCGGCGGGGTCGACATCGCGGATGCCGGCCAACACCAGCCGGGCCGGGTCGAGGCGGTGTGCGGCATCCGGCAGCAGCTCACCCTCCCCGCACAGGGCGCGCAGCACCATACCGGTGAACGCCCCGGACGGTGACGTGTCCGGCACGTTCAGGTCGGGGTGCGCGTCGAGCCAGACGACCGCCAGATCACCGTCGGAACGCCGCATCGCGTGTTCGACGGCGCCGAGCGATACGCCGCAGTCGCCGCCGATGGTCAGCGCCCAGTCGGGCACCGTCGAGAGCGTCTGCAGCATCCGGTCGCGCACGCCGAGCAGGGCGGAGAATCGCCGCACCCCTGTGCCGAGGGCGTCGCCGCTCTCGGCTGGAACTTCGACGGTGCGCGTCGCGGAGGCGGGCAGGTCGCCGCGGATCGCCTCGGCCCCGTCGGCCAGGCGCATGGCGCGCGCAGACATGGAACCTTGCCACTGGGGCACAACTACGAAGGTGACAGCCACGGTCTCAGTATCCTCCCAACGCGTGCGGAAGGGGAGGAGGGCGGCCGGATCGGCCGCCCTCCTCCCTCTGCTGCTACTGGCCGATGGCGCTCGTGCCGCCGGCCTTCAAGGCGGCCAGGCGGGCGTCGACCTCGGTCAGCTCGCCGATGTCCTCGAGCTCGTTGAACTGGGCGTCCAGGCTGGAGGCGGCGAGCTCGCTCGCCCCGCGCACCTTGGCCTCCTCGCGGCGGATCTTGTCTTCGAAACGCGACACCTCGCTGGTGGGGTCGAGGATGTCGATGCTCTTGACAGCATCCATCACCTGCGCCTGAGCAGCGGCCGTCTTGGAGCGGGCGATCAGCTCGTTGCGCTTGGCGGAGAGCTGGTTCAGCTTGTCCTTCATGGCGTTCAGGCCGGACTTGAGCTTGTCGACGATCTCGGTCTGTGAAGCGATCTGCGGCTCGGCGGCCTTCGCCTCGTTCTCGGAGGTGATCTGTCGGCCGAGAGCCACCTTGGCGAGGGCGTCGAACTTGTCGGCCCCGGCCGCGTCGCCGGCTGCACGCAGCTCGTCGGCCTTGCGGCTGGCGGCGAGGGCCTTGTTGCCCCACTCCCTGGCGGCCTCCACGTCTTCGCGGTGGTCGTCCTCGAGCAGGCGCAGGTTGCCGATGGTCTCGGCAATGGCGCTCTCGGCATCGGCGATGCTGTTGCTGTAGTCGCGCACCATCTGGTCGAGCATGAGCTTCGGGTCCTCGGCGGAGTCGATCAGAGCGTTGATGTTCGCCTTCGCGAGCTGGGCGATGCGACCGAAGATGGACTGCTTAGCCATAGTGTGTTTCCCTTCCGAATGTTTCTACCGTGTGGTTGTGGTGTTGCCTGCTGGTCAGAAACGGCCGCCAGAGCCGCGCCGGGAGCGGGTGCCGCTGCCCCCGAAACTGCCGGGGCCGCGACGACTGCCGCCCCGCCCATCGAGCCGCCGAAAGAGCCGCCGGAGGAGCCGCGCGAACCGCCGCCGCCGAGCATCGAATTGATCAGGAGGCCGCCGAGCACGGCGCCGGCGACGTTGCCGCCCCCGCCGCGGCCGGATCCGGACCCGAAAATGTCGCCGCCCATGCCGGTGCCCATCCCGCCGCCGTATCCGCCGACATCGTTTTGGGCCAGGCGGATCGCCTCAGCGGCCAGTTGGTTGGCCCGCTGTGCCTGGCCGAGCGCCTGCGCGGGGTCGGCCGCGCTGAGCGACTCGGCCTGCACGATGAGACGGCCGGCCTCGGCCAACCGGGTGCGCGCCTCGGCCCCGACGGCTCCGCGGCGGGCGGTGATGAAGTCCTCGGCGGCCGAGAGCTGGCTGCGCGCCGCGAGCAGGTTCTGCGAGAGTGCAGCCTCGGCCCGGGCTTGGGCGGCCTGGGCGTCGCGCACACTGCCGAGCACCGTGTCGATCTGGTTGTTGGCCTGCTCCAGGCGTCGCACGACCTCGACCGGGTTCACTCGTTCAGCCGACAGCTTGGCCGACACATCGCTCAGCACGGCCTCGGTCGCGGCGACCACGGAGTCGAGCTGCCCCGAGGCGTCCGCGCCGGCCGGCAACGCCCGTGCGGCGGCGATGTCTGAGCGCAGGTCGTCGATGGCCGCCGAGAAGCTGGCCCTGGCCTCGGTCAGATCGTGGTCGAGCCGGTCGACGGCGTCCAGCAGCAGGGCGGCCTGGTCGACGGCCTCCTCACCCGCTCGGATGCCGACGGCGGCGTCACTGGTCTTGCCGGCCGCGAGGGCGGTGTCCGCCTGGCCGAGGGCGGCCTCGGCGAACGCCAGCCTGTCCTCCGCTTGGGCGGGGTTGTCGGCGATCGTCGCCAGCGCGGCATCCGTGTACTGCGTCGCCAGCCTGGCCACTGTTGCGCGCGCAGCGCCGAGCCGGCCGCGCACCGTCTCGGCCGTCTGCCGGGCGGTCGCCAGCGCCTGCGGGGCGTTCTTCTCCAGCGCGCGCAGCGCGTCGAAGGCCTCGGCCTGCGCGTCAAGCACGGCGTTGGCTTTCTCGCAGAGGTCGATGATCTGCGCATACCAACTGCGCTGCTGCTCCTCGGTGTCCGGCTCCGAATCGTCGAGCTTCTGCTGCAGGGTGAAGCCGTTCGAGAGCAGCGCCTTGGCGTCTGCCAGCGCCTTCTGGAACCCGGCTGTCGCCTCGCTGCCGTAGGAGGCGATGGCGAAGCCGAGTTCTTCCTCGCTGGTCTTCACCGCGTCGTCGGTGCGCACCAGTGCGCTGCCCGCACGCTGTTTGAGTTCGGCGGTGCTGAGCTCGCCGAGACCGCCAGGGGCCGCTCCGCCCCGGCCGCCGGATGCCGACGATTTGCCGCGCCGGCGCAGCACGATGAACAGCACGGCGCCCACGATGACAACACCGATCAGGAAGAACCAGACGAAGCCGGAACCGCCGCCGGTGCCGCCGTTGAGCGAGTCACCGCGTGCGGCCCTCTCCAGGCCGGTCGCGGCACCGATCGCCGCCCCGGCCCAGTCTGCGTCGTGCAGTGCGGGCTCGATGTAGTTCTGGTCGATCTCGGTGAGCTGCTGGTCGCTGAGCGGGGAACCGCTCGCGGCGGAGAGGTAGTAGCTGTGGCCGTCCACGGCCACGGCGAGGAGGTAGTCGTTGCTGCCCAGACCATTCGCGGTGGCGGTGGCGTCTGTCCAAGCCACGGCGTCGGCCGGGTTCTCGAAGACGTCGACGTAGGCGACGAAGAGCTGCATCCGCTCGTTCTGGTAGAGCGTGTCTATGGCCTTCTCGACGTCACCAGTGCGGGAGCCGAGTGCGCCAACGGTGTCGACGATCGGGCTCGACCCGAAAGTCACCGGCTCTGCCGCCGAAGCGGCCAGTGCAGGGCCGGAGAACAGCGCGACAACCGCCAATACGGCCGCAAAACCCCACCGTGCCCGCATCGGCCCCACTTCCTCTAACGCGTTCACTTCGCAGTCTAGGCGGAGCGCGTCAGGCGAGTCCAGCTGCGGGCGGCGCGCACGGAGCGGCCGGTTTCAGCTCCCGACGAGGGCGACGCGGTCGAGAAGTTCGCCCCGCACCTCGGCCACCAGCAGCTCACGGGCGCCCTGCACGACGGCGTTGTCGCGCACGCTGGTAGCGACGACCTCCGGGTACCACCGGCTCTCGGCCCGGATGTGCTCTGCGACGAGCGTGGCCAGCTCCGCGCCGCCGGCGCTGCCCGTCGGGCCGCCGAGCACGAGCAGCTCGGGGTCGAGCACCGAGAGCAGCGGCGTGAGTGAGAGGGCGACGCGCGGGGCGAGCTCTGCGATCACCTCACTGCGATTCGGTGCGGATTCGAGGGCGGCCAGGGCGGCCGGAAGCGTCGTGCCGGCGATGCCGAAGCGGTTGAGGAGTGCGTGCACGGCGCGGCCACCGATCAGGTCCTGTACCTCGCGCATGGACTCGTCATAGTGGATCGCGGCGTGGGGGATGGGCATGAAGCCGATCTCGCCGGCTCCGCCGAAGGCGCCGCGGTGCAGCGATCCGTTGATGTCGAACGCGGCGCCGACACCGTTGCCGAGCCAGATCATCACGAACACCTCGCGGCCCTGGCCCACGCCGTCCACACGTTCCGCCGTCGCGGCGAGGTTGACGTCGTTCTCGATGCGCACCTGCGCCCCGAGTGCGTCCTCGAGCAGGTCCCGGATGCCGGTGGCCGGCCATTTCGGCAGCGCCTCGGTGAACAGCTCGTCGGCGTGCCGGGGGTCGACGTATCCGGGGATCCCGATGCACAGTTTGTGCACAGCGGCCGGGTCGGAGCCACTCGCCGCGCAGGCACGCTCGATCGCCGCGCGCACGTCGCGGACGGGGTCGCGCTTGTCTAGGTCCTCCGGCAGGGCTGCCGAGACGACCGGGTGCGCCGTTCCCGCAGCGTCGACCACACAGGAGCGGATCTCGTGCGCATCAATATCGACGACGACGCCGAGCGCTCCGTCCACCCGTGCGGCGTAGAGGATCGGCGCGGGGCCCGGGGTTCCCGTCTGCCGCCCGGCCTGCTCGATGAAGCCGGACTGCTCGAGCCTGGCCATCATCAGCGACGCCGTCGGCTTGGAGACGCCGGCCAGCTCGCAGATGCGGTTGCGGGTCAGCGGGCCGTGCTCCAAGAGCAAGGCCAGGCCGGTCCTGTCATTGACGGCGCCCAGCCAGGCGGGAGTGCCTTGGGAGGATTTCACTGCCACGGGTCCGCCTTCGTGCCGTCTGCGGCCGTGGCCGCGCTGTAAGGATTCCTCACGAGCATATCGTCGCGCGGGGCCCGGCCCGGCCGCCTCGCCAGCGACCTGATCGGCACGGCGCAGTTCAGCAGAGCGCTGCGCGTGCCCGCTCGTGAGCCGCCGGATCCGCTCCGATCTGATCGAGCAGCAGCAGCGCGGCACCCGCGACGGGCCGCGCGGTCACCAGCGTGGGCTCGGCCAGCGGCGCTGCGGCCGCCAGCGCACCGCGGATGCCGCCGAGCAGCCGCTCGTGCCCGGCGGCGAGAACCCCGCCGCCCAGCACGACGGGCACCGCCGTCTCGAGCAAGTCCAACCGCCGCAGCGCGGTGACCGCCAGCGTGATGATCTCCTCTGCCTGGCGGTCGACGAGGGAGCCGGCGACCGCGTCGCCAGCCTCGGCGGCCGCGAACAACAGCGGCGTCAGGGCGGTCAGCACGTCGGGGCGGATGTGGTTGAAGTGCAGGGCAACGGTCACGGCGCGCACGCTAGGTAGGCCGAGGAACGCCGGGATCTCGCTGCGCAGGCTGGTCGGCGCGCCCCGGCCATCCTCGGCGCGGGCCGCGTGCCAGAGTGCCTCCTGGCCGAGCTGGGAGCCGCCGCCCCAGTCGCCTGAGATCATGCCGAGGGCTGGAAAGCGCAGCTGGGCCCCGTCGGCGCGCACCCCGATCGCGTTGATGCCGGTGCCGCACACCACGGCGACCGCTGTTGCCTCGGCCGTTCCCACCCGCAGCAGGGCGAAGAGGTCGTTGTCGACCACCGGCGGCACGGTGGTGCCCGCCCAGTCGAGGTGCGCGATGGCCGCAGAAAACGCGGCGATCTCCTCCGGCAGGTCGAGGCCGGAGAGATAGCAGGCCGCCCGGTCGGCCGGAGCCCCGGCCGCGGCGAGCACCTCCCGCACGACGGAGTCCACTACCCGTACCGCCGGGTCCAGGCCGAGATTCTGCGGGCTGGAGCTCGCGCCGGTGGCGCGCGCGAGCACCTCGCCGGCCGCGCTGAGCGCGACGGCATCCGTCTTGGAACCCCCGCCGTCCACGGCGACGAGCACGCCGGGTGCTCGCACTGACTGGGCCGGCATGCTCAGCGCGCCCAGGCCAGGTGGTCGCGGTTGTCGGCCAGCAGCAGGTCGGTGAGCTTCTCTGCCCGCTCGAACTGCAGTACCAACGGGTGCGCCATCATCGCGCGCAGCACGCGGTCGCGGCCGCCATGGATGGCGGCGTCCAGGGCGAGGCGTTCGTAGCCGGCCACGCCGGAGATCAGGCCGGCGATGTCGGGCGGCAGCGCGGCGACGGGCAGCGCGCGCAGGCCGTCGCCGTGCACGGTGGCCGGCACCTCGATGACATGGTCGTCCGGGAGGAATGGCAGCGTGCCGTTGTTGGCCAGGTTCACAACCTGCGCGTCTCCGCGGTCGCTCTGCAACGAGGCGATCAGGTCGACGGCGGCCTCCGAGTAGAAGGCGCCGCCGCGCTTCTCCAGCTGGGCCGGCTTGCTGTGCACGCTCTCGTCGGCGTACACCTCCAGCAGTGCGCGCTCCACCTCCATCACGGCCAGCGCCCGCGGCTGCTCGACCCGCTGCTCGGCCAGCACCGTGTCGTGGGCGTAGTAGTAGCGCAGGTAGTAGCTCGGAACGGCGCCGAGCATGTCGATCAGCTGTCCCGGCAGTTCGACCTCCTCCGCGAGGGCGTCCAGGCGGGTACCGATCAGCTCGGGCAGGCGGTCAATGCTTCCTCCCGCCGTCTGCACCCGCACGCCGCGCTCCCAGCTGAGGTGGTTGAGTCCGACATGGTCCAGAGCGACGGCGCGGTGGTCGACGCCGAGCAGGGCCGCAAAGCGGCGTTGGAAGCCGATCGCGACATTGCACAGGCCGACGGCGCGGTGCCCCTCGTTCAGCAGCGCCCGTGTGATGATGCCGACCGGGTTGGTGAAGTCGACGATCCAAGCGCCCGGCTTGGCATGCCGGCGCACCGTCTCGGCGACATCGAGCACGACAGGAATGGTGCGCAGCGCCTTTGCGAAGCCGCCCGGCCCCGTCGTCTCCTGGCCGATGCAGCCGCAGGCGTGCGGGAATGTCTCGTCACCGAGCCGGGCCGCCTGGCCGCCGACGCGCAGCTGGATCAGCACGGTATCGGCATCGGAGGCACCGGCCACGAGGTCGGTGGTCGCAACGATTCGGCCGGGGTGCCCGGCGGCCGCGAACATGCGCCGCGAGATCCCGGCGACCAGCGCGAGCCGTTCCGGGTCGCGGTCGACCAACCAGAGTTCATCGATCGGCAGCACCGCGCTCAGCCGGGCGAAGCCGTCGATCAGTTCCGGCGTGTAGGTGGATCCGCCACCGATCACAGTGAGTTTCATTGTTATCCCTTGACTCCGGTCAGTGTGATGCCCTCGACGAAGACGCGTTGGGCAAAGAAGAAGATCAGCACGATGGGAACCGTCACGAGCATCGTCATCGCCATGGTCAGCCCCCAATCGGTGCCGTGGATGCCGCGGAAGGAGGCCAGGCCGTAGGCGACAGGCCAAGCGGACTGGTTCTCTGAGGTGTACAGCAGCGGGCCGAAGTAGTCGTTCCACGAGTGGAAGAACATGAAGATGCCCGTCGCAGCGATGCCGGGTTTGGCCATCGGCACCATGACACGTCTGAGCACGCCGAACTCGCCGTTGCCGTCGATGCGGGCGGCATCGGCGTACTCGCTCGGGATGGTGAGGAAGAACTGCCGCAACAAGAAGATCGAGAAGGCGTCACCGAGCAAGTTCGGCAGGATCAACGGCCAGAGCGTGCCGGTGAGGCCGAGATTCGACCACATCACATAGATCGGGATCGCCGTGACCTGGGGCGGCAGCAGCATCGCGATGATGATGGCCGTGAACACCACGTTCGAGTAGCGGAACCGGATCTTGGCGAGCACGTAGGCGGCCGGCACGCTGGAGACGAGCATGAACACGGTTGCCAGGATGGCGTAGGTGGCCGAGTTGGCGAACCAGAGCAGGAGCGGCGCCTCCGTGAACACCTTCACGTAGTTGGACCACTCGAATGGTTGCGGCCAGAGCGACGCGGTGAGCGTCTGCGAGCTCGACATCACCGAGGTGAGGAAGACGAAGACGATCGGGGCGAGGAAGATCAGCGCGAGGCCGACCAGGAGCGCGTTCTCCGCGATCCACATCAGTATGCGGCGCATCAGGCGGTTCCCTCCGGAGTGAACGCCTTGAACCGGCGCAACAGGGCGATCAGGAAGATGCTCGCGACGACGAACAAGAGCACGGCCAGCGCTGACGCATAGCCCAGCTGGTAGGTGTTGAATCCGCGCACATAGAGCCACTGCGTGTAGGTCAGCAACGAGTTGCCCGGGTAGCCGAGGTTGGCGCCCGTACCCTCGCCGACGACCGCCTTGCCGTTGGCGACCCCGGATGCCACGGCCGCCTCCGTGAAGTACTGCAACGCCGCGATCACACCGGTGATCACCGCGAACATGAGCACGGGCGTGATGCTGGGGAATGTGACGTAGCGCAGTTGCTGCAGGCCGTTGGCGCCGTCCAGCGACGCCGCCTCGTACTGCTCGCGCGGCACATCGAGCAAGGCGGCCAGGAAGATGATCATGATGTCGCCCATCACCCAGATGCCGAGCAGCACCAGCGAGGGCTTGGACCAGGCCGGGTCGTTGAACCAGAGCGGGCCCTGGATGCCGAAGACGCCGAGGATCTGGTTCACCGGCCCGGTGGCCGGATTGAACAGGAACACGAAGGCGACGACGGATGCCACGGGCGGCACGAGCGCCGGCAGGTAGAACACGGTGCGCCAGACGCCGCTGGCCCGCTTCGCCCGCACCAGCAGGCCGGCGATCCCGAGGGCGAAGAAGATCTTGATCGGCACCAGGAAGACGACGAACCACAGGGTGTTCAGCGTCGCGATCCAGACCTTGGGGTCCTGGGTGAAGAGGTACTCGTAGTTGCGCAGCCCGATCCAGTCCGGCGGTGACACCAAGTCGTAGCGGGTGAACGAGTAGTAGACGGAGGCGATGAGCGGGTAGACGAAGAAGATCGCCAGGCCGAGCAGCGCGGGGGAGAGCAGGGCGAACACGGTGAGTGTGCGCCGGCGGTGCGCAGCGCTCGTGCGGCGGCCGGCCGGGACCGGCCGCCCCACGGTGCTGCTCGCCGGCTGGGCGAGTGTGCGGCTCATTATGGTCCGCTGACGAGGTTCAGCTGGTCGTTGATCTGCTTGTCCACGTCGGCGAGGCCGGCGGGCAGGTCGCTGACGGCGCCGCTCTGGTAGCTGTGCCAGAAATCCTCGAACGTCTGCTGGTATCCGGCTCCGAGCGGGCTCGGTGGGGTGGTCGCCGAGTTCGGGTTCTGCATGATGTCGAGGAAGGTCTTGAACTGGGGTGACACCTCCAGGGCGGGGGAGGCGAGAGCGTCGGTCGTGGTCGGCGCGTTCTTCAGGCCGTTCGACAGCTTGACGATGGCATCCGTGTCGGTGGTGAGGTACTTGAGCAGGGCCCAGGCGAGCTCGGGGTGCTGGGAGCCCTTGGAGATGCCGGCGATGTTGCCGGTCACGTACCCGCCGCCGTAGAGCGAGGCGTCGCTGTCGATGACGGGCATCGGCGCCGTGCCGTAGTTCAGCTGCGGTGCCTGGTCTGCGATGAACGCGGTGCGGTACTCACCGTCGAGGTTCATCGCGACGCTGCCGACCTGGAAGGCGTTGTCTGCAGAGAATTCTTGGCCGAGGCCGGCCGTGAACGCGTTGACTTTGTCGTAGCCGAGCTCATCGATGAAGCCCTTCTGCCACTCCATCAGCTCCGTCCAGCCCGGCGACCCGGAGATGGCGGAGGTGCCGTCGGCGTTCAGCCATTCGGCGGCGCCGAGCGGGCCGAGGTGCGCGGCCGAGTTCTCGTACCAGCCCATCATCGGGTTGAACCCGAGCGTCTTGATGGAGCCGTCCGCGTTGAATGTGGTGAGCTTCATTGCCATGTCCTGCAGCTCGGAGAGCGTCTTCGGCGGCGCGGTGAAGCCACCGGCGGCGAGCAGGTCCTTGTTGTAGTACAGGCCGTAGACGTCGGCGAGCACGGGCATCGAGCAGCGCACCCCGTTGAACTCCGTGTAGCTGCGCACGGTATCGGAGAACTGGCTGAGGTCGACGGAATCCCGTTTGATCACGGCACCGAGGTCGCGGAATGCGCCGGTCGAGCAGAAGTTGCCGACGACATCGGTCGAGTAGCTGAGGCCCAAGTCGACCTTGTCGCCGGTGGCGATGGCCTTGCGCAGCTTCTCGTCGTCCTGGCCCTCGTGCACCTCGACGGTGACGCCGGGGTTCGCAGCCTCGAAGTCGTCGACGACGGACTGGATCACCTCGGCCTCCCTGTCGGAGAAGAAGTGCCAGAACGAGACGGTGCCGCTCAGCGTGCTCGGGGCGGATGCCTCGAACTCACTGCCGGTGCTGGCGGTGCTGCAGCCGGCGAGGGTGAGCGCCGCGGCCCCGGAGAGTGCGGCGATCACGGCGATTCGGCCGGGGATGCTGTGAAGCTTCATGGGTGAACTCGATTCTCGGTTGGTGATGCCAAGGAACGGTGGATCTGTGTGGGGTGAATCTGCGCTGGGTGGATCTGTGCTGGGTGGATCGTGGTGCGGGAACGGTGTGCTGGGCCGTTCGGCGCTCGCCGCGGGGCGGGCCGTCGGACGGCTCGACGAATACCGCCGGGTGGCGGAGGGCGCAGCGTGCTGGTGAACGGGGCTGTCAGGCGGAGAGTGCGGTGATGTTCTCGAGCAGCGATGTGCGCACATCGGTGACGAGGGCGTCGTGTGCACCGCGGAGCGCCGGATGCGCCCCGACGGTCGTGGCGACGACATCCGGAGCCCAACGACTGGACCTGCGGATGTGTGTGCGGACGAGGTCGGCGAGCGCTCTGCCGCCGGCCGCGCCGATCGGGCCCCCGAGCACGATCGTGCCGGGGTCGAGTACGGCGAGCACCGGTAGCGCGCCGAGGGCGATGCGGGGCGCCAGCTCGGCGAGCGCGGCCGAACGCGCGGCGGCCGGGGCCTCCGCGAAACGTTCGAGCCGGTCGTCGAGCGTGCGTCCCTGCACACCGTGTGAGCGCAGGAGCCGGGAGACGGCGGTGCCGCCCATCAGGTCCTGCAGGTCTTCGGCGACCGGGTCGAGCTCGGCCGCGGAGCGGGGAACGGGGAGGTAGCCGATCTCGCCGGCGCCGCCGGACGCGCCGCGGATCAGGCTGCCGCCCTGGTCGATGGAGACGCCGAGGCCGCTGCCCATCCAGAGCAGCGCGAACCCGGGGGAGTCGATGCCCGCGCCGCGGGTGCGCTCGGCGATCGCGGCCAGGTTGGCGTCGTTGTCGATCTCGACCGTGCGCGCCAGGCCGTCCTCCAGGTGTGCGCGCAGGCCGCGGCGCGGCCAGCCGGGCAGCTTGTTGGCGAAGCTCAGCTCGTCGCTGCGCGGGTCGACGGCACCGGGCACGGCGATGTGCAGTCGCTGCACCGCCTCTGGGCTCGTGCCGGCGGCCAGGCTGGCGGCGTCGATGGCCGCGCGGATGTCGCTGAGCGCACTGCGTCCGGGCGCTGGACGTGTGGCGGGGTGCTGCGCCACGGGCAGGGTCACGACGGGGAGCGTCACGACGGGATACTCCGTGCCGCGGGCATCGGCGACGGTGGCGTGGATTGCGGTGGGGGTGACGTCGACGGCGACGCCGAGCACGCGGTCGGTGTGTGCTGCGTAGCCGGCGGCGTTGGGGCCCCGGCCGCCGGAGATCTGTGCGGCCTCGTAGATGAGTCCGGCCTCTTCGAGCCTGGTCACGATCTGGGCGGCGGTCGGCTTCGACAACCCGGAGAGCTCTCCGATGCGGTTGCGAGTCAGCACGCCGTGCTCGAGCAGCAGCGAGAACGCGGTGCGGTCGTTGACCGCGCCGAGCCAGCCCGGTGTGCCTTGCGCGTTTTTCACTGCCACGACTGCTCCCTTGCGATCATGAATTGCACGGCG
Source organism: Microterricola viridarii (assembly GCF_001542775.1). Classification (GTDB taxonomy): domain Bacteria; phylum Actinomycetota; class Actinomycetes; order Actinomycetales; family Microbacteriaceae; genus Microterricola; species Microterricola viridarii_A. Next base: position 566,590 of record NZ_CP014145.1, read on the forward strand.
CCGGCGGCTGCTGTCTGCACTGCCGTCTGCACTGTGCCGCAAAGGTATCAGGAAAGTTTCTTGTTAGAAAGGGCTCCAGAGATTCTTTTCCGAATCCCAGCCCTGCTCGCCGATCAACGGCACGAATCGCACGCCGCCCAGGGACTCGTGTTCCCACTCTCCCGCGGCGGTGCCCGTACTCGCAGGATCGCCGCGGTGCACCACCACCAGGGTCTGCCAGCCGCTCACATCCTCCAGCGGCAACACCAGCCGACCGGTTGGTGCGAGCTGCTCGCGAAGCGCTTCGGGTACGGCAGGCCCGGCCGCCGAGACGATGATCGCGTCGTAGGGCGCGTGCTCGGCCAGACCGAGCGTGCCGTCCGCCAGCCGCACGTGGGCGTTCGTGTAGCCGAGGCGTGCGAGCAGGTCGCCCGCCCGTGCGGCCAGCCGCGGCATCCGCTCGATCGACCAGACCTCGCCGGCGATGGCAGCCAGCACGGCCGCCGCGTAGCCGGAGCCGGTGCCGATCTCGAGCACCCGGCTGCCCGCGTCGACCCGGGCGGCCTGGGCCATCAGCGCCACGATGTAGGGCTGCGAGATGGTCTGGCCGTCGCCGATGGGCAGCGGGTGGTCGGCATAGGCCTGCCCGCGCAGCTCGGCGCGCACGAATTCCTCGCGCGGCACGGAGCCCATCGCTCCGAGCACCAGGGCGTCGGTGATGCCGCGTCGGGCCAGGTGCCACTCGAGCATCTCGGCCCGGCGCGAGTCGAACTCGCTCACCCCTCCAGTACAGCACCGTGCGGGGCCGCCCGCCACGCCCGCGGCCCGTGCGGTGGCTACGACCGGGCGCGGTTCGCGGCGATCACGTCGCGGTACCAGTGGAAGGAATCCTTGGGCGTGCGCGTCTGGGTCTCGAAGTCGGTGTGCACGAGGCCGAAGCGCATCGAGTTGCCGACCGCCCACTCGAAGTTGTCCATCAGCGACCAGTGGAAGTAGCCGCGCACATCGACACCCGCGTCGACCGCATCGGCGATGGCACGTAGGTGCGCGTCGGTATAGTCGATGCGGCGCTGATCGGTGACCCGGCCGGCGGCATCCGGCTCGTCGTTGATGGCCGCGCCGTTTTCGGTGATGTAGATCGGGGGCAGCGCGTCGCCGTAGCGCTCCCGGAACGAGACGAGCAGCTCGGTGAGGCCGGCCGGGATGACGGGCCAGTCGAAGTCGGTGCGCGGGTAACCGTCGATGTCCACGAGTTCGAACGGCAGGCCGGCGTCGAGCTCGTGGCCGTCGATGAGGGCCGGGCCGTCAGCGTCGCCCTGGGTTGCGCTGTAGCCGGGAGCGGCCACCTTGGTCGGGTTGTAGTAGTTGATGCCGTACCAGTCGATCGGGCTGGAGATGATCTCGAGGTCTTCGGCCGGCACATCGGGCAGCATGCCGGCCATGGCCTCCGGGTAGGCGCCGGTGAGGATCGGGTCGGCGAAGATCCAATTGGAGATGTGGTCGTAGAGCCCGGCCGCCTGCTGGTCGGCCGGGTCATCGCCGGCAGCCCAGGTGGGTGCGTGGTTGTTGGCGACGCCGATGTTGTCGGCGCCGGCCGCCCGCAGCGCCCGCACCGCGAGTCCGTGCCCGAGCAGCAGGTGGTGCGCGGCGGGGAGGGCCTCGAAGCCGAGCCGCAGGCCGGGGGCCTGGATGCCGGCACCGTAGCCGAGCATGGTGAGCACGACGGGCTCGTTGATCGTGATCCAACGAGGGATGCGGTCGGCGAAGTGCTCGCCGACGATGCCGGCGTACTCGCCGAAGCGCAGCGCGGTGTCACGGTTCAGCCAGCCGCCAGCCTGCTCGAGCGGCAGCGGGGTGTCCCAATGGAACAGCGTCGGTGACGGCGTGACGCCCGCCTTGAGCAGGCCGTCGACCAGGCGGTCGTAGAAGTCCAGGCCGAGCGGGTTCACGGCGCCGGACCCGGTGGGCTGGATGCGGCTCCAGGCGAACGAGAAGCGGTAGGCGTCCACCCCGAGGTCGGCCATCAGGGCGATGTCCTCCGGGTAGCGGTGGTAGTGGTCGCAGGCGACCTCGCCGCTATCGCCGTTCAGTACCCGGCCGGGCTCCGCGCAGAAGGCGTCCCAGGATGTCGGCCCGCGGCCGTCCTCTGTCACCGCGCCTTCGATCTGGTAGGCGGCCGTTGACACCCCCCAGACGAAACCCTCAGGCAGAACGGGGAGCGCGGACGGCTGGTTCATGGGGGCCTCTCGACGGCGTTGTCAGGAATGCGGTGCTGCTACGAGGATCGCCGACATCCCGGACTAAGTCAAGCGTCTGGGTCAGGTGACCCACTGTTGCTTTCTGGGTCACGCCAGCCCGGTGAACACCGGCTTCCGCTTTTCTTGGAAGGCCGCGAAACCCTCGGCGTAGTCCGCGCTGCCGCCGAGCGCCCCCTGGGCGGCGTTCTCGGCGGCGAGCGAGGGCCAGAGGCCGACCCGCTCATCGCGCAGCTGGTGCACGAGCCGCTTGCTCGCCAGGAACGCCTGGGTGGCTCCTGCCGCGACCCGGCTCACCCGGGCGCGGGTGAATGCGAGGATCTCGGCCTGCGGCACGACCCGGCTGAACAGGCCGAGTTGCACGGCCTCGGTGCCGCTGATCAGCTCGGCCGTGTAGATGAGGTCGAGGGTGCGGTGGGCGCCGAGCCGTTCGAAGAACAGGGCGTGGCCGCCGGAGTCGAGTGTTGCCCCGAGGTTCGCGAACGGGGAGCCGATCTTGGCGGTGTCGGCGACGTAGACGACGTCGCTGGCGATCAGCAGGCCGAGTCCGATGCCCAGGCACGCCCCCGTCGCGATCGCGAAGGTCGGGGCGGGGAAGGCGTCGATCTGGGTCAGCAGCGGAGTCACCACCCGGGAGAGGTAGCCCTCGGCGTCATCTGTCGCTGGGTCGACATTCGAGATATCCCGGCCGGCGCAGAACGCACGGCCCTCCCCGTGCAGCAGCACGGCCCGCACGCCCGCCTCGGCGGCCTGGGTGTACGCGTCGGAGAGGTCGGCGATCGCCTGCTCGTCCAGCGCGTTGAGCTTGCCCGGTTCGTTGAGCAGGATCTCGGCAACGCCCTCGGCGATGGTGAGCTCGACGGTCATGGTTCCTCCAGTGGAGATGGGGTTAGGAGTCGTAGTTCACTTCGACGCAGGGGCTGGTGGGCACCGACTGGCAGGTGAGCACGTAGCCGCGCTCCAGCTCGTCCGGTTCGAGGGCGTAGTTCTCGGCCATCTCCACGGTGCCGGAGACGAGGGTCGCCCGGCAGGTGCCACACACGCCGCCGGCGCAGGCGAACGGCACGTCGCCGCGCACCCGGAGGGCGGCGTTCAGAATGCTCTCGTTGCTGTGCACCGGGCTCGTCACCGTGCCCGTCGTGCCGTCGAGGCGGAAGCTGATCGTGTGCACCTCGTCGCCGGGGTCGACCTGCACGGGCCGACCGCTCTGCCCGGACGGGTTCTCCGGGCGCCCGGTTGTGAACAGCTCGAAGCGGATGGCGTCCGCGTCGACGCCGAACTCGGCGAGGGTGTCGCGGCAGAGCTGCACGAGGTCGAACGGGCCACAGAGGAACCACTCGTCGACGCTGCCCGGTTCGATCAGCATGCGCAGGATGCTGCGCAGCTTGTGCGCGTCCAGGCGCCCGCTCAGCAGCTCGGAGCTGCGGATCTCCCGGGTGAGCAGGTGGTGCAGCGCGAGCCGATCCGGGTAGCGGTCCTTGAGGTCGGCGAGCTCGTCGACGAACATCGTGTCCATCACGGTGCGGTTCGAATAGAGCAGCGTGAAGCGGTTGCCCGGGTGGGCGCCGAGCGTGCTCTCGATCAGCGCGAGCACCGGGGTGATGCCGGAGCCGGCCGCGATCGCGACGAGGTGGGCGGCATCCGTGTCGGCCAAGCGGGAGGTGAATGTGCCCTCCGGACTCATCACCTCCAACTCCATGCCGACCTCGAGGTGGTCGAGTGCCCAGCTGGAGAACACCCCGCCGAGGTCGCGCTTGATCCCCACCCGCAGCTCGCCGGCGACGGGCGCCTGGCAGATCGAGTAGCTGCGGCGCAGGTCCTCGCCCTCCAGCACGGTGCGGAGCGCGATGTACTGGCCGGGCGCGTAGGCATACTGGTCGCGCAGCTCATCCGGAACGGTGAAGCTCACCGCGATGGCGTCGGTGGTCAGCCTGCGCACCTCGGCGACCTTCAGCCGGTGGAACGCGGCCCGGCGCCGGGTCGTTGTTGTGTCGCTGGCCACTCAGTGCTCCTTGAAGTAGTCGAACGGCTCCTGGCAACGCTGGCAGACGTAGTGTGCCTTGCAGGAGGTCGAGCCGAAGCGGCTCACCTCGCGCGTGTGCAGCGAGCCGCACTGGGGGCAGCGGATGCCGAGGCCGAGGCTCACGGTGCCGCCGGCCTGCCGGGTGCGCGGCGCGGCGATGCCGTAGCTCTCGAGCTTGGTCTTGCCGGTCTCGCTCATCCAGTCGGTCGTCCACGCGGGGGAGAGCACGGTGGTGACCGTGACCTGGGCGTAGCCGTTGCGGGCGAGTGCAGCCGTGATGTCGTCGCGGATGGCGTCGACCGCCGGGCAGCCGGAGTAGGTCGGGGTGATCTCGACGAGCACGCCGCCCTGCTCGTCGACGTGGGCGCTGCGCAGCACGCCGAGGTCTTCGATGGTCAGCACGGGAACCTCGGGGTCGACCACGGTCGCGGCGAGGTCCCAGACTCTCCGGTCGGGCTCGGTGGCCGGCCGGGGGCGGGCGATGCGTTCCAGTTCGGTCACCATGATGCTCCTGGGTGCACGCGGGCGAGTACCTGCATCTCGGCCAACAGCGGGCCGAGGTATTCGGTGTGCACACCGAGTCGGCCGCCGCCGCGGGCGTAGGGGGCGCTCGGCACGGTCAGCCCGGCCTCGGTGATCAGCCGCGGCACGAGGGCGTCGAAGCCCTCCCGCAGCGAGGACGGGGTGACGGCGATGCCGGCGAGAGCGGCGGCATCCTGGCCGGTCGGAAGGGAGTCGTCACTGAAGAGCTCGTCGCTGAAGACCCACATGGTGTCGAGGCCGCGCTGCATGCGGCGGTGCGATTCCGCGGTGCCCTGGCCGAGGCGCAGCAGCCATTGCGCCGAGTGGTCGAGGTGGTAGTCGACCTCTTTGAGCGCCTTGGCGGCGATTCCGGAGAGCATCGGGTCCGGGGATGCTGACAGTGCCCGGTACAACCCGATGAAGTAGGCCGAGGCGATCAGCTGGCGGGCAATCGTCTGGGCGAAGTCGCCGTTCGGCTGCTCGAACAGCTGCCGGTTGACGAACTGCGGCTCGTCCCGGAAATAGGCGAGGTCGTCCTCGCTCTGGCCCCAGGCGGAGCCGGCATAGGTCAGCAGGCTGCGCGCGTGGCCGAGCAGGTCGAGGGCGATGTTGGACAGCGCCACATCTTCTTCGAGTTCTGGCGCGTTCGTGACCCATTCGCCGAGCCGCTGGGCGAGCACGAGGGCGTCGTCGCCGAGGCCGAGGGCGTAGCGCGCGACGGCGTCGCTCGCCCCGGCATCCGTGTCGGTGATGCTCTGCTTGATCGACTCGGGCGTGAGCGCGGTCCCGATCGCCCGGTTGCTGTGACCGCTCATAGGTGGGGCACCGTGTCTGACTCGGTGTAGTAGGTGGCGTGGCGGTATTCCTTGCCCTGTGGGGACTCGAAGAAGGCGCCCTTGGCGTCGGGGTCGGATGCCGTGATCGCCGAGGCGCGCACGACCCAGATGGAGACGCCCTCGCCCCGCCGGGTGTAGAGGTCGCGCGCATTGCGCACGGCCATCGTCTCGTCGGGGGCGTGCAGGGAGCCAGCGTGCACGTGAGAGAGGCCGCGGGAGGAACGGACGAAGACCTCCCAGAGGGGCCACTGCTCGCGCTCGCCGGAGTCGCCGGGGCTGGTCATGATGCCATCCATTCGTGGGTCGGGGCCTGGGCCGCGGCCAGGCTCGCTTGCTTGTCGGCGTAGGCGCGGGCTGCCTCGCGCACCCACTCGCCGTTCTCGTGGGCGGCGCGCCGGCGGGAGACCCGGATCGCGTTGGCGGGCCCACGGCCGGCGAGCACCTCGGTGAACTCGTTCCAGTCGAGCTCGCCGAAGTCGTAGTGGCCGCGCTCCTGGTTCCACTTGAGGTCGGGGTCCGGCAGTGTCACGCCGAGGATCTCGGCCTGGGGAACGAGCATGTCGACGAAGCGCTGGCGCAGTTCGTCGTTGCTGAAACGCTTAATCTTCCACGCCATGCTCTGCTGCGAGTTGGGGGAGTCGGCGTCGGGCGGGCCGAACATCATCAGCGCGGGGGCGTACCAACGGTTCACCGATTCCTGCGCCATCTCGCGCTGCGCGGGGGTGCCTCGCATGAGCTCCAGCAGAATCTCGAAGCCCTGGCGCTGGTGGAAGGACTCTTCCTTGCAGATGCGCACCATGGCGCGCCCGTACGGCCCGTAGGAGGCGCGGCAGAGCGGCACCTGGTTGCAGATCGCGGCGCCGTCGACGAGCCAGCCGATCGAGCCCATGTCGGCCCAGGTCGGCGTCGTGTAGTTGAAGATCGAGGAGTACTTCGCCTTGCCGGTGATGAGGTGCTCGAACATGGTGTCGCGGTCGGTGCCGAGCGTCTGTGCGGCGGAGTAGAGGTAGAGGCCGTGACCGGCCTCGTCCTGCACCTTCGCCATCAGGATCGCCTTGCGCTTGAGGCTGGGGGCGCGGGTGATCCAGTTGCCCTCCGGCTGCATGCCGATGATCTCGGAGTTCGCGTGCTGGGAGATCTGGCGCACGAGCGTCTTGCGGTAGGCGGCCGGCATCCAGTCGCTCGGCTCGATGCGGCTGTCGGCGGCGATGAGCTCGTCGAAGCGGCGCTGGCCAGAACCGTCCGGATCGTCGTCCGGTTCGTGTGCCGCGTGCAGCTGGCGCAGTGGATCAGCCACGGGAGCCTCCTCGCTCTGGACGCGCTGGGCATCCGCAAATGAACACGATACTTACCGATCGTTCAGTAATGCTAACACCGCGAGCCCGTCCCATCAAGGCGCCGCCGCCCGCGGCCTCCCGGTCGGGAACCGGTGGTCGGCTAGAATCGGGAACCGCAATGGCACCGCTCGCCGGGCGGACCACCAAGCCGAGACCTGGAGTGAGTCGCGTTGTGAACCAGCCATCGAAATCCACGAGCCGGGCGCCCCGCGGCGGCAACGGTCGAGCGGGCCGCGTTCCCTACGACCTCGACGCGGTGCTCGACATCGCTGTGCTGGCGTTCAACGAGTTCGGCTACGAGGCGACCTCCATGGGCGTGCTTGCCGAACGGCTCGGCACCAGCAAATCGGCCATTTATTACCACGTGACCGGCAAGGAAGACCTGCTTCGACGGGCCCTCGAGCGGGCGCTGGGCGGGCTGGAGGGAATCCTCTCCGAGCCGGGCGCCCTCGAGGGCTCACCCGTGGAGCGGCTGCGCTACGTGCTGCGCGGTGCGGTGCTCGTGCTCGCCGACGACCTGCCCTACGTCACCCTCCTGCTGCGCCTGCGTGGCAACACCGAGGTTGAGCGGGAGGCACTGGAGCGCCGCCGGGCCTTCGACCACGTGATCGCCGGGCTCGTCGACGAGGCGCGCGTCGAGGGCACCCTTCGCGCCGACGTCGACGCGCGCACCACGGTGCGCCTGTTGTTCGGCATGATCAACTCGATCGTCGAGTGGTACAAGCCGGGCGGCGCGCTCACCCCTGACCAGCTCGCCGAAGACGTCATCACCGTCGCCTTCGAGGGTGTGCGGGTGCACGACGCCGCGCCCGTGCCGACCGCGCGGGTCTAGTTCGGGTCCCGGTCAGCTCGTGCTGAGGTCCTCGGCCAGCATGACGATGATGCCGCTGGGGCCGCGCACGTACGTCAGCTTGTAGACGTCCCGGTAGTTCGCCACACCCCGCAGCGGATAGCAGCCGTGCCGCGCGGCGATCTCCAGCGCCTCGTCGATGTCGTCGACAGAGAAGGCGACGCGGTGCATGCCAATCTCATTGGGGAGAGTGGGACTCGTCTCGATCGCGGCGGGGTTGATGTACTCGAAGAGCTCCAGGCGGCCGTGCCCGTCTGGTGTCTGGAGCAGAGCGATCTTGGCGTGGTTCCCGTCCAGGCCGACGGCCGTGTCGGCCCACTCGCCGCTCACGGTGTCGCGGCCGACGACCGTGAGGCCCAGGTCGGTGAAGAAGGCGATGGCTGCCTCGATGTCCTGAACAGCGATGCCGACGTTCTCCAATGTGATGGCCATGCGTCGCATGCTAGCGGGCCGGGCTGCTGCGCCCCAGCCCTCACCCGTTGGCGGCTAGCCCTCCTTGGCCACGAGGGTGAGCACGTCGTAGCTGGCGACGACCTCCTCGCGCTGGTTCACCAGCACCGCGTCCCAGCGCACCTCGCCGTACTCCTCGTTCTCGCGCGGAGTGATCTGCTTGGCGGTCAACGTCACCCGCACGCTGTCTCCGGGCGAAACGGGCGTGAGGAAGCGCAGGTTCTCGAGGCCGTAGTTGGCCAGCACGGGCCCCGGCGCAGGGTCGACGAACAGGCCGGCAGCCCAGGCGAGAAGCAGGTATCCGTGGGCGACACGGCCGGGGAAGAACGGGTTGGCCGCTGCGGCCTCCTCGTCGGTGTGCGCATAGAAGGTGTCGCCGGTGAACTCGGCGAAGTGACCGATGTCCTCCAGGGTGATCTCACGCTCCGCCGAGACGACGGCGTCGCCGATCCGCAGCCGGGCGAGCGACTTGCGGAACGGGTGCTCCTCGCCGGCCTGCACCGGCGCGCCCGCGCGCCAGCGGCCGGTCAGCGCCGAGAGCACGGCCGGCGTGCCCTGGATGGCGGTGCGGCGCATGAAGTGCTTCACGGCGCGGATGCCGCCGAGCTCCTCGCCGCCGCCGGCCCGGCCGGGCCCGCCGTGCACGAGGTGTGGAACGGGGGAGCCGTGCCCGGTGCTGGTCTTCGCGTCGTCGCGGTCGAGCACGAGCACGCGGCCGTGGAAGGGGGCGATGCCGGAGACGAGCGACATGACCGTCTCCGGGTCGAAGCTCGCGACGGTGGCCACGAGGGAGCCGCCTCCCCGGTTTGCGAGCCGCACCGCGTCGGCCGTGTCCGTGTAGCCGATGACCGATGCGACGGGGCCGAACGCTTCGATGTCGTGAACCGCCGGCGCGTCAGAATCGTCGAAGCGCAGCAGCACCGGGGTGAAGAAGGCGCCCTCCGGGGCCGGGGCCACGGTGCCGTCCAGGTGCACGACGGCGGGCTCGTCCAGGCTGCCGACCGCGATGCGGCCGCCGCCGGCGATGAGCTGCTCGACGCTGCGGCGCACCTCGCCCAGCTGTTCGACGCTCGCCAGCGGGCCCATCGTGACGCCCTGCGCACGCGGGTCGCCGAGGGTGACGCGCTGGGCAAGGCGGGCGCCGACAGCCTCGACGACGGCGTCCACACGCTCAGCCGGCACGATCAGGCGTCGGATGCTGGTGCACTTCTGCCCCGCCTTCGACGTCATCTCGGTGACGGCGCTCGCGATGTACGCGTCGAACTCGGGTGTGCCGCTCTCGGCATCCAGACCCAGGATGGCCGCGTTCAGCGAGTCGGTCTCGCGGCCTAGCGTGACCCCGCCGCCCAGCACGCTGGGGTGCTCTGAGAGGGTGCGCGCGGTGGAGGCGGAGCCGGTGAAACTGACGGTATCGCGCACATCGAGGGTGTCGAGGAAGCCGCGCACCGATCCGCAGATCAGCTGCAGCGACCCGGCGGGCAGCAGGCCGGAGTCGACCATCGCCCGCACCGTCGCCTCGGTGAGGTAGGCGGTCGGCGTCGCCGGCTTGACGATGCTCGGCACGCCGGCGAGGAAGGCGGGGGCGAACTTCTCGAGCATGCCCCAGACCGGAAAGTTGAAGGCGTTGACCTGGAAGGCGACGCCGGGCAGCCGGGTGTAGACGTGCTGGCCGCCGAAAGACCCGTCGCGGGCCAGGTTCTCCGGGTCGCCGTCGACGATGAGCTTCGCGTTGGGCAGTTCGCGCCGGCCCTTTGACGAGTAGGTGTAGAGCACGCCGATTCCGCCGTCGATGTCGACCATCGAGTCCCGGCGGGTCGCGCCGGTGCGATCGCTCAGTGCGTACAGCTCCTCCTTGACCTCGCCGAGGTGGATGGCGAGGGCCTTCAGCCGCAGAGCGCGCTCGTGGAAGGTGAGCTCGCCGAGGCTTGCCTGCCCGACCGTGCGGGCGTGCTCCACCGCGGCGGCGATGTCTAGGCCGTCGCTGCCGACCAGGGCGATGGGCTCGCCGGTCGAGGCGTCCCGCGCGAGCGTTCCCGTGCGCGGCTCCCACCAGGTGTCGCCGACGTAGCTGGGGAGGAGGCGCGGGGTGATGGTGTCGCTGGATGTCATGGTCGAGCCCTTCGCGGTGCTGGTTCGTTCGGTGCTGGTGCGTATGGTGCTGGTGTCGATCGGTGCTGGTTGTCGCTGGGTGCGGGATGCCGGGTCAGTCGCCCCAGCTGAAGAAGCCTTCCCCGCTCTTGCGGCCGAGCTTGCCCGCCGCGACCTTCTCGCGCAGCAGGGCGGGCACTTCAAAGCGGGGGCCGAGCTGGCTCTCCAGGTACTCGGCGATCCCGAGGCGCACGTCGAGCCCGACCAGGTCGGTCAGGCGCAGCGGGCCGATCGGGAACTTGTAGCCCAGCACCATGGCTGCATCGATGTCCTCGGCAGAGGCGACCCCGTCCTCGAGCATGCGGATCGCCTCGAGCGCGATGACGACGCCGAGGCGGGAGCTGGCGAATCCGGGGGAGTCCTGCACGGTGATCGGTGTCTTGCCGATCGCCGCAACCCAGCCGAGTGCCGCGTCGATCAGCTCGGGTGCAGTGGCCGGGCCACGCACGATCTCCACCAGGCTCGACGCGGGAACGGGGTTGAAGAAGTGCAGCCCGCAGAAGCGCTCCGGTCGGGCCAGGGCGCTGGCCAGCTCCCCGATCGAGAGCGAGGACGTGTTCGTGGCGAGCCAGGCGTCTGCGGAGAGCTCGCGCTCCACCCGGGTGAGCACCTCGACCTTCATCTGCACGTCCTCGGGAACGACCTCGATCACGAGGCCGGCTGCTGCCAGGTCTGCGGCATCCGTCGTCACCCTGGCCCTGGCCTCGAGGGTGTGTGCCGTCTCGCCTGTGGTCTGGCGCGCGATGCTGTTCGCGATCGCGGAGCGCAGGACCTCCGATGCATGCGCGGCGGAGTCGGAGTTGCGCTCGAGGATGACGACGGAGGCGCCGGCCAGCAGGAAGGCGTGCGCGATGCCGACACCCATGCGGCCGCCGCCGGCGACCCCCACGATGCTGGGCACGCCGGAGGGCAGGGTCATGGTCTCTGTCATTTCTTCTTCCGTCTCGCCAGGAAGGCATCCATCAGGGCGAATTTCGCCGGGGACTCGAACAGCACGGCCTGGGCCTGCTCGTCCACGGCGGGGTGGTCGGCGCGCGAAGCGTGGAACACCCGCTTTGTTGCCTGCACGGCATGGGGGTCCTGCTTGGCGATGCGGTCGGCGAGGGCGTTGGCCGCGGCGTCGAGCTGGTCCGGCTCGTGCACCTCGGTGACCAGGCGCAGGGCGAGCGCCTCCTCGGCGTTCAGGACCCGGCCGGCGAGCAGGATCTCCTTGGCCACCGGCTCGCCCACAAGCTCGGCAAGGCGCCAGCTGGCGCCGGCCGCAGCCAAGATGCCGAGCGAGGTTTCCGGGTTGCCGATGCGCGCGGTCGTGCTGGCGATGCGGAAGTCGGCGGCGTAGGCGAGCTCGGCCCCGCCGCCGAGCGCCCAGCCGTCGATGGCCGCGATGACGGGCATCGGCAGGGCGGCGATCCGGCCGAAGAGCCGGGAATTGATGCCGGCCAGGGCGTCTTCGCGGCGGCGATCGCGCAGCTCGGCGATATCGGCGCCCGAGGCGAAGACACCGCCGGCGCCGCTGAGGATGAGGATCCGGGGAACGGCCTCGAGCTGGGCGCACACGACGTGCAGCTCGTCGACCATCGCCGCATCGATCGCGTTCCGCACGCCGGGCCGGTCGAGCACGACGTGCAGCCGGTCGGGGCGTTCGGCCTCGATGCGGAGCGTCGGGGCGGCCATCAGACCGTCTCCACGGCGAGGGCGGCGCCCTGGCCGACACCGACGCACATCGTCGCGAGCCCGGTTCCGCCGCCGGCGCGCTCGAGGCGACCGAGCAGGGTGGTGAGGATGCGGGTTCCCGATGCGCCGAGCGGATGCCCGAGCGCGATCGCTCCGCCGTCGCTGTTGACGATCTCCTCGTCGAGGTCCAGTTGGCGCATGCAGGCGATGGCCTGGGTGGCGAAGGCCTCGTTCAGCTCGACGGCGGCCAACTCGCGGGCGCTGAGCCCGAGGCGGGTGAAGAGCTTGCGGGTCGCCGGGACGGGGCCGAGCCCCATGACCTCCGGCAGCACGCCGGCGGACGCGCCGCCGAGGACACGGGCGCGGGGCACCAGGCCGTAACGGGCGATGGCGTCTTCGCTGGCGATGAGCACGGCGGCCGAGCCGTCATTCAGCGAGGAGGCGTTGCCCGCCGTGACGAGGCTGCCTCCGCGCACCACAGGGCGCAGGCTGGCGAGACGTTCGAGTGAGGTGTCGGCCCGGGGGCCCTCGTCCACGGTGAAGTTGCCGTTCTTGGTGGGCACGCCGACGATCTCCGCGGCGAACCGGCCGGCCTGGATCGCCGTCAGGGCGCGCTCGTGCGAGCGCAGCGCGAAGGCATCCGCCTCGTCCCTGCCGATGCCCTCGAGGGAGCCGACGTGCTCGGCGGTCTCCGGCATGCTCATCGTGAACTTGTCGCGCTTGCTGAACTCGAGGTTGGTGAAGCGCCAGCCGATCGAGGTGTCTGCCAGCTCACCGGGGCGGCCGAACGCCTTCTCCGGTTTGGCAAGCACCCAGGGGGCGCGGGTCATGGACTCGACCCCGCCGGCGATCACGACGTCGGCCTCGCCGGACTTGACCATGCTGGTGGCCAGGTGCACGGCAGAGAGCCCGGAGGCGCAGAGCCGGTTGACGGTGATGCCGGGAACCGTCTCGGGCAGGCCGGCGAGCAGCACCGCCATCCTGGCCACGTTGCGGTTGTCTTCGCCCGCCTGGTTCGCGGCGCCGAAGATGACGTCGTCGATGACCGCCGGGTCGATGCCCGTGCGGGTGACGAGCTCGCGCACCACGAGTGCCGCGAGGTCGTCGGGGCGCACCTCTGCGAGGGCGCTGCCGTACCTGCCGATGGGAGTTCGAACCCCGCCAACCACAAATGCTTCCGCCATGGCTCCATTACCTTGCATGCAGTTTCCACGGACTCGCGCTCGAGAACAGGACTTACTGACCGTTCGTTCTGTACACGATGTCATGTGCCGCGCGCTGCGTCAACATTGGCAGCAGGGGAGGGCGTTGCGTCCGAAATCGTGTTGCCCGCGTGCCATGCTTACTGTACGTTCAGTTGGCACGGGGCGATTCCGGCGACGTGACGAGGAGCAGCAAGGATGGCGATCGACAGCATGGAAGACGTGCGCGCGTCTCACGAGGGCGAACTCCGGGCCATGCTGCTGCGCGACCGCGTCGCGGTCACGCTCGGGCTGCAGCTCGTCGTGGACGAACCGGGCCACGCCGTCATTACCATGGTCGTGCGCGACGACATGCTGAACGGCTTCGATGTCATGCACGGCGGACTCATCTTCTCGCTGGCCGACACGGCCTTCGCCGTCGCCTGCAACGAAGACGAGCAGGTGACTCTGGCCGCCGGTGCCGAGATCTCCTTCCTCCGCCCCGTCCGGATCGGGCAGCAGCTGACCGCGACCGCGGTCCGGCGCACCCGCACCGGGCGCAGCGGCATTTACGATGTGCAGGTGGTCGATGAGGCCGGCCACGTGGTCGCGGAGTTCCGCGGGCGCAGCCGCACGACACGGCTGCCGGCCCCCGCACCCGGCAACAGCGACGGCGCAGACCGCGGCACGCCGTAGCCGCCAGAGCCCGCACTCGACTTCACCCCCATGACCAATGCAATGGAGCATCCATGACTCAGCTGTCCACGTCGCAGGCGGCAACACCGTCGCCCTCCACATCGAGGGCCTTCGCCCCGGCGCTGGCTGAGCTTGACGCCGAAGAGCGGATGTCGCGCGACGAGATAGAGGCCCTGCAGCTGTCCCGGCTGCAGCAGACGGTGCGCCACGCCTACCAGAACGTGCCCTTCTACACCCAGAAGTTTGACGGGGTGGGGGTGCACCCCGACGACATCCGCGAGCTCAGCGACCTGCAGAAGCTGCCGTTCACGACAAAGGAAGACCTGCGGCTGAACTACCCGTTCGGCATGTTCGCCGTGCCGCGCTCTGAGGTCGCGCGCATCCATGCGTCATCCGGCACCACCGGGCAGCCGACAGTGGTCGGCTACACGAAGGGCGACCTGGACGACTGGGGCATGCTCGTCGCGCGCTCGCTGCGCGCCGCTGGCATCCGCCCCGGCCAGATGGTGCACAACGCCTATGGTTACGGGCTGTTCACCGGTGGACTGGGCGCCCACGCCGGCATCGAGCGGCTCGGCTGCACCGTCGTGCCCATGTCGGGCGGCAACACGGCCAAGCAGGTGCAGCTGATCCGCGACTTCGAACCCGACGCGATCCTCTGCACGCCCACCTACCTGCTCACGATCATCGATGCCCTCGCGGCGAGCGGCATGGATCCGCGCGACTCCTCGCTCGCCGTCGCCGTGCTCGGAGCGGAGCCGTGGACCAACGAGATGCGTTCGACGATCGAGCAGGGCCTCGGTATCGATGCGTTGGACATCTACGGCCTCAGCGAGGTCATGGGCCCGGGCGTTGGCAGCGAGTGCATCGAGTCCAAAGACGGCCCGCACATCTGGGAGGACCAGTTCCGTCCAGAGGTCATCGACTCCGACACGGGTGTGCCGCTGGCCGACGGGCAGCAGGGGGAGCTGGTCTTCACCACGCTCCGCAAGCAGGCACTGCCGATCATTCGCTACCGCACCCACGACATCACCACGCTGTTGCCGGGCACCGCACGGCCGAACATGCGCCGGATCGAGAAGATCACGGGCCGCAACGACGACATGATCGTGCTGCGTGGCGTCAACCTGTTCCCGAGCCAGATCGAGGAGATCACGCTCGCGATCGACGGCCTCTCCCCGCACTTCGAGCTCGAGCTCACCCGCGTCGGGCGCCTGGACCGGATGACGGTGCACGTCGAACCCGCCCAGGCGCTCAGCGCTGCGGAGGGCGCGCGCGTCATCGCCGCGCTCGAGCGCGAGGTGAAGATCCGGGTCGGCACGACGGTCGAGGTTCATCTGGCTGCCCCCGGCAGCCTGGAGCGTTCCAGCGGCAAGCTCAAGCGCGTCTACGACAACCGGCAGTAGCGTTTGACCCGCAACGGAGTGCCGCTCTTGGCTGCGCGGAACCCTCGCTTTGGGGAGCTCCGCGCCGCTAGACTTCCGGGCAGTAGGCGCCGTGCCGAGTGGTGCCGTCTGCACTGGCAGTGTCGGTCACACGGAGGGGATCACTCATGAGCAGCACCATCCACACGAACAAATCCGGGCTCTGGGGGGCCTTCGCCGGCATCATCACGCTGGCGCTGGTTGCATTCCCGCTGTCCGCGGCGCTGTCATTCGCCACCCACCCCGCAACGCAGGCGCTCTTCGGCGGCCGACTCGAGCAAGCCTCGCAGTTCGGTTACCTGCTGTTCTGGTGGGTACTCGTGGCATTGATCGTGTCGCTGCCGTTCCTCGTCGGGTTCGGCGTCGCCAAGCTCAACACGAAGACCCTGGCCATCGCAGGCGCCATCGTCGCTGTCTTTGTCATTCTCATCTTGGTGCTCGGACAGCTGTTCGTCTTCATCTAGACATCGACCCGCTGCTCGGTCGAAACGACCGTGATACGCAGCGCGACACTGCCTGAATGTTTCGCGCCGGACTTCTCCGCACTCTTCTTCTTCTTCTTCGCGCTGTTCTTCAGCGCACTGAGCCTGTTCGCCAGACGGATAGCCGTGAACTGCAGGCCGTACTTCGCCTTCAGCGCCGCATCGGTGAGCGCGCGGGTCTCCGCATCCGACGCGATCTCCGCGTGCGCCTGAACCGGTGCAGCGGTGCCGCGGATGCCGCCGCGGGCGTCGCACGCAACGAGCTCGATCCGCGGGTCATTGAGGATGCGCTTCACCTTGCCCGAGTTCGCGCCCGTCGTGACCAGCAGCTGACCGTCGGAGCTCTGCGCGATCCAGACCGGCGTCGAGACACCTTCGCCGTTCTTCCGGAATGTCGTCAGAAGTACATAGCTCTCGGAGGCCAGATCTGAGAGTGCCAGCTCTTCGAATGGGGGAGTCGTCATAACCACCTACTCTAAGAGCCCGGTCGCCATGCCCCGGGGCCGCAACAGCCGCTCGGGAACCTGCACCGGCGGTCTTCGCCGCAGTGCCGACTTCGAGCTCAGCAGCCGCGGCGTCTGGTCAGGCTCTATTGTTCGGGGCGGGATGAGCCAATACGTCGCGCCATCGCGGACGATCTCCCAGCCCTGATTGTGGAACAACAGGTGGTGGTGTCTGCAGAGCAGAATGCCGTCATCGATGTCTGTCGGCCCGCTATCGCGTTTCCAGTGTTTGATGTGGTGGGCCTCCGTCCACGAGACCGGCCGGTCACAGCCATCAGCCATGCAGCCGCCGTCCCGTGCCGCCAGGGCAATGCGTTGCCGCCTCGTGAACAGGCGCGTCTCCCGGCCGAGATTCAGCGGCTGGCCCCGCTCATCAAAGATCACCGGCACGTAGCCACCCGCGCAGATCTCCCGCTCGACGGTTTCGATAGGCACTGCCTCATTGCTGGACTCGATGATCCCGAACCCCAGTCCTGCGCCGGTCGCGCGGTGGGCGAGGGACTCCTCCTGCACGTGCAGCGTGACGGACGGCCGGTGGTTGTCGAGAATCTTGTCGGGGTCGACGCTGATCCCGGCCCGGAGCAGGTCGACGAAGCCATCAGCGGCGAACTCATCGACCTCCCGCAGGTCGCCTCGAGCAGCGCGGGCGGCGACGGTGTCCGTTTGAGAGCGGAACTTCACCCCGGCCCTCCGCGGATGGCGCAGTTGATCTTTGACCGCGATGACGAGGGCACCATTCTCTGGCTCCAACAGGAAGGAGCCGGCCACCATCCCGTCTGGACGTTCCCATGCCTTGAAGTATTGCTGTCGCCGCATCTGCTCGGAGCGGGCGAGGACGCCGGCCGCATCAGCTCGGTCGCGCGCGGCCCGCGCCGCCTTGAAGGCCAGTTCCGGCGTCAGCTGCGAGCACTCGTGGATCAGCTCGGGCAGCACCGCGCAAACGGCGTCGAGGAGTGCCTCCTCGCGGGCGGCTCGGGCCTCGGTCGCCTCGACCCGCGCACCGTCGACTGCGGATGCGGCATCCCCTACCCCGAGCGGCCCGCGCAGCGCCTCTGTCAGGAGAAGTCGCCCGTCCGGCCCTGCGCCCAATCCGCCGCGGATCGCATCGCCAACACCGAGGCTGAACAGGCCGGATGCGACAGCATCGCTGATCGGGCCGAACCACGGTCTCGCGGCGGCCGAGGCGGGGAAACCCACCCCGGAGGCAAGCTCCGCACCGCCCAGGCCGGGCACTGGCTCGCCGTCGGGGAGACCGGCCTCCCGCCGCAAACGTGCCAGCTCGTCAGCGGCCTCCGTCTCCGCCAGCATCAAGCCCGTGCTCAGCAAGGTCGATGCCTCCGTGCGGGAGCCGCCGGTGATCTTCTGCAGTAGCGCGCCCGCGTTGGTGTGCCCCAGTCGGTTGGCCAGACCCGCCTGGCCCAACTCCCTCTTCGAGCGGCTGGCCAGCGACGCCGAAGCCAGCGCGATCTGCCGCTGCAGCGTGGACGAATGCTGGGAGAGGGTTTCCAGCGTCGCGAGGAGTTCCGAGTCGCGGAGGGCGTCGTAGCTGGCGGCGTTCAGACGCACTGTTGTCTGCTCGCAACTCTGGATGAGCTGCGCCGCTGACTCAGGTGCATCGGCCGTTCTCTGCATACCCCAAATCTACGCGGCGGATGCACAGCAGGCGAAAGGAAAATCCCAGATGTGGACAACTTTCCAGATCGAGGGAGCTGTGTGCAACAGGCAGCGGAATGAGCGGCTCGGGATACGAGAACTCCGTGGCGCCCGGCGCCCTCATTCCGACTCGGATGCACTCGTGGTCGGTCGGTGCGGCCAGTGTGAGCCATTCCTCATCGATCACATATCCGACACTGCGATTTGCGCCGAGACTCGCGGCGTCATCCGATGTCAGCTCTCGCAGCAGGACGTCGCGGCTTGTCTCTGTCCGGAGATCGCCGTCCGCCCACCCGGGGTATGCGGAAGCCCGGTCACGAAGCCCTTCAGACGCCCTGGATCAGATCCACGATTTTCTGGGCGTCGTCATCGGGGGAGAGGGCGATCTGCAGTTGCTTACCCTCCAACACCTCCATGACCACGACGGCGGCCACCACCTCGTCGCCGACCTTCAAGACCAGGCGCGCCGTGCCTCCGGCGGCCTGCTCGGTCAGCGTGTGGAGGAGCGCGGCCCCCTCCGCCGTGAGCGTCACGTCGATTGCGTTCTGCCCCACACCCTGTGCGACGGCAGCCGCCTCGACTCCGACCCGCTCAAATGTCGCTGGCAGTTCGACATCCTCGCCGTTGACCGAAACGCACTGCGCGTCCGTCCCCGCGGTGCAGAACTCTGACACCGCCATCTCGATCACCCCGCTGGGGCTTGACGATTCCCCGGTGCTCGCGCCCGCTGGGGCACAGCCGCTGAGCAGCAACAAGGCGGGGGCGAGCAGAGCAGAGGCGAGCAGGGAGACCCCGCGAGTTCGACGAGTCATGATTCCCCCTGATCGGGCACAGGGGCGGATGCCGCACTGCTTCCGATTCGGAGCCTACTCGGCGCGGGGTACGCCTCAAACAAAAAAAGAGCTCCCACGCTAGCCCGAACTTCAGAAGAAGTCCGAACTAGCGTGAGAACTCACACTGTGCCCCCGGAGGGATTCGAACCCCCGACCTTCGGTACCGGAAACCGGCGCTCTATCCCCTGAGCTACGGAGGCGCTTGAACGAGATTACCGCATTCCGGCCGCGTCGAAAGACCACGCCACCGCAGCGGTCATCGCCGCCCGGCGTTACTCAGGCAGGTGCGAGATGGCCGCGCGCACAAGCGGCTCGGCGTCGCCCGGCTCCCCGAACATCGTCGAGGTGGCGGTCAGCCAATACTTCGGGGTGAACACCTGGATCTCGCCGCTGGCCGGGTCGAAGAAACCACTGACCGCCGGAGGGGTTCCGTAGGTGGGAACGGGCGTGCTTGAGGCGGCAGCGGCATTCAGGGCCAGCGTGAGCTGCTCGGGGCTCGGCTGCGACAACGAGAAGTTCATCAGCTCGTTGCTGGTCTGGTGCAGGTAGCCGCAGGCGATGCCGTTGTCGGCGACCGCGGCGGCGGCCAGCGAGCCCTCGGCGGGCACGAAACCGGGGTCCGTGCTCACGTTCGGGTTGAAGTCGTAGATGTCCTGCGGGGCGAGCAGCGTCTTGCAGTCGATGGTGATCGGCGTGCCGGGCTCCACGGTCGGCTCGGCCGTCGGCGGGGTGCTCTGGCCGTCCGTCGGCTCCGTCGTGGCTGCGCCGCCAGGCGTTGACTCCGGGGTCGGCTCCGCACTGCACCCGGCCAGGCCAAGCACCGCAATCGCGGCGAGGGAACCGACGAGCAAGAGGGAACGCGAGCGCGCGCGCAACGCGGGGGCAGGAGCAACAGGCATGTACGCGACTCTAGCAATCAGGCGGCCCGGCTAAGATTGTGCCTCGTGACTCCCGCAGAACTCTCCCAGTCCCTCGTCGGCATCGTTCAGAGCATTGTCGACGGCCGACGATCGGCTGAGCTGGGTGAGAACGACGCGACGGATGCCGCAGCGCCGGTGATCACCGCCGCCGACGTCGTTCTGGAACGCCCGAAGAACCGCGACCACGGCGACTGGGCCTCCAACATCGCCATGAAGCTGGCCAAGCCGCTCGGCGCCAACCCGCGCGAGCTGGCCACTGAGATCGCCGCCGCCGCCGCAGGCATCGACGGCATCGCCAGCGCCGAGGTCGCCGGACCCGGCTTCATCAACTTCCGCATCGACGCGGCCGCGGCCGGTGTGCTCGCCCAGGCCATCGTCGAGGCCGGCGACGCCTACGGCACCAGCGATTCGCTCGCCGGCAACACCATCAACCTCGAGTTCGTCTCGGCCAACCCGACCGGCCCGCTGCACATCGGCCACACCCGCTGGGCGGCCCTCGGTGACTCCATCGGCCGCGTGCTGCGCGCCGCCGGTGCCACCGTCGCCAACGAGTACTACATCAACGACGCCGGCAACCAGATGCAGAACTTCGGCGCATCCGTGCTGGCCGCCGCCCAGGGCGAGCCCACCCCCGAGGGCGGCTACCCGGGCGCCTACATCGCGACGCTCGCCGAGCAGGTGCTCGCCCGCGAGCCGAAGCTGCTCGAGCTCGACGACGCCATCGCGCTGCACACCGCCACCGAGATCGCCTACGAGCTGCAGCTCGCCGAGATCAAGGCGTCGCTCGACCGCTTCAACGTGCACTTCGACGTCTGGACCAGCGAGCGCACCCTGCACGCGCCGGGCGAGGACGGCGTCTCCGACATCGACACCGCCGTCGAGCGCCTCCGCGCCCAGGGCCACGTCTACGACGAGGACGACGCCGTCTGGGTGCGCACCACCGACTTCGGCGACGACAAGGACCGCGTCATCCGCCGCGGCAACGGCATTTACACCTACTTCGCCGCGGATGCCGCCTACTACCTGAACAAGGGCGACCGCGGCTTCCAGCACAAGATCTACCTGCTTGGCGCCGATCACCACGGCTACGTGCACCGCCTCAAGGCCCTCGCCGGCGCGGCAGGAGACGACCCCGAGAAGGACGTCGAGGTCTTGATCGGCCAGCTGGTCAGCATCAACGGCGCGAAGCTGTCCAAGCGCGCGGGCAACATCATCGAGCTCGACGACCTGCAGGCCTGGCTCGGCACGGACGCGCTGCGCTACACCCTCGGCCGCTACCCGGCCGACTCGCCGCTGACGATCGACCCGGAGATCCTGCAGCGCAAGAGCAACGACAACCCCGTCTTCTACGTGCAGTACGTGCACGCCCGCACCACCGGCGTTGCCCGCAACGCGGCGCAGTCCGGCGTCGATCGCAGCGGTTTCGCACCGGAGCTGCTCGACCACGAGAGCGAGTCTGCACTGCTCGGCGGGCTGCAGGAGTTCCCCCGCATCGTCGCCCAGGCGGCCACCCTGCGCGAGCCGCACCGCGTCGCCCGCTACCTCGAGGAGCTCGCCGGCCTGTACCACCGCTGGTACGACAGCTGCCGCGTCATCCCGCTCGGCGACGACCCGGTCGGCGACGTGCACCGCACCCGCCTCTGGCTGAACGACGCGACCGGCCAGGTCATCCGGAACGGCCTCGCCCTGCTGGGTGTCAGCGCACCGGAGCGGATGTAGTCATGGCCGAGACGCTGAACACGGCGGAGGCCGGGCCCGGGGCGCGCAAGTCCCGACGTCCTCTTGTCATCCTGCTCAGCGTCGTCATCGGCATTGCCGTGCTCGTCGGCCTGTTCTTCGTGGTCGATGCCATTGCCCGCGGCGTGGCCGAGCGCCGCGTTGCAGAGGAGATCGTCGCGCAGCTGCCGCAGAACGTCGTCGCCAGCCCGACAGTGCAGATCGGCGGCACCAGCATCATCATGCAGTACCTCGGCGGCAGCTTCGACGACATCACCGTCTCGGCCCCGGATGCCGTCATCGACGGCATTCCCGCCGATGTCACGGTGCATGCCAGCGGCTTCCCCGTCGATTCCACCCAGCCGGTCGACACGCTGAGCGCGACGGCGACACTCGATCAGGCCGCGCTGAACAGCCTGATCGAGCGCTCAGCCCCGAACTCGGCCGTGCAGCTGGATCAGGGCCAGCTCAGCTACGCCGCAGAGGCGAGCTTCTTCGGGTTCACCATCGGCTACCGGGTGACCGGAACGCTCCAAGCCGCCGGCGACCACGTGCTGGTGACCCCGACAGGCGCCGAGATCACGAGCGGCGCCGGCAACCTCGACCTCAGCCGGCTCGTCGATCTGATTGTCGGGTCAGACCCGATCAGCGTCTGCACGGCGACCTACCTGCCGGTCGGCGTCGACGTCACATCCATCGATGTCGCCCCCGGCAGCGCCACGGTGCGGGTCGAGGCGCACGATATCGTGCTCGACGAGAGCACCCTCTCCACTCTCGGCAGTTGCGCCCCGTGACCCATGTGCCCGTCATCGATTGGCAGCGCCCGCCCGGTTCTCGCTAGTATTTGCGGTACCTCGCCCCGCTGCTTACCTGCGGCAGGCGGCGACATCTGTTTGCTGGCTTCAGGGACCAATCCGGGTTCGCTCGCCACGCAGTGTGACTCCCACTCGTTCTCTCCGTGAGGTCCTCACCGTGGCCAATTTTGCCCTCGCCCCTGACTGGCTGGCCGTCCCAGTCCAGCCCAACGCCCTGAACCCTGCCATCTGGCCGGCCAATACCGAGCGCACGCCCGCCGGTGAGATCAGCATCGCCGGCGTCCCGGCGAGTGCGCTGGCGGCCGAATTCGGCACTCCCCTCTACATCTTCGACGAGGACGACGTGCGTGCCCGCGCGCTCCAGATGCGTGAAACATTCGAGGAGGCGTTCGCCGCCATCGGCACAACCGTTTCGGTTTATTACGCCGGCAAGGCGTTCCTCAGCACGGCCGTCGTCGGCTGGGTGCGCGAGGCCGGCCTCCGCGTCGACATCTGCAGCGGGGGAGAACTCGCTGTCGCCCTCGCCGGGGGCGCCCCGGCATCAGAGCTCGGCTTCCACGGCAACAACAAGTCCGTCGCCGAGATCGACCGCGCCGTCTCCATCGGACTCGGCACGATCGTCATCGACAGCACCGTCGAGATCGAGCGGGTCGCCGCCGCCGCCCGCAGAAACAACCGGGTGCAGTCCGTGCGCCTCCGAGTCAACAGCGGCGTGCACGCCCACACCCATGACTTCCTGGCCACGGCGCACGAGGACCAGAAGTTCGGCATCACGCTGGCCGACGCCCCCGCCGTCGTCGCCGCGATCCGCGCGCACGACAGCCTCGACTTCCGCGGCCTGCATTGTCACATCGGCTCGCAGATCTTCGACGCGGCCGGCTTCGCCGAGTCCGCCGCCCGCCTGCTCACGCTGCAGGCGGAGCTGCTGGCCGGCGGCCCGGTGCCCGAGCTGAACCTCGGCGGCGGCTTCGGCATCGCCTACACCGAGGCAGACAGCCCGGCCGAGATCGCGGACATCGCCCGCGGCATGGCGGAGGCCGTAGGCACCCAGTGCGCGAGCCTCGGCATCCCCGTTCCGCACATCGCCATCGAGCCCGGCCGCGCGATCGTGGGCAGCGCCGGCGTCACCCTGTACGAGGTGGGCACCACCAAGCAGGTGACGGTTCCGGATGCCGCGACCGACGCCGACAGCGACAACACCCGTCTGTACGTGAGCGTCGACGGTGGAATGAGCGACAACGCCCGCCCCGCCCTCTACGGCGCCGATTACACGGTGCGCCTGGCGAACCGCGCATCGGAGGAACCCGTTCGCCTGGTGCGCGTGGCGGGAAAGCACTGCGAGTCCGGAGACATCGTTGTCGACGCCGACTACCTGCCGAGCGATGTCGCCCCCGGCGACCTGCTCGCCGTCGCTGCGACCGGCGCCTACTGCTTCTCGCTGTCGAACAACTACAACTACCTCACCCGCCCGCCCGTCGTCGCTGTGCGCGGCGGCGTCGCCCGTCTCATCGTGCG
Organism: Microterricola viridarii; assembly: GCF_001542775.1. GTDB lineage: Bacteria > Actinomycetota > Actinomycetes > Actinomycetales > Microbacteriaceae > Microterricola > Microterricola viridarii_A. The sequence goes on from NZ_CP014145.1 coordinate 590,402, forward strand.
CGGCGAGACCGAGGACGACCTTCTCGCCCGAGACCTAGGCGTTGCTGGCTCAACCGTTCAGGAGACCGCCCGATGATCGCCTACCGCTCCCTCCGTGTCGCGCTGCTCGGCGGCGGTTCAGTGGGCGCCCAGGTCGCCCGACTGCTGCTCGAGGAGCAGGAGGAGCTCGCCCTCCGCGTCGGCGCCAAGCTGGAGCTGATCGGAATCGCCGTGCGCGACGTCGACGCGCAGCGCACCGTCGACCTGCCTCGTGAACTGTTCACCACGGATGCCGAATCCTTGATCCTCGGCGCCGACGTCGTGATCGAGCTGATGGGCGGCATCGAGCCGGCCCGCACCCTGATCCTGCAGGCGCTGGGTTCCGGCGCCGACGTCGTCACCGCCAACAAGGCCCTCATCGCCACGCACGGCCCCGAGCTGTTCGCCCTGGCCGAGCAGGTCGGCGCGCAGCTCAACTACGAGGCAGCCGTCGGTGGCGCGATCCCGATCATCCGGCCGCTGCGCGACAGCCTCGCCGGCGACACGGTGCAGCGCATCCTCGGCATCGTCAACGGCACGACGAACTTCATCCTCGACCAGATGGACACCACCGGTGCCACGCTGGAGGACGCCCTCGCCACGGCGACGGCGCTCGGCTATGCGGAGGCCGACCCGACCGCCGACATCGGTGGCTACGACGCCGCGCAGAAGGCCGCCATCCTGGCCGGCCTCGCATTCCACACCACCGTGCCGATCGATTCCGTCTACCGCGAGGGCATCACCGGCGTCACCGCCGAGCAGATCTCCTCCGCCCAGAAGGCCGGCTACGTCGTCAAACTGCTCGCCGTCTGCGAGCGGGTCACCGACCCGGCCACCGGCATCGAGGGCGTCTCCGCCCGCGTGCACCCGGCCATGGTTCCGCGCACCCACCCGCTGGCCGCCGTGCGCGGGGCGAACAACGCCGTCTTCGTCGAGGCGGAGTCCGCGGGCAGCCTGATGTTCTACGGCGCAGGCGCCGGGGGAGTGGAGACGGCATCCGCCGTGCTCGGCGACCTCGTGTCGCTCGGCCGCCGGCACGTCGCCGGAGGCCCCGGCCTCGGTGAGTCCACCCACTCCGAACTCCCGATCCTCGACATCAGCAGTGTCAGCACCCGCTACTCGGTCACCCTCGAGGTCACCGACGAGCCCGGCGTGTTGGCGAGAATCGCGAACGTGTTCGCCGAGAACGGCGTCTCGGTCGAGCTCGTCGAGCAGTCGATTCGGGGCGACGCCGGCACGGCTACCCTTGTGATCGGAACCCACCAAGCCCCCGAGGCCGCTCTTGCGGCCACGGTCGACGCCCTGTCGTCAAACAGTGTTGTGACATCCGTCGCATCCGTCATCAGAGTTGAAGGAGCCCAGCGACCATGAACGCCCAGCCCAGCCCCACTTCACGGCAATGGCGCGGCGTCCTGCGTGAATACGCGGACCGCCTGAATGTGACGGATGCCACCCCCGTCATCACCCTGGGCGAGGGCGGGACGCCCCTCATTCCGGCCCCCGCACTCTCCGCCCGCACCGGCGCGAAGGTGTGGGTCAAGTTCGAGGGCATGAACCCGACCGGCTCCTTCAAGGACCGCGGCATGACCATGGCCATCTCCAAGGCCGTCGAGGCCGGCGCGAAGGCCGTCATCTGCGCCTCCACCGGCAACACCTCGGCCTCGGCAGCTGCCTACGCCGCCCACGCCGGAATCACCGCCGCCGTGCTGGTGCCGGAGGGCAAGATCGCCATGGGCAAGCTCAGCCAGGCCGTCGTGCACAACGGCCAGCTGCTGCAGGTGCAGGGCAACTTCGACGACTGCCTCGACATCGCCCGCGACCTCGCCGCGAACTACCCGGTGCACCTCGTCAACTCGGTCAACAACGACCGCATCGAGGGCCAGAAGACGGCCGCATTCGAGGTGTCTGAGGTTCTCGGCGACGCGCCGGACTTCCACTTCCTGCCCGTCGGCAACGCCGGCAACTACTCGGCGTACTTCCGCGGCTACAGTGAAGACCTCGAGCGCGGCACCACCACCAAGCTGCCCCGCATGTTCGGCTTCCAGGCCGCCGGCTCCGCGCCGATCGTGCTCGGCCACGTCGTCAAGAACCCCGAGACGATCGCCAGCGCCATCCGCATCGGCAACCCGGCATCGTGGGAGCTGGCCCTGAACGCCCGCGAGGTGAGCAACGGCTACTTCGGCGCCATCACCGATGAGCGCATCCTCGAGGCGTACCGCATCCTGGCCGCAGAGGTCGGCATCTTCGTCGAGCCCGCCTCCGCCATCAGCGTGGCCGGATTGCTGGAGCAGGCGGATGCCGGCAACGTGCCCGCCGGCGCCACCGTCGTGCTCACCGTCACCGGCCACGGCCTGAAGGACCCGCAGTGGGCCCTGCAGACCGCAGACGGCGGCACCGTGCAGCCCACCGTCGTGCCCGTCGACACCGCCGAGATCGCCAGCGTTCTCGGGCTGGCCACGGCATGAGCAGCGAGATGCCCGGCGCCGAGCGCGCGGCAGCGGTGACGCCGCTGCGCGAGCTCGGCGCTCTCATCGACGGCCGTCGTGTCGAGGTCAAGGTTCCGGCCACCACGGCGAACCTCGGCCCCGGTTTCGACACGCTCGGTCTGGCTCTCGCGCAGTACGACGACCTCGTCGTGACGGCATCCGCCACCCCCGGCGTTGCCGTTGAGGTGCACGGCGTCGGCGCCGGAGAGGTGCCGACCGACGAGACACACCTCGTCGTGCGGGCCATCGCTCACGGCCTCGCGCACTACGGCTATGCGCTGCCGGGGCTCCGCCTCGAGGCGCACAACACCATCCCGCACGGGCGTGGCCTCGGCTCCTCCGGTGCAGCCATCTCGGCCGGCATCATCGCCGCCCGCGGCCTGCTCGCCGGCATCGCCGAGATGAGCGACACCGACGCGCTGGCACTGGCCACCGATATGGAAGGGCACCCCGACAACGTCGCGCCCGCCCTGTTCGGCGGACTCACCATCGCCTGGGTGACCCCGGAGGGACCGCAGCACAAGAAGCTCATGGTGCACCGCGGAGTCTCGCCCGTCGTCTTCGTGCCGCAGGCCGAGATGTCCACCGCGCTGGCGCGCAGCCTGCAGCCGGAGTCCGTGCCGCACGAGGACGCCGTGTTCAACGTGTCGCGCTCCGCACTGCTGATCGCCGCCCTGATCCAGAGCCCCGAGCTGCTGCTCGCGGCCACGGAAGACAAGCTGCACCAGAACTACCGCGCCGCGGCGATGCCAGAGACGAACCGTCTCATCACGCTGCTGCGCGACGCCGGCCTGCCCGCCGTCGTCTCTGGTGCCGGCCCCTCGATTCTGGTGCTGGCGAGCGATCCCAGTCAGCGCCTGATCGCGGCTGAGCTCGTTGCCACGCACGCGGAGACCCCGTGGCAGGCGCTGATGCTCGCCGTCGACGTGAAGGGCACGGTCCTCGGCGTCAGCTAGACCGAGCCCCCGTCACCCTGCACCATGTTCAGGGCGGAGCGGATGTCGCAGCCAACAGGCCGCGGCATCCGCTCTTCTTCGTTGGGCGGGCGCCCGGCCACTCCTCCGCTGGTTGAGACTGCCCCCGGTGGTTGAGCCTGTCCCCGGCTGGTTGAGCCTGCCCCCGCTGGTTGAGCCTGCCCCCGCTGGTTGAGCCTGTCGAAACCCGGCGCGCTCATCTCCCGGTGGCTCGCGCTCTCCCGGTGGCTAGAGCGAGGAACGAGCGAAGCCCCGAGCGAATGCGGGGGACCGGTGTGCGAGAGTCCGGTGCGCGGGGCGGGTCTCGCCTGGGAAACCCGGCGAGCAGCGGTCACAGTTTCGTAGGTTTCCTCGTAATGGGCCGCTGCCTTTCGTGTCGCCGCGCGACACGCGCCCCGTTCGCGTGTCATTAACGCCCAGCCTGTGATGCTAGGCTGACTTCGCACCCGGTAAACGGCGCTCACAAGCAGCCAGAACCCGGTGTATTTCCAGCAAATCTTGCTTTCGCTCGCGCCAACTGCTCTGCGCGTCATCTCCCTTGATACTCGCTCTCAGAAGCTCGAACGATCAGCTCCCTGGCACACATGTCATGTCGTGCACAGGCGGAAGGACCATACCCCGTGACTGATGTCAACACCGGCGCCACTGGCGCACACACCCGTACCGAACTGAACGCATTGCGCGTTGCCGAGCTGCAGGCCCTGGCCAATCAGCTGGGCATCAGCGGCGCAGGCAAGCTCCGCAAGGGCGAGCTGATCGATGCGATCTCCGAGACCGAAGCCGGAGCTGCCCAGGCAGCCCCCGCCCCGGCCGCAGCAGCGGAGGCCGTCATCGTCGACGCCGCACCCGCGGCCGAGGCCCCGGCTGCCCAGGCTCCCGCAGCCAAGGCACCCGCAGCTGAGGCGCCCGCCGAGCAGCCCGCCCGCGCCAAGCGCGGACCGCGCCGTGCGAGCTCCGCAACCGCGGCAGCCGGCCACGTGAACGTCGAGGCCGGCACCGGCCTGGACAGCCTCGTGCCCGCACTGGATGCCGTCGCCGCGAGCAAGGCGAGCAAGGCGAACCAGGGCAACAAGGCCAGCAACGCGCGCACCACCGTTGAGACGACCGAGGCCGGCACCGCCGCCGACGTCGCCCCCGCCGCGACCGACAACGCCGAGGCCGACGCCACGGCCGAGGTCGCCGAGAAGCCCGCGCAGAACGAGCGTGGCGGCCGCAACCGCCGTCGCAGCTCGCGTGGCGGAGACGCCACCGCGAACGGCGAGACGGCCGAGGCCGCAGAGCCCACCGAGTCCGCCGAGGGCGAGACCACGGAAGCCGGAACCGTCGAGGAGCCCCGTCAGGGCCGTGGACGCAACCGCAACCGCAACAAGCAGCAGCACAACGGCGAGCAGGGCGAGGGCCAGCAGGCAGAGCGCCAGCAGGGCGACCGTCAGCAGGGCAACCAGCAGCAGGACCGCCAGCAGGGTGAGCGCCAGGGCAACCAGCGCAACCAGCGCGGCCAGCAGCAGGAGCAGGGTCAGAACGCCCAGCAGGCTCCGAACCGCGGCGAGCGTGACGGCGGCCGTGGCGAGCGCGAGCTCCTCGAGGGCGACCGGGGCGGCCGCAGCCGTTTCCGTGACCGCAAGCGCCGTGGCGGCGGCCTCGATGACGAGTTCGAGCCCGAGCTCAGCGACGACGACGTGCTCGTTCCCGTTGCCGGCATCCTCGATGTTCTCGACAACTACGCTTTCGTGCGCACCAGCGGCTACCTGCCGGGACCGAGCGACGTCTACGTCTCGCTCGGCCAGGTCAAGAAGTACAACCTGCGCAAGGGTGACGCCGTCGTCGGCTCCATCCGCCAGCCGCGCGAGGGTGACGCGAACGGTCGTCAGAAGTACAACGCCATCGTCAAGGTGGACTCGATCAACGGCCAGACCGTCGACGAGGCCGCAGCCCGCGTCGAGTTCCAGAAGCTGACCCCGCTCTACCCGCAGGAGCGTCTGCGTCTGGAGACCGAGTCCGGCAAGCTCACGCAGCGCATCATCGACCTCGTGTCGCCGATCGGCAAGGGCCAGCGCGGCCTGATCGTCGCGCCGCCGAAGGCCGGCAAGACCATCGTGCTGCAGCAGATCGCCAGCGCCATCGCCATCAATAACCCCGAGGTCCACCTCATGGTTGTGCTGGTCGACGAGCGGCCCGAAGAGGTCACCGACATGCAGCGCACCGTCAAGGGTGAGGTCATCGCCTCCACCTTCGACCGCCCGGCAGAAGACCACACCACCGTTGCCGAGCTGGCCATTGAACGCGCCAAGCGCCTCGTAGAGCTGGGCCACGACGTCGTCGTGCTGCTCGACTCGATCACGCGCCTCGGCCGTGCATACAACCTCGCCTCGCCGGCATCCGGCCGGATCCTCTCCGGTGGCGTCGACGCGGCAGCGCTCTACCCGCCGAAGCGCTTCTTCGGTGCCGCCCGCAACATCGAGAACGGTGGCTCGCTCACCATCCTGGCCACCGCGCTCATCGAGACCGGTTCCAAGATGGACGAGGTCATCTTCGAGGAGTTCAAGGGCACCGGCAACATGGAGCTGCGCCTCTCGCGTCAGCTCGCCGACAAGCGCATCTTCCCGGCAGTCGACGTCAACGCGTCCGGCACCCGCCGCGAAGAGATGCTGATGAGCTCCGACGAGGTCAAGATCACCTGGAAGCTGCGCCGCGCACTCGCCGGCCTCGACCAGCAGGCGGCTCTCGAGGCTGTTCTCGGTCGCCTCAAGGAGACCCAGTCCAACGTCGAGTTCCTGATGCAGGTGCAGAAGACCATGCCGGCGGGCTCCGCCGGTCACGAGAACGACCACCGCTAGCTCCCTGCCAGAACCCGTCTCGTCCCGCGGATGCACGATCGTGCATCCGCAGGACAGGCGGGTTCTTGTCGTTGAGGGAGAATAAGTCACGGAGGAAGCAATGTTTGAATCAGTCCAGGTCCTGTTCAAGGAGCACGCCGATCTGCAGGAGCAGCTCGCAGACCCCGCGCTGCACGCGGATGCGGCACGCGCCAAGAAGGTGAACCGGCGCTACGCCGAGCTCTCCAAGATCGTCGCCGCCCACGAGGGGTGGGTGCAGGCGCAGGACGACCTCGCCGCCGCCAAGGAGCTGGCCAAGGAGGATGATGCCTTCGCCGAGGAACTGCCCGCGATGGAGGAGCACCTCGCCACCGCGCAGGAGAAGCTGCGCCGGCTGCTGATTCCTCGCGATCCGGATGACGGCCGCGACGTGATCATGGAGATCAAGGGTGGAGAGGGCGGGGCCGAGAGCGCCCTGTTCGCCGCTGACCTGCTCCGCATGTACATCCAGTACGCCGCCTCCAAGGGCTGGAAGACCGAGATGCTCGAGAGCGACGAGAGCGACCTCGGCGGCTACAAGAACGTGCAGATCGCGATCAAGTCGAACGCCACCGACCCCTCGCAGGGCGTCTGGGCGCACCTCAAGTACGAGGGCGGCGTGCACCGCGTGCAGCGCGTGCCCGCGACCGAGACCCAGGGCCGCATCCACACCTCGACGACCGGCGTGCTGGTCTTCCCCGAGGTGGACGAGCCGGAAGAGGTCGAGATCCACGCGAACGACCTCAAGATCGACGTCTACCGTTCCAGCGGCCCCGGCGGCCAGTCGGTGAACACCACCGACTCCGCCGTGCGCATCACCCACCTCCCGACCGGCATTGTCGTCGCCATGCAGAACGAGAAGAGCCAGCTGCAGAACCGCGAGGCCGGCATGCGTGTGCTGCGCGCCCGCATCCTGGCCCGCCGCCAGGAGGAGCAGGCCGAGCTGGACAGCGCCAAGCGCAAGACCCAGATCCGCACCATGGACCGCTCCGAGCGCATCCGCACGTACAACTTCCCGGAGAACCGCATCGCGGACCACCGCACCGGCTACAAGGCGTACAACTTGGACTCCGTGATGAACGGCGCCCTTGACCCCGTCATCGAGTCGGCGATCCACGCCGACGAGGAGGCGCGCCTGGCCGACATCGGCGACCAGGGCGAGTAGCCCAACAGCAGCGCAGGCTCATCACCAGTGGCGCAGCAGGCTTCGGCCGGCTGCGCCACTGGTGTCTCTGCCGCGTGCCCGCCTCGCGCGAGGCTCGGATACCGGCGCCGACTCGGTGGGCGCACTGCTCTCCCCGCCCTGTGCAGTAGTGTCGGCAGCACGGAGTCACACTGACCCCCGTGAGCGGGATGAGCGCATGCCTTCAACGCACGAAACGGTTCTCGGTGTGCTCGGCGCATCGCGGAAGCCCGATGAACGACGAGTCCCCATCCACCCTGCGCACTTCGAGCGCATCGACGAATCGTTGCGGCAGCGCATCGTGGTCGAAGAGGGTTTCGGCCAGCACTTCGGAGTTGGCGATGCCGAGATTGCGCCCATGGTGCGGGCGATCCTCCCGCGCGGCGCGTTGATCGCGGCATCCGATGTCGTGCTGCTTCCCAAGCCGCAGCTTGAGGATGTCGCGGGCCTCCGCGATGGGCAGACGCTCTGGGGCTGGCCGCACTGCGTTCAGGATGCCGCGCTCACCCAGCTGGCCGTCGATAAAAACATGACGCTCATCGCGTTTGAGGCGATGAATCACTGGACGGCCGACGGGGGCTTCGGCCTGCACGTGTTCCACAAGAACAACGAGATCGCCGGCTACAGCTCGGTGCTGCACGCCCTGGCGCTGTGTGGCTCGACCGGCGACTACGGCCGCCGTCTCACTGCTGTCGTCATCGGCTTCGGGGCAACGGCCCGTGGGGCCGTCACAGCACTGAATGCCCTCGGCATCCACGATGTGCGCGTGCTCACCAACCGCCGCGTCGCGTCGGTTGCCGCGCCGATCCACTCCGCCCAAATCGTGCAGTTCGACCACGACGACGGTCCGTATCTCAGCGAAGTGATCACGGATGACGGCCGGGTTCCACTGGCCCCGTTCTTGGCCGAGAGCGACATTGTCGTCAACTGCACGCTGCAGGATCCGAACGCCCCATTGCTCTACCTGCGCACGAGCGACCTCGACGCGTTCCGCCCCGGCAGCCTCATCATCGATGTCTCCTGCGACGACGGCATGGGCTTCGACTGGGCGCGCTCGACAACCTTTGCCGAGCCGATGTTCACGGTGGGCGGCAGCATCAACTACTACGCCGTCGACCACAGCCCGTCTTACCTGTTCAACTCCGCCAGCTGGGAGATCAGCGAGGCACTGCTGCCCTTCCTCGGAACGGTCATGGGCGGTCGGGCGGCGTGGGAGGGCAACGCGACGATCAGCCGCGCCATCGAGATCGACCGGGGTGTCATTGTGAACCCCGCGATCCTGGCGTTCCAGCATCGGGCGGCCGAGTACCCGCACCTCCGCCTCGGCGAGGCCACGAGCGGGATCTGACGCGCAGACACACCTGCCGGCGGCGCCGCAGCGAGGCCCGGCTGGCGGGCGGATGCCGCGGCTAAATCACCCAGTCGTGCACACCGCGTGCGGCATCCATCGTCTCGGGCCTCAAAGGCCGGATGTGTGCAGGAACGCCGATGATCAACGAGTGCGGCGGGGCGTCCTTGCCCATCACCGCGTTCGCGCCGATCGTGCTCCACGCGCCGATGACGATGTCGCCGAGCACCTGCGCGCCCGCGCCGACGGTCACGCCATCCTCGAGCGTCGGGTGCCGTTTGTCGCCCGGCTTGACGCCGTGCCGGCCCTTCCCGCCGAGCGTCACCCCGTGGTAGAGCATGACGTCGTCGCCGAGCACGGCCGTCTCGCCGATGACGACGCCCATACCGTGGTCGATGAACAGCCGACGGCCGATCGTCGCGCCCGGGTGGATCTCGATGCCGGTGAGGAATCGGGTGAACTGCGAGAGTAGACGGGCGGGCAGGCGGATGCCGCGGACCCAGAGCCGGTGCGCGAGTCGGTAGCTCCACACGGCGTGCAGACCCGAGTAGGCGAGGAAGATCTCCGCATTGCTTCGGGCGGCCGGGTCATGCGCCCTGGCTGTGGCCACGTCCTCCCGAAGCGCTGCGAAGAAGCTCATTCCCTTAGTCAAGCAGGTCTTCGTACAGAACCGTGCTCACGTAGCGCTCACCGAAGTCGGGCACGACGACAACGATCGTCTTGCCGGCGTTCTCCGGTCGCTTGGCAACCTCGAGCGCTGCCCACACGGCGGCGCCAGAAGAGATGCCGCCGAGGATCGCCTCGTCGGTGGCCAGACGGCGCGCGGTGGCGACGGCATCCGGCGTGGCCACATCGATGACCTCGTCGTAGACGGTGGTGTCGAGGATGGCGGGCACGAAGTTGGCGCCGAGGCCCTGGATCTTGTGCGGGCCGGGGGTTCCGCCGGTCAGGATGGGGGAGTCCAGCGGCTCGACCGCGATGACCTGCAGGCCGGGCTTGCGCTCTTTGAGCAGCCCGCCGGCACCGGTGATGGTGCCGCCCGTGCCGATGCCGGCGACGAAGATGTCGATCTCGCCGTCGGTGTCGGCCCAGATCTCCTCGCCCGTCGTTGCACGGTGGATGGCCGGGTTGGCCGGGTTGGCGAACTGGCTGGCGAGGATTGCGCCGGGCGTCTCGGCCACGATCTGCTCTGCCCGCTCCACTGCGCCGCGCATGCCATCGGCGCCGGGAGTGAGCACGAGTTCGGCGCCGTAGGCGCGCAGCAGCACGCGGCGTTCCTTGCTCATCGACTCGGGCATGGTCAGCACGACCTTGTAGCCGCGCGCGGCGCCGACGAGGGCAAGCGCGATGCCGGTGTTTCCGCTGGTGCCTTCGACGATGGTTCCGCCGGGCTTCAGCTGCCCCGACTTCTCCGCGGCGTTGATGATGGCGAGCCCGATGCGGTCTTTCACGCTCGCGGCCGGGCTGTAGAACTCGAGCTTCGCGAGAACGGTGGCGGCGGAACCGTCGGTGATCTTGTTCAGGCGAACCAGGGGCGTGTTGCCGATGGTGTCGATGATGCTGTCGTAGATGCGGGGTGCCATGCGCGAAGCCTTTCACTGCAGAATCGAACGGAGACGCGCCCGGAGCAACAACAGCGCGGCTCGCTCCACACTAGGCCTCGGAGCCGGCACAGGCGAGTGCGTTACATTCCCATATGTGAATGTTTCAGCAAAAGACGCCCCCCGGCCCGTGCGCGAGGTCCGGGATGCCGCGGCGGCCAGGCTCGGCGCGGCCGGCATCCTCGACCCGCAGATTGACGCCGAGCTGCTGATCGGGCACGTGACGGGGCGCTCCCGCGGTGAGCTGCAGGCCGGCATCGTCACCGACGCCCTGCTGAGCGCAGCGGATGTCGCCGCGCTCGAGCCCCTCGTCGCTCGTCGCGCCCTGCGCGAGCCGCTGCAGCACATCACCGGCCTGGCCCCGTTCCGTTCCTTGGAGCTCGCCGTCGGCCCCGGCGTCTTCGTACCCCGCCCCGAGACCGAGCAGGTGGCCCAGATCGCCATCGACGCCCTGCACGCCGCCGCGGCACCCAGCCCGATCGGCGTCGACCTCGGCACCGGCAGCGGCGCCATCGCGCTGGCCATGGCCACCGAGGTGCCGCGCGCCCGCATCTGGGCGGTCGAGAACTCGCCGGAGGCCTTCGTGTGGACCAGCCGCAACTTCCGTGAGACGGGTGCCGGCAACGCCACGCTCCAATTCGCCGACCTCGCCGACGCGCTGCACGAGCTCGACGGCACCGTCAGCGTCGTCATCTCCAACCCGCCGTACATCCCGCTGGCCGCGATCCCGCGCGACCCGGAGGTGCGCCTGTTCGACCCGGAGCACGCCCTCTATGGCGGGGAAGACGGCCTCGACGTGGTGCGCCACGTCTCGCAGACCGCGCTCCGGCTGTTGCACCCGGGCGGCACGCTCGTCATCGAGCACGGAGAGCTGCAGGCGGCGGAGATCGCCGCACTGCTTCGCGCCGACGGTTGGCGCGCAGTGGCGGGCCACCGCGACTTCACGACCCGCGACCGGGCCACCACCGCCCTGCGCTGAGCGCACCGCGCGGCGGGCTGCCCGGTGGCGGCCGGCAGCTGGCGACCGGTCGAGGTCAGCTGGAAGGCCTGGATGTCGGCCGCTGCCGAGCAGTGACGCAGCCGCTTCCGCGCGCTGCCAGATTCCCCCAGACTGGCTGCACTAGAATCGTCGGAAATGGCTCCACGCATCTTCGACTGCTCTGTCGACACCGAACTCATGTCCGGAATGAGGCTGGCGCGCTCGGCGATTGGCCGCGGCGCGCTCGTTGTCATGCCCACCGACACCGTCTACGGCATCGCCGCCGACGCGTTCAACCCGGCCGCCGTGCAGCGGTTGCTCGAGGCCAAGGGCCGCGGGCGCACCTCGCCGCCGCCCGTGCTGATTCCCGGCATCGCCACGCTCGACGCGCTGGCGGCCGAGGTGCCGCAGGCCGCACGCGACCTGATCGACGCATTCTGGCCCGGCGGACTCACCGTCATCCTGCGCGCGCAGCCCTCGCTCAGCTGGGATCTCGGCGAGACCCGCGGCACCGTCGCGCTGCGGATGCCGAGCAACCCGCTCGCCCTCGAACTGCTCAGCGAGACGGGTCCGCTCGCCGTCTCCTCCGCCAACCTCACCGGGATGCCGGCCGCGACCGACGCCTCGCAGGCCGAGTCGATGCTCGGCGAGAGCGTGGAGGTCTACCTCGACGGCGGCGAATCCGGCGCCGGCTATGCGGCGATCGGTGAACGCGACGGCGACCTCTCTTCTACGATCGTCGATGCGACGATGCTCGGTACCGACGGCGGCCTGCTGCGCATCGTGCGGGCCGGCGTGATCTCGCGCGAGAAGATCGCCGCCATCGTCGGCGAGCTACTCGCCCCCGCGGTGGAGGCCCCCGCCCCGGCAGAGCGGGCCGACCAGGCCGATCAGACGGACCAGGCCGCGCCGGATGACGCACCCGAGCCTGTGGAGCCGAGCGCGTGACCCTATTCGTGGTGCTCGCGCTGATCTCAGCGCTGGTCACCTTCGGCCTGTCGATGTTGGTCTACAAGCTGGCCCACCGCTACAAGCTGTACCCGAAGATCCGCGCCCGCGACGTGCACACCCGCCCGACGCCGCGTCTCGGCGGCATCGCCATGTTCCTCGGCATCGTCGTCGCATTCGGCGTGGCCTGGTTGATCTCGGCCCAGTTCCCCCCGCTCAAGATCATCTTCGACGACCCGGCGCAGATCTTCGCGATCCTCGGCGGCGCCCTGCTGATCGTGCTGATCGGTGTCGCCGACGACATCTGGGACCTCGACTGGATGACGAAACTCGCCGGCCAGTTCCTCGCCGCCGGCCTGATCGCCTGGAAGGGCGTGCAGGTCTACGCGCTGCCGCTCGGCGGCGTGACCGCGATCGGCTCCTCCTGGATCTCGCTGATCATCACCGTGTTCGCCATCGTGCTGGTGATGAACGCCATCAATTTCATCGACGGGCTCGACGGCCTCGTCGCCGGCGTCGCACTGATCGCCAACGGCGTCTTCTTCCTCTACACCTACCTTCTCGTGCAGCAGACCTCGCCGAGCAACTACTTCAATTTGGCCTCGCTGATCGCCGCACTGCTCGTCGGTGCCTGCGTCGGCTTCCTGCCGCTGAACTGGCACCCGGCGAAGCTGTTCATGGGGGATGCCGGTGCGTTGCTGATCGGCCTGCTGATGGCGACATCCGCCATCGCCGTCACCACGCAGGTCAGCCCGGCATCGCCTTCGCTGGTTAGTGCAGAGCTGATGCCGGCGTTCATCCCGATCATCCTGCCGTTCGCTGTGCTGCTGGTGCCGCTCCTCGACTTCAGCCTCGCCGTGTTCCGCCGGCTGCGGGCCGGCAAGTCGCCGTTCAGTGCCGACCGCAAGCACCTGCACCACCGCCTGCTCGACATGGGCCACTCTCACCTGCACGCCGTGCTGATCTTCTATGCGTGGACGGCCGTTGCCTCCATCGGCTGCGCCCTGTTCTTCATCCTGCCCGCCAACTTCGGCGTTCCGGCCTGGTGGGCGTCGGTGTTCATCGTGATCGGCCTGATCGCCTGCATCGCTGTCACCCTGGCCCCGCTCAGCAAGCGCAAGGCGCTCGAGGCGGCCAGCCAGGCCGCGTCCGTTGATTCCCCGAATGCCGCGGCCACCGCTCCGTTCGACCCCCTCGACGAGGCATCCGAGAGGTTCACCGACCTCGGCCCCGTTCCCAGCCTGGCGGCCACCGCCGAAACCCCCACACACAAGGACCAGTCATGACCGGCATCACGCCAGCCAAGCAGCCCGAGAGCAACACGCCATCCTCGAACCCGGTGCTTCGCCGCGCCCTCGTGCTGGGCGGCTTCGTCGCACTCGGCATCGCCGTCGTCGGCGGAGTCATCGGCTTCCTGGTCGATGGGGGAGTGGGCCTCGTCAGCGCACTCATCGGCACGGCTCTGGCCGTGGTCTTCATGGGCGTCACGGCGGGCACGATCCTCCTGGCCAACCGCTTCAGCGGCTCCGACATGTTCGTCGGTGCCTTCTTCGGCATCGTGCTTGGCGGCTGGCTGCTGAAGTTCGTCGTGTTCCTCGTGGTCGTCTTCATCCTCAAGGACCAGGCCTGGGTCAACCCCGTCATCCTGTTCCTGTCGGTAATTGCGGGCGTTATCGGATCGCTGATTGTCGATGTCATGGTGATGCTGAAATCGCGGATGCCGTACGTGAGCGACGTCACGCTGCCCAATCAGAGCTCGGATCAGAGCCCAGAGCACAATTAATTCCCGGGAGAGGCTCTTTCGATTCGGTCTCGGCCGCATATCTTGCTAGAGTGAATCCAGTTCCCCCCGCTTTCGACATAGCTCCTTCGTGTCTGAAAACGGTTCCCATCGTTCGTTGTTGCGAGAGCCGAGCTCCACGCCCCGAAACAGGAGATAGCGCTGTTAGCTACCGCTGTGAACCTGCTGGTCACATCCTCAACCGACGATAGCGGCTTCCACGCCCCATCCATCGGCGAATTTTTCCCAGATGCCGTGCTTTTTGCCGGCACCGACTTCGAGATCAACCGCATCGTTCTGGTGCGCTTCCTCGCCGTGGCTGTTCTGATCCTGCTCTTCTGGCTCGGAACCCGCAAGATGAAGCTCGTTCCCGGTCGCTTCCAGAGCCTCATCGAGATGGGCCTGGACCTCGTCCGCGTCAACATCGGTGAAGACCTGTTGGGCCGCAAGGACGCCAAGCGGTTCCTGCCGATCCTGACCTCGATCTTCTTCATGGTTCTCTTCATGAACCTGACGGGCATCATCCCGGGTCTGAACATCGCCGGCACCGCCGTCATCGGTGTTCCCCTTGTCCTCGCGCTCGTCTCCTACGTGACGTTCATCTACGCGGGTATCAAGAAGAGCCCGGGCAAGTTCTTCAAGAACTCCCTGTTCCCGGCCGGCGTTCCGCTGCCCGTGTACATCATTGTGACGCCGATTGAGCTCATCTCGACGTTCATCATTCGCCCGGTCACCCTCGCCCTTCGTCTTCTGATGAACATGATGGTCGGCCACCTGCTGCTGGTTCTCTTCTTCGCAGCAACCCAGTTCTTCTTCTTCACGGCCGGCGGCCTCTGGTCGCTGCTCGGTGTCGGCTCGCTCGCATTCGGACTCGTCTTCACGCTGTTCGAGCTGCTGGTGGCCGTACTCCAGGCTTACGTCTTTGCCCTACTTACCGCGGTCTACATCCAGCTCGCGGTCGCAGAAGAACACTAGTAACTGACGAATCCGGCACCCGCCGAATTCGCCCAACGGAAGGAAACACAAACGTGGACGCAACAACCGTTCTCGCCGACATCACCGGCAGCATCGCGACGGTCGGCTACGGCCTCGCAGCAATCGGCCCGGCCATCGGTGTGGGTATCGTCGTCGGCAAGACCATCGAGGGTGTCGCTCGCCAGCCCGAGCTCGCAGGCCGCCTGCAGGTCCTGATGTGGATCGGTATCGCCTTCACCGAGGCGCTCGCCTTCATCGGTATCGCAACCGCCTTCATCTTCGGCTTCTAATCCTCTTTTTCGCTCTCTAAGGAGGCCTGATGCTTCACGCAGTGTTCACTGCTGCAACCGAAGAAGCGGCTCAGAACCCGCTTCTCCCGGCGTCGTACGACATCATCTGGTCGGCCGTCTGCTTCTTGATCGTCCTGGTCTTCTTCTGGAAGTTCGGACTGCCCAAGATGCAGGTCATGCTCGACCAGCGTGCCGAGGCGATCGAAGGCAACATCGCGAAGGCCGACGAGGCTCAGCGCAAGGCCGAGGCCGCTCTCGAGGAATACACCGCTCAGCTCGCCGACGCGCGTGCAGAGGCCGGCAACATCCGCGAGGCTGCCCGCGAGGATGGCAAGAAGATCGTCGCTGAGGCCAAGACCTCCGCGTCGACCGAGGCCGCTCGCATCACTGCGTCGGCTCAGGCACAGATCGAGGCAGAGCGGCAGGCCGCTGTTGTCTCGCTGCGCTCCGAGGTCGGCACGCTCGCGATTGACCTGGCATCCGGTGTGATCGGCGAAAGCCTCACCGACGACGCCAAGGCCAGCGCCATCGTCGACCGCTTCCTCGCAGACCTGGAGGCCGCCGAGAAGGCTGTGCCTTCGGCAGGAAAGAAGTAGTCACTATGGGATCAGCGACCAGAGAGGCCCTCGCTTCGGCGAGAGCCGCACTGACCGCTTCGGCAGTCAGCGGAGCAAGCCTCGCCGTCGGCGAGGAGCTGTTCTCTGCCAGCCGTGTCATCGGCAGCTCGAGCCAGCTCCTGCAGGCGATCGCCGACCCCGGCGCCGACACCGCGGCCAAGGTCGCGCTTGTCGACTCGGTCTTCGGTTCGTCGCTCTCGGCTCCGGCCCAGCAGCTGCTGCGCACTCTTGCCAGCAGCCGCTGGTCCGACCAGGAAGACGTCCTGGCGGCCATCGAGGAACTCGGTCTGCGCGCAATCGCCGACTCGGTTCCCTCCGGCACCCTGATCGAGCAGGAACTGTTCGCATTCGGCACCGCCGTTGCCTCTAACGCCGAGCTTGAGCTGGCCATTTCGAACAAGCTCGGCTCCGCCGACGCGAAGTCGAGCCTGGTCACCTCGCTGCTCCAGGGCAAGGCTTCGGACCAGACCGTCGCCATCGTCAAGCAGCTCGTGCAGCAGCCTCGCGGCCGCCGCATCGGCGAGCTGCTTCGGCACGCGGCATCCGTTGTCGCCGACGAAGCCGGTTTCGGCGTCGCCACGGTGACCTCGGCTACTCAGATCGCTCCGGCGCAGCTGCAGCGTCTCGCTGCAGTGCTGTCCGGCAGCTACGGCCGTGAGCTGCGGATCAACCAGGTGGTTGACCCCGCTGTACTCGGCGGACTCCGCGTTCAGGTCGGCGACGACGTGATCGACGGCAGCATTGCATCTCGTCTCAACGATGTGCGAATTCAGCTTGCCGGCTGACCTTGTGTCGGCTGGAACATATTTGACCTCGGCGCCGTAAGGCTTCGAAACGACAGAACCTGTACACCTCGTGCAGAAAAGGGAAGATGATGGCAGAACTCACAATCAGCCCCGATGAGATCCGCGACGCGCTCAAGGATTTCGTCAAGGCTTACGAGCCCGGCAGCGCTGCTGCCACCGAGGTTGGCCACGTGACGGATGCCGGTGACGGTATCGCTCACGTCGAAGGTCTCCCCGGAGTCATGGCCAACGAGCTCATCAAGTTCGCCGATGGCACCCTGGGCCTCGCCCAGAACCTCGACGAAGATGAGATCGGTGTTGTTGTGCTCGGCGAGTTCGACGGCATCGTCGAGGGCATGGAGGTCACCCGCACGGGTGAGGTTCTCTCCGTCCCCGTCGGTGACGCGTTCCTCGGTCGTGTTGTCGACCCGCTCGGCGCCCCGATCGACGGTCTCGGCGAGATCGTTGCAGAAGGCCGCCGCGCACTCGAGCTCCAGGCGCCCGGCGTCATGGCCCGCAAGTCGGTCCACGAGCCGATGCAGACCGGTATCAAGGCCATCGACGCCATGATCCCGATCGGCCGCGGCCAGCGTCAGCTGATCATCGGTGACCGTCAGACCGGCAAGACCGCTCTGGCGATCGACACCATCATCAACCAGAAGGCCAACTGGGAGTCCGGCGATGTCAACAAGCAGGTGCGCTGCATCTACGTTGCCATCGGTCAGAAGGGTTCCACCATCGCCTCGGTGAAGGGTGCCCTCGAAGACGCCGGTGCCATGGAGTACACCACGATCGTGGCCGCTCCGGCATCCGACCCCGCCGGCTTCAAGTACCTCGCCCCGTACACCGGCTCGGCCATCGGCCAGCACTGGATGTACGCCGGCAAGCACGTTCTCATCGTGTTCGATGACCTCTCCAAGCAGGCCGAGGCCTACCGCGCGGTTTCGCTTCTTCTGCGTCGCCCGCCGGGACGTGAGGCATACCCCGGTGACGTGTTCTACCTGCACTCCCGTCTGCTCGAGCGTTGCGCCAAGCTCTCCGACGAGCTCGGTGCCGGCTCGATGACCGGTCTTCCGATCATCGAGACCAAGGCCAACGACGTCTCGGCCTACATCCCGACCAACGTGATCTCGATCACCGACGGCCAGATCTTCCTGCAGTCCGACCTGTTCAACGCCAACCAGCGCCCCGCTGTTGACGTGGGTATCTCGGTCTCGCGTGTTGGTGGCGACGCTCAGGTGAAGTCGATCAAGAAGGTTTCCGGAACCCTGAAGCTTGAGCTGGCCCAGTACCGCTCGCTCGAGGCATTCGCGATGTTCGCATCCGACCTCGACGCGGCCAGCCGCCGTCAGCTTGCTCGTGGCGCACGCCTCACCGAGCTGCTCAAGCAGCCCCAGTACTCGCCGTTCCCGGTCGAGGACCAGGTCGTCTCGATCTGGGCCGGAACCAACGGCAAGCTGGACGAGGTTCCCGTCGAGGACATCCTGCGCTTCGAGCGCGAGCTGCTCGACTACCTGGGCCGCAACACCGAGGTTCTGAACAACCTGCGGGCAACCAACGTTCTCGACGACGCAACCGTCGCCGAGATGTCGGCCGCCGTTGACAAGTTCAAGCTCGAGTTCCAGACGGGCGACGGCAAGCCGTTGGCGTCGAACGAGAAGTTCGAAGCCATCGCCGAAGAAGACGTCAACCAGGAAAAGATCGTCAAGGGCCGTCGCTAAGCGACGCCCGAGACGACTATTCGACTGATACTGAACTAGGAATCACAGGAGAGACATGGGAGCGCAACTTCGGGTCTACCGGCAGAAGATCAAGTCTGCCCAGACGACCAAGAAGATCACTCGTGCCATGGAGCTGATCTCCGCATCACGCATCCAGAAGGCGCAGGCACGCGTCACGGCATCAACGCCGTACTCGCGGGCCATCACACGTGCCGTCTCGGCGGTTGCGACGCACTCGAACGTTGACCACGTGCTCACGACCGAGCCGGAGACGATCGAACGGGCAGCCGTCGTCATCTTCACCTCGGACCGTGGACTCGCGGGTGCATTCAGCTCTCAGGTGCTCAGAGAGGCCGAAGAGCTCAGCACGTTGCTGCGCTCCCAGGGCAAGGACGTCGTGTACTTCCTCGTCGGCCGCAAGGCCAACGCGTACTTCGCGTTCCGCCACCGCGCCTTTGAGCGCGTGTGGACGGGTGGTACCGACCAGCCGCAGTTCGAGACGGCGAAGGAGATCGGCGACGCACTGCTCGAGGCTTTCCTCCGCGACAGTGACGACGGCGGCGTGGACGAGATCCACGTTGTGTACAACCGCTTCGTCAGCATGGTCACCCAGGTGCCCGAGGTCGTCCGACTTCTTCCCCTCGAGGTTGTTGAGGGTGTCGAAGAGCCCGGCGCCACGGACATCCTGCCGCTGTACGAGTTCGAGCCGGATGTCGAGACTGTTCTCGACGCCCTGCTGCCGGTCTACATCGAGAGTCGCCTCTTCAACGCCATGCTGCAGTCGGCTGCTTCCGAGCACGCCAGCCGCCAGAAGGCGATGAAGTCGGCATCCGACAACGCCGACAAGCTCATCACCGACTTCACGCGCCTGGCAAACAACGCGCGTCAGTCCGAGATCACGCAGCAGATTTCCGAGATCGTCGGCGGCGCTGACGCGCTTTCGTCTGCCAAGTAGCCCTAGTTTTTTACGAAGTAAGTCCAGAAGAGAGAGAACAATGACTGACACTGCTACCGCGCCAGTCCAGGCTGAGAGTGCAGCGGGCTCCGTTGGCCGGATCGCCCGCGTCACCGGCCCCGTGGTCGACATCGAGTTCCCGCACGACTCCATCCCCGGCATTTACAACGCGCTGAAGACCGACATCACCATCGCCGGTGTGTCCACCACGATCACGCTCGAGGTTGCCCAGCACCTCGGTGACGACGTCGTGCGCGCCATCGCCCTGAACCCGACCGATGGTCTGGTCCGTGGCCAGGAAGTGACCGACACCGGCGCACCGATCTCGGTGCCCGTCGGCGACGTCACCAAGGGCAAGGTCTTCAACGTCATCGGTGAGGTGCTCAACGCCAAGCCCGGCGAGACGATCGAGATCACCGAGCGTTGGCCGATCCACCGCAAGGCTCCGGCCTTCGACCAGCTCGAGTCCAAGACCACCATGTTCGAGACCGGCATCAAGGTCATCGACCTTCTGACGCCGTACGTTCAGGGTGGAAAGATCGGCCTCTTCGGTGGTGCCGGTGTTGGTAAGACCGTTCTGATCCAGGAAATGATCCAGCGCGTTGCGCAGGACCACGGTGGTGTGTCGGTGTTCGCCGGTGTCGGTGAGCGCACCCGTGAGGGCAACGACCTCATCCACGAGATGGAAGAAGCAGGCGTCTTCGACAAGACCGCGCTTGTCTTCGGCCAGATGGACGAGCCGCCGGGAACGCGTCTGCGCGTCGCACTCTCGGCCCTGACCATGGCTGAGTACTTCCGCGACGTCGCGAAGCAGGACGTTCTCCTCTTCATCGACAACATCTTCCGCTTCACCCAGGCCGGCTCCGAGGTCTCGACCCTTCTGGGTCGTATGCCCTCTGCCGTTGGTTACCAGCCGAACCTCGCCGACGAGATGGGTGTGCTCCAGGAGCGCATCACCTCGACCCGCGGTCACTCGATCACCTCGCTGCAGGCGATCTACGTTCCCGCCGACGACTACACCGACCCGGCTCCGGCGACCACCTTCGCCCACCTCGACGCCACGACCGAGCTTTCTCGTGCGATCGCGTCGAAGGGTCTGTACCCGGCCGTTGACCCGCTGACCTCCACCTCGCGCATCCTCGACCCCCGCTACCTGGGCGAGGACCACTACCGCGTTGCGACCTCGGTCAAGCAGATCCTGCAGAAGAACAAGGAACTCCAGGAGATCATCGCCATCCTCGGTGTCGACGAGCTCTCCGAGGAAGACAAGATCACGGTGTCGCGTGCGCGCCGTATCGAGCAGTTCCTCTCGCAGAACACCTACATGGCCAAGAAGTTCACCGGCGTTGAGGGTTCCACCGTTCCGCTCAAGGAGACGATTGAGTCCTTCGACGCGATCGCCAAGGGTGAGTTCGACCACGTCGCCGAGCAGGCCTTCTTCAACGTCGGTGGCATCTCCGACGTCGAAGAGCGTTGGGCTCAGATCCAGAAAGAGAACGGCTAAGCATGGCCACGCTGTCCGTGAGCGTCGTCTCGGCAGACCAGGAAGTCTGGTCCGGCGAGGCTACCCAGCTCATCGCTCGCACCGTCGAGGGAGAGATCGGTATTCTCCCCGGCCACGAGCCGCTTCTCGCGATCCTCGCCCGTGGCGAGGTCCGCGTGACGCTGCCCGGCGGTGAGAAGATCACTGCGCAGGCGGATGACGGATTCCTCTCGGTCGAGAACAACAACGTTCAAGTTGTTGCTCGCCAGGCCGGTCTGGTCTAGTCAGCTCCACCCGTTCCACGACAAAGCCGGGACCACGGCGCGCGTAAGCGCTGCCGGGTCCCGGCTTTTTCATTCCCTCCCTGAGTCAGCCACGAGGAACCACCCATGCTCATCCTGCTCCCGCCCTCCGAGACGAAGCGCGACGGCGGCGACGGCCCACCGCTGGACGTAGCCAGGCTGGCGTTGCCCGCACTCGCCCCGCAGCGGCGCGAGCTCGTGGATGCCCTCGTGCAGCTGGCAGAAGACACCGACGCCTCCGTCGCTGCCCTCAAGCTCGGCCGCACGCAGCTGTTCGAGGTGGAGCGTAATCGGCAGCTCCACACCTCGGCGACCATGCCCGTGATCGACCGGTACACCGGTGTGCTCTACGACGCGCTCGACGCCGCGACGCTCTCGCCCGCGGCGCGCGCGTTTGCCCACAGCCACCTCGTCGTGCACTCCGCACTGCTCGGCCCCGTCGCGGCCCTGGACGGCGTGCCGGCCTACCGGATGTCGCACGACTCGCGTCTGCCGGCGCTCTCGCTGAAGGGCCACTGGGTTCCCGTCATCCGGCAGCAGTTCGCCCCGCTGGATGGCGTACTGCTCGATCTCCGCTCCGAGGCGTACACGGCGCTCGGCACGCTGCCGGTGCGGGAGGGCTCCGCCTACCTGCGTGTGCTCAGCGAGGGTGCTGACGGCCAGAAGCGGGCGCTGAACCACTTCAATAAGAAGTCCAAGGGCGAGTTCACCCGGGTGGTGCTGGAGGCAGGCATCGACTTCGGCAGCGTCGACGAACTGCTCGACTGGGCGCCGGGCGCCGGGCTGCGGTTGCAGCGGCACAAGCTGGCGACCGCGAAAGCGCCGGAAGAGCTCGCGCTCATCGTCTAGAGGCGCACGCTCCCGCACACCCGCCCTCCCGTTGGTCGAGTAGCGAGGGACGAGCGTATCGCGACCCCGCGCCCGGCTCGGTTTCTCGCTGGAAACTGGGTCTCGATACGGCCCTGGCGGGCCTACTCGACCAGCGGGCAGCGTCCGCCCGCACCCGTTTTGGTCGAGTAGCGAGGGACGAGCGTATCGAGACCGCGCACTCGGCTCGGTTTCTTGCCGGAAGCTGGGTCTCGATACGGCCCTGGCGGGCCTACTCGACCAGCGGGCAGCGTCCGCCCGCACCCGTTTTGGTCGAGTAGCGACGGACGAGCGTATCGAGACCCCGCGCACGGCTCGGTTTCTTGCCGGAAACGGGGTCTCGATACGGCCCTGGCGGGCCTACTCGACCAGCGGGCAGCGTCCGCCCGCACCCGTTGGTCGAGTAGCGAGGGACGAGCGTATCGAGACCCCGCGCCCGGCTCGGTTTCTTGCTGGAGACTGGGTCTCGATACGGCCCTGGCGGGCCTACTCGACCAGTGGGCAGCGTCGCCCGCACTCCTTGGTCGAGTAGCGAGGAACGAGCGTATCGACACCTCGCACTCGGCTCGGTTTCTTGCTGGAAACTGGGTCTCGATACGGCCCTGGCAGGCCGACTCGACCAGTGGGCAGCGTCCGCCCGCACCCGTTGGTCGAGTAGCGAGGGACGAGCGTATCGAGACCCCGCATTCGGCTCGGTTTCTTGCCGGAAACTGGGTCTCGATACGGCCCTGGCGGGCCTATTCGACCAGCGGGCAACGTCCCGCTGGCGACATGGAGCACCAGCGACCGAAGCCTCGAGCGCATCCGTTGACGCCGCAGCCGGCTCCGTCCGCAGGCGGGGTGCGCCTACCCCGCGCGGTGGCAGCCGACGACGTGGTCGTCGACGAGACCGGCCGACTGCATGAGCGCGTACATCGTCGTCGGGCCGACGAAGCCGTATCCGTGGGCGCGCAGCGCCTTGCTCAGGGCGACGGACTCCGCGGTCGTCGCCGGAACCTGCGCCAGCGTCTGCGGGCGCGCGCCGGCATCCGGGGCGAAGCTCCAGATCAGATCGTGCAGGCCATCGACGCCGAGCTCCTGGGTCACCCGGGCATTCTTGATCGTCGACGTGATCTTGCCGCGGTGCCGGATGATGCCCGCATTGCCAACCAGTCGCTCGACGTCGGCGTCGTCCATCGCGGCGACCGCGTCGATGTCGAATCCGTGGAAGGCCTCGCGGAACGCCGGGCGCTTGCGCAGGATCGTGATCCAGGAGAGTCCGGCCTGGAAACCCTCGAGGCAGACCTTCTCGAACAGGGCGCGGCCGTCGTGCAGCGGTTGGCCCCATTCCTCGTCGTGGTAGCGGCGGTACTCGGCGTCGTCGCCGACCCAGCCGCAGCGGGCGACACCGTCATCCGCCGTCGCGAGGTCGTTCACAGCGCGTAGTCCAGCTCGAGCTGGGTGTGCGGTTCGCGCGGGGGAGCGGGCACCCGGTTCGTCTTGTGGGCAATGCCCTCGTGGTCAAGCAGCCAAACCTTGGTCGGGATGCCATCGCCTCCGCTGTACCCGGTGATGCGTTTGTCGCCGGCCAGCACACGGTGGCAGGGCACAATGAGCGGGATCGGGTTGGCCCCGACGGCGCCGCCGATCGCACGGGCCGAGCCGGGCTTGCCGACCTCGACGCCGAGCTCACCGTAGGACAGGAACTCGCCCCAGCCGATCGTGCTCAGGCGAGACCAGACACTCGTCTGAAACTCGGTGCCGTGCATGGCGACCGGAAGATCGAAGTCGTGCCGCTCCCCGGCAAAGTACTCGGCCAGCTGGCGCGCGGCCAGCTCGAGCACGGCGTTCGGGCGCTCCGGCTCGTGCTCGAGTGGAACATGGCCATGGCGGGCGATGCTGAGGGATGTGATGTGCTCGCCGTCGCTGGTGAGCTCGAGCAGCCCGATCGGGCTCTCGGTGCGCAGAATGTACGCACTCTGGGTGCTGGTGTTCGCGGTCATGCTTCGACTGTAACCGGGCTGGCTGGGGTGCGCTGGCGAGAATCGGACACCTGTGCAGAGATCGCCGCTGGAGCGGTCCTGTGCACAACAGGGGAGCGCGGAGCGGGCGGCGCACGCTACCCACCGAGGCTGCGATCGCCGAGACTGCAGTAGTTGTGGCGCACAGCGCCTGAGCTTCACACCTCCTGCAATCTCGGTGGGGATGCCGTAGGCAAGCGTCATGCGGAGTCGCAGGCCGCGGCATCCGCAATAGGCTGGCAGACATGGCTCAGATCGAATACCGCACCCTCGGCAACTCCGGCCTCCGTGTCTCCACTGTGGGGCTCGGCTGCAACAACTTCGGCCGCGCCGGCACCGTGACCGAGACGCAGCAGGGCACGGATGCCGTCATCTCGGCCGCGATC